>CAZVPW010000013.1:0-20214 GCA_964629115.1 uncultured Acidiphilium sp.
GTATTATTATAACCTTCTTATCGGAGGAAAAAAATGAGAATCGATTTCAAGGACGCGAGGGAAGAATCGATAGACGCTTTTATGGGCGGAAAGGGGTCTTTCGGGTTGAAAAAGATCGACGGAAAAGACGTTGCTTTTTTGCTCGGACGACTCGAGCCCGGCGCGTCCGTCGGATTTCATAAGCATTTGACCGACAGCGAGGAGTTAATCGTTCTTTCGGGAAGCGGCAAGGTCGTCTGCGACGGCGAGACCGAACGGTTGAGCGTCGGAGTTTGTCACTATTGCCCGAGAGGCAGTTCGCACGCGATCTATAACGACGGCGCCGAAGAATTGGTTTTTTTCGCTGTTACGCCGCGTCAAATTTAACATAGACGGAGGAAATAATGAGAACAATCAACGCGTTGAAAATCGCGATCGGAAACTTCGCGCTCGTTTTCAAAAATCTGTTGTACAAAACCATAATCGCCGCGTTGCTGGGAACGGTATTGTCGATTGTTTTAAAGGTGAATCTTCAACCGCTCGTAGAGGCGGCGGCTCCCGTTTTAAGGGACGTCGCGGACATAATTAAGGCGATTATGACCAACGAAGATTACGCCGCTTTGGCGGACTCTCTTTTGGCGAGTTGGCAAACCTTGACGGCTTGCTTGTCGTCCAATATCGGCAATATGGTCGGCGTCGCCTGCTTGTGCGTCTTGTTTCTTTACCTTTATAGGTTTTTGGGCGGCGCGGGAGATAGCGTTTCGCTTATCCTCGTCAACGGTTACATGGGCAGTCTCTCGCATAGAGAGTATGTCGGAACGTTCCTTGAAAATCTTAAGAAAATCCTTGTTTATCAACTTATAGACGCGGCTTTGCTTCTTGTTTTCGTCCTCGTCGTTATCGGCGTCGACGCGTTTATAATACTGTTGACAATCGCCGAAGTTCCCGTTCTCGGAATTTTCTTATGCGCGCTCGTTTCCTTTTTCGCCGCGGCGTTGTTTTCCACTTGTATGAGCCAGACTTCCTCTAACGCGCTCGTCGGAGGGGAGGGCATAAAGAACGCCTTTAAAAAAGGTTTGTTCCCGAAGAATAAGTATTTTTGGAAAATGTTCGCCGCCTACCTCGTAGCGGACGTAGCCTTCGTCTATTTTGCTTGTTCGACGGCGATATTTACATTTGGCGTCGGATCGATTTTGGTCAACGCGTTCTTTGCGATTTTAATCGCGAGTATGCGCCAAGTCGATTATTTCACGATAAACAAAAAGAAATATTTTATCGATTACGACAACATCGTCGTTCCCAAGGAACTCCGCGAAAACGACGAAAAACTTCTCAATAAAATCGATATTTAAAACGTATGCGCCCCGAAAGCGAACAGGCTTTCGGGGCTTTTTTTTATGCGGGGATTTTATGGCGTTGGTCGCGTTCGGCGACGTCATAAAGTTCCGAAATTTATCGGAGCGAATTTACGTCGAACTCGGCGCGTTCGGCGCGCCTTGGGAAAGTTTTGACTTTTAGGCTCCCTCGAGGAGCATTTTGTCTGCGATGAGCGCGATAAATTCTCCGTTGGTCGGCTTTTCTCCGGCGAGGTAGGTCTGAGCGCCGAAGAGGTCGTTGATATTTCCTATTCTCCCTCTCGCCCACGCGACCTCGATGGCGTGTCTGATCGCTCGTTCGACCTTGCTCGGCGTCGTGGCGTATCTCTCGCCTATCATCGGGTAGAGTTTTTTGGTTATGTTGTTTATGACGTCGGGGTTGTCGACCGCGATTTTAATACCCTCGCGCAAATATCCGTAGCCTTTAATGTGCGGAGGGATTCCGACGGAGATGAATATGCGACTTATCTTTTCGTCGAGAGAGGTTATTTTTCCGATTCTTGAATTTTCAAGGGGGACGGCTTTATTTCCGTTTAAAAAGAGATCGACGACTCGGTTTACGAGCGTTTCGACGGGGCATGGTTTGGCGACGTAAAAAAGAGCGCCCTTACTTATGCACGTCTCGACGACTTCTTCGCTCGATAAAGACGTGTACACGACGATTTTTGTCTTAGAGCCGAACGACGCCAGTCTGTCTAAAACCCCGAGCCCGTCGAGACCGGAGAGAATGAGGTCGATTACCGCGTATTCGGGATCGTTTTTGAGAATTAAGTTTACGCCGTCTTCGCCGTCGGAGGCTTTTCCGACAATCTCGAATTTGCCGCTGTTTTCAAATGCCGAAGCGATCTCGTCGACTTTCTTCGGGTTATCCGCAAGTATGACTATTCCGTGTTTATCCATGGTCGTTCTCCTTTTGGTTTTTCTTTAATTTTAGCGCAAAATCTAGTAAAATTGAATCGAAATAACCGCGTAAAAAGACGCGAAACGGGGAGATTTTGTCGAAAAGAGGCGATTTTGACGCCGACGGTTTTATAAAAAGAAAAACCCCGACGGTTTGACCGTTCGGGGCGATTTGTTTAATACGCGAAGTATATGACGCGATATTTGCCGTCGTTTATCATTTTGGAAACGACTCGTTTTAGTTTTGCTCGCGTCTCGTCGGGCATCGATTCCGACTTCGCTTTTATCTCTTCCAAGACCGTTTCGCCAAGCGGTCTGCCGAACACTTTCGCGTTCGCCGCGTCTCCGCTTTGCGTTTCGTTCGCTAAATACGAGATAAAGTCCTCGCATTGTTTTTTAGAGCCCGAGAAAGGGTATGTCGCGGCGTTCACGTCGATTTTGACTACGTGCAAAGTCTCGGCTTTCGCCTCAATCTTCACGGCGTAACGCGAGCCTTGCTTTACGAGCGACGGCTCGCTTAAAATCACGTCTTTTTCGGACGGAGACACGATTCCGTATCCCGAAGCGTCGGCGTTTTGAAGTCCGACGCGTATTCCGTCGTATTCCCATTTCGCTTGAGATAGGTCGCGGACAAAACTCATAAGTTTATATTCTCCGTCGATGGTTTCTCCGCAAGTTTCGCTTATTACGTCGTAAAAGAGACTTTTATCCGTTTCCAAATCGAGGCGGAGTTTTCCCTCTCCGGCGTCCAAGGAAGTCGAGACGGGTATTATTTTGTCGACGGACAAAGCCGCGTCTTCGAGGAAATTTCCGTCTTTCATTTTTAGCGTCTTTTTGGACGCGTCCTTAACGGCTTCGACAAGTTTTGAGACGATTGCGTTTTCGGGCGGAAGGGCTCGAAGCCAATCGGGGATTGTTACGCCGATCGATTTGACGGGGAACTCGTCGAGAACTTTTTCCATAACGGCGGCAAAACCTTCTTCTCCGCAGTTTAAAAGGTCGACTCTCGCTACGGCGACGCCGTATTTTTCCTCGAGCGCTTTTGCCAACGAGATTGCTTGGTCTCCGTTCGGGTCTTTGACGTTTAAACAAATTGCGAACGGCTTTCCGATTTGTTTGAGTTTTGCAATCGTTTGTTCCTCGGCTTTTTCGTAGTTTTCGCGAGCGATGCCCGAAAAACTTCCGTCGGTCGTCACGACGACGCCGATGGTAGAGTGTTCGGAGATGACTTTATCCGTGCCTATTTCCGCCGCTTTTTCAAACGGAATGGGTTGAGGATTCCACGGGGTTTGAACCATTCTCGGGTCTCCGTTTTCTTCGCCGCCTATCGCTCCGTCGACCATAAATCCCACGCAGTCGATAAGTCTCATTCTCGCCGTCGCTTTTGTCCCGAAGGAAATTTCGACCGCTTCGCTCGGGATAAATTTGGGTTCGGTCGTGGTTATAGTCTTTCCGTCGCCCGATTGAGGCAATTCGTCGACGGCTATTTTTTTGTCGTTCGGGTCGGTTATGTTCGGCGTCATCAAAAGTTCGGCGAATCTCTTGACGAACGTCGACTTTCCGACTCTGACCGGACCGACTACGCCGACGTATATATCGCCGTTCGTTCTTTTGCCGATGTCGCTGTAGATATCGTAATTTTCCATAAAAACTCCTTTGCCGATTGCGCTTAAATTCAATCCCTAATGGCTACGATATAGTTTATTTGGGCAAAGTCGAAATTATGCTCGGTTTGTTTTTAACGGCTATATTCGGATAAAATTCTCGTTATTTTCGCGGCGGAGTCTTGGAAAGGTTGTTTTTCCATTCGGGAGATAAGTTTATTCGAATTTGCGTTTAGTTTATCGACGCCGTCTATAAGGTTTTTTTGCGAAAGATCTTGCTCGTAGAGAATTTCGATAAGCCCCTTGGATTTAAAAAACTCGGCGTTCTCGATTTGATCCCCTCTCGAAACTCCTTTCGGAAGGGGAACCGCGAGAGTCGGGATTTTTAGGGAAATAAGTTCGAAGACGGCGTTTGCTCCCGACCTTGAAATCGCCAAGTCCGTCGCGGCGTAAACTCGCGATATATCTCGGGCAAATTCCGTTTCGAATACGCCATCGGGAACTTTTGTCCTTGCTTTTCCTTTGCCGGCGAGGCAAATTACGTCGTATTTTTTTAGAAGGTCTTTTTCGGCGAGTCGGTAGGCGTCGTTCAGAGCCTTGCTCCCTTGACTGCCGCCCATGACGAGCAGGACTTTTTTGTCTCCCGAAAATCCGAACTCTTTGAGAACTTCCTTTTTATTTAACGGGCGAAAAAGTTTTTGGTCGAGAGGTATGCCTACGGAAACCGAGTTTTTTATTTGTTTGCTCGTCTCGTCGAACGCCGTCAAAAACTTATCCGAAAACTTCGCCGCGATTTTGTTTGCCAGACCGATCGAGAGGTCGGATTCGTGCGAGATGACTGGGATATTTAGTCTTTGCGCCGCGAGAACGACGGGCAAAGAGACGTAGCCTCCTTTTGAAAAAACGACCGACGGTTTTATTTCGGCGAGAGTTTTTTTTGCCGCGGAAACGCAGCGCGCGAGTTTTATCGGAATGAGAAAGGTCTTCGGGGCGATCTTTCTTTCGAATTTTACGGTCGGAACGGGAAAGTATTTAACGCCGCGAGCCGCGGCAAAATTCTTTTCGGGTCCGTTTTCGCTTCCGACGTAATAAATTTCGTCAAAGTCTTTTTTTAAATTGTCGACGAGGGCGAAACACGGCGCGCAGTGTCCCGCCGTTCCGCCGCCCGTTAATACGATAGCGCTCATAAAAACTCCTTCTTTAATTAAAGTATGCGCCGATTGCTTGCAAATTTGACAAAATTGTCGTTAAATGACTTGAAAAGGCGACTCTTTTGGTATACAATATAGATATATCGAAAAAGAGGAGAAAAGCGAAAATGGCGTATATCGTCGCGATAGACGAGGGCACGACAAGCGCGAGAGCGGTTTTATACGATTTCGACAAGAAGGAAATCGTCGCGTCAAAATCGTCGGAACTAAAACAAATTTACCCCGAACCGACCTTTGTCGAGGAGAGCGCGAACGAAATTTACGCCCAGACGTTGGCGTCTTTAATTGAAATTTTAGAGAGCGCGGACGACGTGAAAAACGTTCTCGGAATCGGCGTTGCAAACCAACGCGAAACGGTCGTCGCGTGGGATAAAACTACGGGAAAACCTCTCTATAACGCCATCGTTTGGCAGTGTCGGCGGACGGCGAAATATATGGAGCGAATCGCCGAGAAATGGGGAGCAACCATAAGGAAAAAGACGGGGCTTTTGCCCGACGCTTATTTTTCCGCCGGCAAGATTCGTTGGCTTATCGACAACGTTCCCTCAATTGCCGAAAAGGCAAAAACGGGCGACGTTTTGTTCGGCACGATAGACAGTTTTATCGTTTATAAACTCACCATGGGAGAGGCGTACGTTACCGACGTTACGAACGCGTCGAGAACAATGCTTTTTAACCTCGAAACGGGAGATTACGACGATGAGTTGTTGGAGATTTTCGGGGTTCCGAGAGAATGTTTGCCCAAAATCGTCGGCTCGGACGAGACGGTCGGTTATTTTGAGTATCGCGGAAGAAAAATTCCGATTTGCGGAATCGCCGGAGACCAACAAGCGGCTTTGATAGGTCAAGGGTGCTTAAACGTCGGCGATATGAAAGCGACTTACGGAACGGGGCTCTTTATGTTATATAACGCGGGCGATAAGCCGATTATCTCGCAAAACGGACTCGTAACGACGGTTGCTTACGGTATCGGAGGCAAATTGTCGTACGCTTTCGAGGGCAGCGTTTTTAACGCCGGCAGCGTCGTTCAGTGGCTGAGAGACAACCTCGGATTTTTTGAAAAATCGTCCGAGAGCGAGGCGTTGGCGACGTCGGTCGAGGATACGGGCGGAGTTTATTTGGTTCCGGCGTTTACGGGGCTCGGAGCTCCCTATTGGAATCCGAACGCAAGAGGCTTGATAAACGGACTGACGAGAGGAACGACGAAGGCTCACATAACGAGAGCCGCTCTCGAATCGATGGCTTACTCGACAAAGGACGCGGCGGACGCGTTCGAGAGGGAAAGAGGGGTCAAGGCGACCGCGCTCAGATGCGACGGCGGAGCGTCCGCCAACGACTTTTTGATGGGATTCTTGGCGAACTTGCTCGGCGTCAGAACGGACAGACCCGTCGAAAAGGAAAGCACGGCTCTCGGAGCGGCGTATCTGTGCGCTCTCGGGTTGGGGCTTATTAAAAAAGAGGATGTCGCGGGGTTTAGAAAGAGCGAAAAAACTTTCGAGCCGAGCGGAGAAAGAGAAAAATACGATAAATTATACGACGGCTGGGAAAAGGCCGTCGAGGAGGCGATGAGATGACCGAGAAGTATTTTATAGCGCGAGACGGTAAAAAAATAGGATATAGAGAGTGGAGACCCGACAAGGTCAAAGCCCTTTTCAGAATATCGCACGGAATGGCGGAAAGTTCGGTAAGATACGACGATTTCGCCGAGTATTTGACGACAAAAGGATTTCTCGTTTTCGCCGACGACCACAGAGGTCACGGGCTCACGGACGGGGATAGAAAGGGGTATTCGGACGGAGATATGTTCGAAGACACCTTAAAAGATATCCGCGATATGACGAAGATTTACAAAGAGGAATTTCCCGATCTTCCGCTTGTTATTTTCGGGCATAGTTACGGCTCGTTTTTAACGCAAGCGTATATCGAGCGTTACCCGAACGACGGCGACGCCGTAATCTTGTGCGGAAGCGCTTATCTTTGCGATTTTTCATCCTTTTCGGGAAAGGTCGTCGCTTCGCTAAATTGTCTTTTGGGGAGAGGCAAAAGTGGAGCGAAACTCATTGAAAAACTCTCGTTCGGCGTTTACAATAAAAAATGCGAAAACGGAACTTTTATCTCGTCGATCGAGGAAGAATGCGAGAAATACGCCGCTTGCGAAGATTGCGCGTTTACCTTGTCGTATGCTTTTTACAAGTCGTTCTTTTGCAATTTGAATAAAAACTACAAGAAGAAATACTATAAAGCGGTAAGAAAGGACGTCCCGTTATTGATTATATCGGGAAAGGACGACCCCGTCGGGGGATATGGCAAACTCGTCGAAAAACTGTACGATTTTTATTGCGAGAAAGTCGGCGTAAGGCAAGTTGAAAAGATTCTTTACGAGGGCGTTCGCCACGAACTTTTGAACGACGTAAGCCGCGAAAACGCTTACCGATCGATAGCCGACTTTGCCTCGAAAGCCGTTGAAAGAAAAACCGAAAGTGATTGACGGAATATCTGAAATAGCCCCTCTTGCGGTAAAGTTTATTCTCCGTCGCTTAAAGGCCGCCGGGAAAAAGGCGTATATAGTCGGCGGAGCGGCGAGAGATTGCGTTATGGGGTCGATACCGGACGATTGGGATATCGCGACGTCGGCGACGCCGTCCGAGACGAGGAGTCTGTTCGCCGAATACGAAGCGATAGAGACTGGGATAAAACACGGAACCGTCGCGATTTTAATCGACGGCAAGTCCTTTGAGATAACGACTTTTAGAAAAGAGGGAGCGTATCGCGATTTTCGCCGCCCCGAAACAGTCGAGTTCGTTTCCGATTTAAAGGAGGATTTGGCTCGAAGGGATTTCACCGTAAACGCGCTAGCTTATAGCGAAGACGAGGGAATAATCGACTTATTCGGCGGTTTATCCGATATAGATAGCCGTTTGATAAGGGCGGTGGGGAACCCTTTCGAGAGGTTTGAAGAGGACGCGTTGCGGATTTTGAGAGCGGCGAGATTTTCGGCGAAACTCGGGTTTTCGGTCGAGGAGAACACCCGTCTCGCGGCTATCGCTTTAAGAAAAAATCTTAACGCCGTTTCCGCGGAGCGCGTATACGGCGAATTCGTCAAAACCATACTCGCTAAAAACGCCGTCGGCGCGGCGCTTGATTTTAGAGAAGTATTCGAAGAGATTCTTTCCGTCGAAGAGGATAAACGCGAGGAAATTTCGACCGCCGACAAAAACATAGGGGCGGAATATGCGAAAAATTACGAGACTAGCGTTCGCACGGTCGGATTGTCGGAAAAAAGAGCGGATATGCGTCTTGCTGCGCTTTGTATGACCGTCGGTTCGGCAAATAGGGCGAGAAAAGTCGCGCAAAAACTTAAATTTCCCAAGAAAATAGCCGAAAAGGTCTTGTTTTTGATAGATAATTTCAGCGCGGAAATTCTTCCCGATATAAAGGAGATAAAAAGGAATCTGTATATATTCGGAGAGGAAAATTTCGCCGACCTTTTGGATTTTAAAATAGCGTTTGCAAAGGCGGAGAACTCTCTCTTCGTAGGCGACCTCGTTTTGGCAAAGAGCCTTTGCGAAAAGGCGAGAAAATCGGGAGAATGTTTTTCGGTCAAGGGATTGAAAATCGGCGGAGACGATCTCGCTCGACTCGGGTATCGAGGTTCGGCGATAAAGGACGAGCTTAGAATTCTCGTTTTAAGATGCGTCGACGACCCGAGCTTTAACGAACGAGACGAATTGCTCTCGCTCGCAAAAGAAGATAAGACGGGTAAAACGCCCATATAAGTCGATTAACGGTAGTTTATGAACGATATATTAAGACAAAAAATAAAGATGTTGCCTTCGTCTCCCGGCGTTTATGTAATGCTCGGCGCCGACGGGACGGTAATTTACGTCGGAAAAGCAAAGGTTTTAAAAAACAGAGTCTCGCAGTATTTCCATTCGTCGCCCAAGCCCGAAAAGGTCGCGGCGATGGTTTCGAATATAGAGGACTTTTACTATATAATCACGACTTCCGAAATCGACGCGTTGTCGCTTGAAAACAACCTTATAAAAAAATACAAACCGAAATATAACATTTTGCTCAAGGACGACAAGACTTATCCTTATATAAAGGTCGATTTGCGGAGCGACTTCCCGACCTTTTCGTCGACGAGGTCGTTCAAAAGAGACGGGAACAGATATTTCGGACCGTTTATGGGCGGAGTCAACGTCTCGGATACGCTCGCGATGATAAACGCGGCTTTTCCCCTTCGAACGTGTTCGAAAGTTATAGACCCGAAGTCTCCCGTCAGACCGTGTTTGAATTATTTTATCGGAAAGTGTTGCGGTCCGTGCGGCGGAGCGACGACCAAAGAGGAATACAAAAAACTCGTCGACGGCGCTCTTGATTTTTTATCGGGAGACGACGACGTCGTCGAGAAAATCCTAATTGAGAAAATGACGAAATGCGCCGAAATAGAGGAGTTCGAACTCGCGGCGTCGTATAGAGACAAGTTAAAAATGCTTGAAAAAATCAAGTTGAGGAGATTGACTTCTCTCAATAGATTCGTCGACGCGGACGTCGTGTCTACGACCGAAAACGGGCTCTATTCGGCGGTAAACGTCTTGTTTATTCGCGGCGGTAGAATGCAAGGAGGAAAAAACTTCGCGTATTACGACGCCGAGGACGGAAACGCGAGTCGTCTTTACTCCTTCGTTTCGCAGTATTATTCGGACGGAACGGAAATTCCCGACGAGATAATTTTGTCCGAAAGGACGGACGACGAAGATCTTCTCGTCGAGTTTTTAAGAGAACGTCGCGGGAAATCCGTTAAAATAACCGTTCCCGAAAAGGGCGAAAAAAAGAAACTCGTCGAAATGTCGACGTCTAACGCTCGAGATTTCCTCGAAAAAGAAATCGACAGAATTCGTCGAAAGGACGAAATAACGACGACGGCGTGCAAGAGGTTAAAGTCTCTCTTGTCTCTAAAAAAATATCCGAAGAGAATAGAGTGTTACGATATATCTCACTTAAGCGGCGTGGACAAAGTCGGTTCGATGGTCGTCTTTACCGACGGCGAGGCGGACAAGAACGAATATCGCAGATTTAAAATAAAGACGGTCGAGGGGTCGGACGATTTTGCTTGTTTAAAAGAAGTTTTGACTCGTCGTCTTTCAAAACTCGGAACCCAAGAGGAAGAGAAATTCGCGCGTCCCGATCTCGTGATTATCGACGGCGGAAAGGGGCAACTTTCGGCGGTCAAGGAAGTTTTCGACGAACTCGGAATAACCGACGTCGACTTGGCGTCGATAGCCAAGCAAAACGAAGAGATATTTACTCTTTTTTCAAAAGACCCGATCGTCTTGCCGAGGAGAGACTATTGTTTAAGGCTCGTTCAGCGTCTTAGAGACGAGGCTCACCGATTCGCGGTGACCTATCACCGTTCGACTCGCGAAAAGAACGGGTTAAAGTCGAGCCTGACCGAAATCGACGGAATCGGCGAAAAACGCAGAAAGGCTCTTATGGAAAAGTTCGGAACGATTGAAAATATAAAGCGCGCGACGAGAGAAGATTTGCTCGAAGTCGACGGAATATACGAAAAACAAGCCGACGCGATAATTCGCTATTTCGGCTTGAAAAAGGAGAACAAATGAAGCCCGTTAAAGTCAACAATGAAATAATCAAAATATCAAACTCGGAATTTGCCAAGGCTCTCGACCTCGAGATTGCTTACGACGGCAGAGGCGAGGTGTCCTTGCAATCGATAAGCGTATCGAGACCGGGGTTGCAGCTTGCCGGATATTTAAAGCATTTCGACGCTACGAGAATACAAGTCTTGGGACACGCCGAGCACGAGTTTTTGAAAGAGATGAAGCCCGAGAAAAGGGAGTCGGTCATCGACGCCGTTTTCAAGAAAAATCCGCCGTGTTTTATCATAACGAGAGGGCTCGATTATCCCGACGAGATGATAGCCGCGGCTCAAAAATATTCGTGTCCCCTCTTTAAATCGACAAAGGTAACGACCAATCTCATAAACGACCTTTCAATTTATCAAAACGAATTGCTCGCTCCGACCGAGGTTATGCACGGCGTTTTGGTCGACGTATTCGGCGTCGGTATATTGATTACGGGCAAGTCGGGAGTCGGAAAGAGCGAAATCGCGCTGGAACTCGTCAATCGCGGACATCGACTCATCGCCGACGACTCGGTCATAATCAAAAACATAAACGAGCAACTTATCGGAAAATCTCCCGAGAAGATTCGTTATTATATGGAGATTAGGGGAATCGGAATAATAAACATTCAAAGAATGTTCGGGCCCGGAGCGGTCAGACCCGATAAGGGCGTGGATATTATCGCCGAGTTGTCTCCTTGGCTTCAAGGTCAAACTTACGACAGAATCGGAATCAACGAGCAATACGAGGAAGTTCTCGGGATAAACGTTCAAAAGGTCGTAATTCCGGTAACTCCCGGAAGGAATATTCCCATCGTCTTGGAGACCGCGGCGAGAAAGTTCAGACTCAGACAAGAGGGCTACGATCCGGCGGCGGATTTGATGAAAAACGTGTTCGGAAGCGAAGAGGAATAAATTATAAAAGAATAAAGCGACGCCGAGCGGTTGAAATCCGCTCGGTTTTTTTACGGAGAGCGTTCGCGAGGTTAAGGTTCGCGAGTCTTTTTGTAGGACGTTTGCTCGTTTTGGATTTTTTTCGGTCGTTTTTCGTTTTAAACGGAACGTCGAGTTTTAAGTTCGGTCGTTTTTCGACGGGCGTTTCGCGGCGCGGAGAAATTTAAAGAAAAAACTTTGAAATCGGTTTAAAAAACAAGCGAAGAGCATATATTTGAATATGAAAATTTTTGCTCGCGTCGCGGCGGGAGCGGCGGTCGTTCTCTCCCTTGTTTTGACGCCGATTTTTTGTTTTAATTGCGAGAATGAAGGCGGCGGAGAGAATGGGTATAAGTTTGCGTTGACGGCGTGGCAAATCGATTGTTTCGAAGGGGGAATCGGTTCGAGAACGGAGTTTTTGCGTTCGGTAGCCGACGATTTTCAGTCGGACGACGCCGTCGTCCTCGTTAAAACTTATACTGTCGAGAGCGCTCGAATAGCCGTTGAGAAAGGAGAGATTCCCGACGTGCTTTCTTTTGGCGTCGGGGCGGATTTTGCTTTGAGAGTCGCGAGAGTTTTAAAAACGTCGGACGATTGCGGCGGAGGGGAGGTGGACGGAAATGTCCTTGCTCTTCCTTGGTGCGCCGGCGGATATTATTTAATAGCGAAAGAGGGCGATAAACGGCTTATAGACGAGGTTTTTGATAGCGACAAGGAGAAAATCGCAAAGGGAGTCGTCGTTTCTCAAAACGAATATACCCTTCCCGTTTTGGCTCTTAAGTTCGCGCAAATCAAAGGCGAGGGGCTTTTATATCTTCCTCCGTCGGACGCCTACGTTAGGTTTATCGAAAAGGGCGGTTTGCTTCTGGGTACGCAGAGAGACGCGAGGAGACTTGAAAAGAGAGGCGTCGCTTTCGTCGCCGAGCCGTTGAGAGGTTATACCGATATCGTTCAATACGTCGCGGTTTCGACGGCGGACGACGAGAAATATTCGTCGTGCGTCGAATTTGTCGAGAGGTTAAGAAGCGAGGAAGTTCAGTCCGAACTCTACCGAATCGGAATGGCGAGAATAGACGGAAAATCATCCGACAAAATAGATTTTTTCGGATACGACTTTAAAGCGAACGGAAAGACGGCGAGCCCCTTTTCGTCCGCTCGCTCGTTGAAGGACGCGATAACCTCTTTAAACGCGGAGAATACCGATTTGTCGGTAGATAGAAAAGTCGCCTCGCTTTTAAAAGAGATCGGATAACCGAGAAAAGTTAAAAAAAAATCGCCTTTAAAACGCTTGAAATATAGAAGAAAATATAGTAAAATAGGAGACGTGTCAATGGTAAAACGCGACGAAATTTTCGCCGTCGCCGATCGTCTCGGCGCGGAGAGCGCCGCGGACTATTCGCTGGCGAAAAAAACCTCGTATAAGACGGGAGGAAACGCCGATATGGCATTTTTCCCCGATACGGCGGAAAAAGCGAGAGGATTGATAGCTTACTTTAAAACCGAGAATATTCCGTTCGTCGTTTTGGGAGGGGGAAACAACGTCCTCGTCTCCGACGACGGATTTAGAGGCGCGGTCGTTTTGACCGAAAAACTGAGAGGAATAACCGTCAAGGGAAAGACTCTCGTCGCCCTTGCCGGAGAGCCTTTGGCGGACGTTTTGAAAACCGCTTTATACAGCAGTCTCGGCGGAATGGAGTTTTTGAGCGGAATACCGGCTTTTGTCGGCGGCGCGGTCGCGATGAACGCCGGGCGATGGAATAAAAGCGTCGGGGACTACGTGTCTTACGTCGTGTGCTCCAACGGGATTCGAACGCGATCGGATTGCGCGTTCGGGTATAGAGAAAGCGTTTTTTCAAGAGGCGAAGACGTCGTTTTGTCAGTCTGTTTTAATCTCGACAACGTCGAGTTCGATTCGTCCGAACTCGCGGCGGAGAAATTTTTAAAACAGAGGGCGAAGAGGACTCCGAAAGGAAGATCTTGCGGAAGCGTTTTTAAAAACGACGGATATTTTGCCGGGAAACTCGTCGAGCAATCGGGGCTTAAAGGTCGTTCGATCGGCGGAGCGAGAGTTTCGGAAAAGCACGCCAATTTCATTATCGCCGAAGACGGGGCGACGAGTTCGGATATTCGGGCGCTCGTGAAACTCGTCAAGGCGACAGTTAAGGAAAAAACGGGGATTGAATTGCAAGAAGAAGTAAAATATATAGGCGAATTCGATGATTAACTTTGATTTACACACTCACACGACTTATAGCCACGGAAAGGGAAGCATATTCGACAACGCGGCGGCGGCTAAAGAAAAAGGACTTTCGGGCATTGCGATAACCGATCACGGTTTTTCGCACCCGGCGTTCGGAATGAGACGGAATAAACTCGACCAAATGAAAGCCGAATGCGAGCAAGCGAGCGACGCGTTCGGCGTTAAGGTTTTGTTGGGAATCGAGTCCAATCTTCGGGGCGAAAACGGAACGATAGACGTTCGCCCTAAAGATTACGACAAACTCGACGTTATTTTGGCGGGCGTTCACAGATTTATTTACTACAAGAGTTTCAAGGATTTGGCTTGGCTTTTGTGGGCTAACATTTTCGACAGCGTTTTCGACAGAACGCCGTCGGACAGGCTGGTAAAATTCAACACGAACTGTTACGTTAACGCGATAAAAAACAATCCGATAGACGTCGTCACGCACGTCGGTTATCTTTGTTTTTGCGACCCCGTCGAGGTCGCCAAAGCGGCGGCGGACTACGGGACGTATATAGAGATTAACACTAAGAAAACTCACTTGTCGGACGAGCAGTGGAGAAAGGTTATCGAAACGGGCGTCGAATTCGTTGTCGACAGCGACGCTCATTCGCCCGATCGAATCGGCGACGACAAACTATTTCAAGATTTGGTAAAAAGGGTAAATTTCCCCTTGGACAGAATAAAAAACATAGACGGAAGAACGCCGAAATTGAGGTTCGCCGAATTCAAGAGCAGACGTTGAGTTCGAAGAGAGGCGAACTTGCGAAAAAGCGGTCGTCTTCGCGGAAGTTTAAAGACGTATAAAAATGAATTTTTCGGAAAAAGTCAAAGCCGAGTTGCGCGGCGTAAAATTTAAAACTCTCGACGAGGCTCGATCTTTTCTCTCGGCGTATATTCGCTCGGGCGGAAGCGTGTGTTCGGTCGGCGGACAAGTCGGGTTTGAGATACCTTGCGACGAAACGGCGGCTAAATGCGTCGAGTCGGCTATAACTCTTTTATACGGAGCGCCCGAAAGAGTCGAGGATTTAAAGAGGGGCAACCGCGTCAGGTTTATCGAGCGGTTTATCAATGAAAAAAGTTTGGACGCACTCGTCGATATGAGAATCGTCGAGCGAGACGACGAGGGCGTGGCGTTGAAAATCAATATCGACGACGAAATCGCCGACGACGAGACGAGGGCGGCTTACGTCCGCGGAATTTTCTTGGGGTGCGGAAGCGTCACCGCGCCGAGCGCCGACGGAACGAGTTCGACGGGCTATCATCTCGAATTCGCGTTCGCAAATTATCAAACGGCCACAGACTTTTGCGAGATACTCTCCGAAGCCTATTTTATGCCAAAACTGACCGGGCGAAAGGAAACTTACGTCGTATATTTCAAAACTATCGACGAAATAACCGATCTCCTTGCTTTTATGGGCGCGAACAAAGCCGTTTTGGACGTGTCCGAACTGGCGGTCGAAAAGGCTATGCGAAACGATATGAACAGAAAGATAAACTGCGAAATGTCGAATATGGTAAAGCAGATGGACGCGTCGGTAAAGCAAATTCGAGCCATTAACAAAATCGATTCGGCTATCGGGATCGGAAATCTTCCCGACGGGTTGAGAGCCGCCGCCGAAGCGAGGCTCAAAAACAAAGACAGAACTCTTTCCGAAATCGCCGAGGATATTGGCGTGACCAAGAGTTGTTTAAATCACAGATACAGAAAAATAATCGAAATAGCCGAAAATCTTTGACCGAGAAAAACGGAGAGATTTTCGACGGGAGGCAATATGAGCAACCAAAAGAAGATAATCTTAACGGGCGATCGTCCGACGGGTAGACTTCACGTCGGGCATTACGTAGGGTCGTTGTCTGAGAGAGTCAAAATACAAAACGAGGGCTCTTACGACGATATGTTCGTGATGATAGCCGACGCGCAGGCGCTTACCGACAACGCCGAAAATCCCGAAAAAGTCAGACAAAACGTCGTGGAAGTGGCGCTCGATTATCTCTCGTGCGGCTTGAATCCGAACAAAATAACGATGTTCGTTCAATCGCAAATTCCCGAATTGTGCGAACTTTCCTTTTACTATATGAACCTCGTGACGGTATCGCGTCTTCAAAGAAACCCGACCGTCAAGAACGAAATCAAAGCGAGAAATTTCGAATCGAGCATACCCGTCGGATTTTTTACCTATCCCATAAGTCAGGCGGCGGACATCACCGCTTTCAAGGCGACGACCGTTCCCGTCGGCGAGGATCAACTTCCGATGATAGAGCAAACGAAAGAGATCGTTAGAAAGTTTAATTCGGTATACGGCGAAACCCTCGTCGAGCCCGAAGCCGTTCTTCCGTCGAGAAAGGCGTGTTTGCGCTTGCCCGGCACGGACGGCAAGGCAAAGATGAGCAAGTCGCTCGGAAACTGCATTTATCTCGCCGATTCGCCCGACGACGTCAAGAACAAGATAATGGGAATGTTTACCGATCCCGATCACATCAAGGTAACCGACCCCGGAAAACTCGAGGGCAACGCCGTATTCACCTATCTCGACGCGTTTGCGACCGACGAGCACTTTAAGGCGTTTTTGCCCGACTACGCTGGTCTCGACGAACTCAAAGCTCATTATACGCGCGGCGGATTGGGAGATATGAAAGTCAAGAGATTTTTAAACGAGATTCTTCAATCGACCTTAGAACCTATAAGAGCGAGAAGAAAGGAGTTCGAAAAGGATATTCCGTCCGTTTACGAAACTTTGAGGCTGGGTTCCGAGAGGGCGGAAAAGGTCGCCGCGAAGACTCTCGCGGACGTAAAAGCCTCGATGAGAATAGATTATTTCTCGGACGCCGAGCTCATTAAGGGACAAGGCGAGAAGTATTTCAAAGGTTAAGGCGTCGATTTACGCGGATTCCCCGAATTTTTCGAAAGGGGCAATTCGCCCAAAATAATTGACAGAAAGCGAAACAATAGTATATACTAAATTAAACGAAAAATATACGGAGATAAGATATGCGTAGAATTAAAAAACGCGGAGCGAGAATAAGAGTCGTTCCGAGATACGAAGCGCCCGTCGAGCAAATCGCCGAGCCGATAGAAGTCGAAGAAAAAGTCGTCGCGGAAGAGGTCGTCGAAGAAGTAGTAGAGACGGTCGAAGCGCCGATTGTCGAGGAAGCGGTCGAGGTTGTCGAAGAACCCGTAGTAGAAGAAGTAGTCGAGGACGTCGAGCCCGAGGTCGACGAAATCGCGGAGAATTCGATCGACGAAGTTCCTCTCGAAGCGTCCGCCGACGAAGAGGCTGAAATTCTCGAAGAAGAGGGAAGTTTGGACGGAGACGCCGACGAGGTTGCTCTCGCGAGCCAAGTCGTCGACGAAGAAGTGGTCGAGGCGGTCGAAGAACCCGTTGCGGAAGAAGTAGTCGAAGCGGTTGAAGAGCCCGTCGTCGAGGAAGTAGTCGAAGCGGTTGAAGAGCCTGTCGTCGAGGAAGTAGTCGAAGCGGACGAGAGCGATAAAGAGATTGCCGCCGACGCGGTCGCGGAAGTCGTAGAAGACGAGGCGGAAGCCCCGAGCGAAGAGGTCGCTCCCGTCGAGAAAGAGACGTTTAAGCTTACTCCTCCCGCCAATCTTGCCGATATTATGTCGGTTATCTGCGCAAAGAGAGGCAGAAAACTCATTTATAGACCTAACGAAATTCTTTTCAACGTTACCGCCGCGGTTAACGGAACGGATAAGAATAACGAAGAGGGTATAAAGATTAAGAATATTCTCGACGAAGAGATCAAGCAAGGCGTAAAACTCGGATATATCGAGAAATACGACGGCTTGAAGATGAGCGAGATTAAAGAGGAATACGAAAACGACGTCGTTTACGAGTACGCCGAGCAAGAATTTAAGCGTACGGGACTCGTTTTGGACGGAGACGTCGTAAAGGTTTACGTTTACGATTGGGATATGAAAGCCGTTCATCACGTCGGTTACGTCGACGCCGAATCCGCCGCGCTTCTTAAGCCCTACCTTGTCGACAGAGAGAAATACAGTTTCGACGTATGCGGTCTCATTACGGGCGGAAAGTACAGAAAGGTCGTAAAAGACGGAGACAAAGTCACGGTTGAAAAGGGAACGGACGGAAAACTCGGAATGGAACTCGATGTTTCCATCGTCGCGAGAAAGGATTGATTTTTGCCGCTTTTCGCCGCGAAAGATTTTAAGCGTTTTTGCGCGCGTATAATAAAAAGGAATAGAGAGAACTCGAAACGTTGAGTTCTCTTTTCTTTTTACATTTTTTTTACTTTTTTCAGACAAAAAAGCGCCTGCAAAAACAAGAAGGGAGGAGTATAATAGAGGCGAGAAAAACAAAAAGGAGAAAAAAGAAATGAAAAAAATCACAGTTAAAAAAATGATGACGGCGATATGCGCCTGCGCCCTTATAGTAGTCGGCGCGTTTGGAATGACCGCGTGCGGCGGAGAGAAAAACATAAGCGTAATCGCGAGAGATCAAGGCAGCGGAACGAGAGAGGCGTTCGATAAAAACGTCACGGACGGAAATGGAAATTATCTCGAAATGAGCATCGACGGAGCAAAGACCTTCTTCACGACGGACAAAGCCGACCTCGCAAACTCGACGGGCGTCGTCAAGACAAAGGTCGCGAGCGATAAAAACGCGATAGGCTATATATCCCTCGGCTCGGTCAGCGACGACGTAAAGGTTATAACCGTCGGAGGGGTAGCCCCGTCCGCGGAAACGGTTTTGAACGGCTCTTACGCGATTCAAAGACCCTTCGTCGTAATGACCAATTCTAACGTTGCGCTTACCGATTTGGCGGCGGACTTCCTTCTTTACTTAAAGAGCGGAGCGATGGAGGCTTGCGCCGCGGAAGAGGGTTGCATATATCTTTCCGACCCGGCGATGAGAGCAAACGAGGGAGAAGACGGAATTCCCGTCGAGCAATATAGCGTAAAGTCGACCCTTCCCGCGGGCGGAAAAGTTACGATAAGCGGCTCGACGAGCATGGAAAAGTTTATCGTTAACGCGATGAAAAAATACGCCGAACTTTACGGAAAAAAGGCGGACGACTTGTTTAGCCTCTCTCTTCAAGGTTCGTCGGTCGGAAAAAGCGAGGTCAAAGCGGACGCGAACGGCAACGTCATAGGACTTTCGTCGGCGAGCGTCAAAGAGAACGGAATCGACAGTTTCAATGTTTGCCTCGACGCGGTTGCGGTTATCGTAAACAAGGCGAACGACAAAATCGACGACTTGTCTCTTTCCCAACTCTACGATATATATACCGGCAAAATAACCAAATTCTCGGAGATATCCGCGTAATATGGATCGAACGAAAATAAAAGAAAAAGTCGGGAAATCGGCGTTTTTGGCGGCCGCGGCGATATGCGTATGCGCCGTCGTCGCCATTTTCGTCTTTATGTTCGCGAAGAGTTTTCCGGCGTTTAAGAAAATCGGCGTATTTCAATTTGTATTCGGCGAAAAATGGGCTCCCGACAGATTGGATACGTACGATTCGGCTCTCTCGGGCTCTTACGGCGTCTTTAAAATGATCGTCGGAACGCTCGCCGCGACGGCGGGAGCCGTTTTAATCGGCGGAACGCTCGGTTTCTTTACGGCGACGTTCATAGCCTTTTATTGCCCCAAAAAACTGAAAAGACCTTTTTCGGCGATAATAAATTTGCTTGCCGGAATACCTTCGGTCGTTTACGGGTTTTTCGGAATATCTTTCCTCTTGCCCCTTCTTTCAAACTTTGCGTCGAACAACGGCGGAGGATTGCTCGCGACCTCTCTCGTCTTGGGAATAATGATTACGCCGACGGTCGTTTCTCTTTCTAAAACGAGTTTGGAAGCCGCGCCGAGCGCTTATTACGAGGGCTCTCTCGCTCTTGGATCCGATCGCTCTAAGGCGGTGTTCGGAGTCGTAGTTCCGTCGGCGCGTTCGGGAATTATCGCCGCGCTTATCCTCGGAATCGGAAGGGCTCTCGGCGAGACGATGGCGGTCGTTATGGTCGCGGGAAACTCGGTCGCTTATCCCAATTCGCTTTTTAACAGTTTCCGCGTTTTGACGGCGAATATCGTAATGGAAATGGGGTACGCCGGAGAGGTTCAGTCGGGAGCGCTCGTCGCGACGGGAGTCGTCTTGTTGGCGTTCGTCCTCGCCATAAACTCTCTTTTTGGTTTCGCGTCCAAGAGGGCGGTAAAAGGAACCGTCGAAAAGAAGGGCGACCGATTTAAAGAAAAAGGGCGCGGAAGGGCGAAAAAAAGCGTTCTTTTGACTAAGGTTTCCGACTTTTTCTCGGCGGTAAAGAGCAAGGCGAATTTGCCGAGGGTTGGCGGCG
>CAZVPW010000014.1:0-9798 GCA_964629115.1 uncultured Acidiphilium sp.
CTCCCTTTATCGCCCTTCTCGCGATATGTCTTTTTGTTTTGATTCTCGCGCTCGCGGTCGGGTCGGCGGCGATTGTTTTCGGGCTTAGCGTCGGCGGCGCGGCGACCTTCGTTTGCGGAATTGTCGAGGCGTTTACGAGTCTTCCGAGGGGGTTGGTTTCGATCGGGTTCGGCACGGCGGCTTCGGCATTCGGGGTCTTTGCGGCGGTCGCTCTTTGGGCGGCGTTCAAACGCGCGATATCTAAATACAAAGATTATAGAAGAAATAGGAGGGAGGCAGAAATATGAAAAAACTTTTGATTTGTTTATGCGTCGCGGTTGCGATCGGCTTGGTTGTCGGCGTCGTCGGACTCGTCGCCTACGCGGCGAGCGGAGGGAAGTCGGAAATCGAGAGAAAAATGGCGACGTTCGAATTTGTCGGCGGAGATAAAGTCGTCGTCGACTGCCAAATCGAGGACGCGACGGTCGTCGTCGGAAATTCGGCGAACGTTGTTATCGAGTACGATTGCTCGGCTCGAAATAATCCGACTTTGACCAAAGAGAACGGGGTCGTCTCGTATAAGAGCGATTGGAAGAGGAATTTTTTCTTTTGGAATTGGTTCGATTCCGATTACGAGGTTAAAGTGATTTTACCGTCCGCGTTTGACGGCGACCTCGTCGCGAAGACGACGACGGGCGACATTACCGTTTCTCTTTCGAATTTAAGCCTTAAAAACTTGGACGTTCAAACGACGACCGGAGACTTGAAATTCTCGATTATGAGCGCGACGGATATTTCGGTCAAAGCGACGACGGGAGATATCGTCGGATATATATACGGCTCGGAAGAAGATTTCTCGATAGACTATTCGGTCTCTACGGGAGAAAGCAACTTGAAAAAGAGAACGGGCGGTTGGAAATCGGCTTATTTTAAGGTTACCACGGGCGATATATTCGTTTATTTTAAGTAACGAGCCGATTTTCTCCAAAAAAAGAGTCTTTTCGCGTTAAAATTCGCCGTCGCAAAATTTTCACCGAAAAAACTCTTTCAAACGCTTGCAATATTCGGAGAGCGGGAGTATAATTTTAGCAGTTCAATCGAAAGAGCGCTAACGCTCTAACGAAATACTTGCTAAAAAAGAGGCGTAATATGAAAAGTTTTAAAACACAGTCGAAAAGAGTTCTCGATTTGATGATCAACTCTATTTACACTCACAAAGAGATATTTTTGAGAGAGTTGTTGTCCAACTGCAGCGACGCTATCGACAAATTGTACTACAAAGGTTTAAAAGAGGGTCTTTCGGGACTTACTCGCGATGATTTTGCGATTAAAATCTCGGTTGACAAAGACAAGGGGGTTTTGAAGATTTCCGACAACGGTATCGGAATGACGGCGAAAGAACTCGAGGATAACCTCGGAACGATCGCGAAGAGCGGCTCGTTCGATTTCAAAGCCAACAACGCCGACGCTAAAGAAAAAGACGACGTCAACGTTATAGGTCAATTCGGAGTCGGATTCTATTCGGCGTTTATGGTAGCCGACAAGGTCGAGGTATATTCCAAGGCGTTCGGTTCGGACGAGGCGAACGTTTGGACGAGTTCGGGCGCCGACGGTTACGACGTCGCCCCTTGCGAAAAAGCCGAGAGAGGAACGGATATCGTTCTTACCCTCAAAAAGGATACCGACGACGAGAAGTATAGTTCTTACCTCGAAGAATACGAGATAAGAAGTCTCGTGAAAAAATATTCCGATTATATTCGTTACCCCATCAAGATGGAAGTTACGAAATATAAGGAACTTACCGAAGAGGAGAGAAAAGAGGGCGCGTCGGCTCAACCGTACAAAGTTGAAGAGACTTTGAACTCGATGATTCCCCTTTGGAAGAAGAACAAAAACGAGGCGACCAAGGAAGAATACGACGCTTTCTATAAGGATAATTTCTTCGATTACGAAGATCCTATCAAATATATAAGAATAGATACCGAAGGCGCGGTCAGTTATAAAGCGCTTTTGTATATCCCCTCGCGAGTACCTTACGATTATTACAGCAAGAATTACGAAAAGGGTTTGAAACTCTATACCGACGGCGTTTTGATAACCGACAAATGCTCGGATCTCTTGCCCGACTATTTCAGTTTCGTCAAGGGTCTCGTCGACAGCGAACTTACCCTTAACATTTCGAGAGAGACCATTCAAAAGAGCAGACAACTCTCGCTCATCGCATCGAATATCGAGAAGAAGATCAAGAAAGAACTTCTCGATATGCAAAAGAACGACCGCGAACTTTACGACAATTTCTTCAAGAACTTCGGTCTTCAACTCAAATACGGAATTTATAGCGGTTGGGGCGCCAACAGAGAGGTTTTGGAAGATTTGATAATGTTCAAATCGGTCAAGCTCGACAAATACGTAACGTTAAAAGAGTACGTCGATTCGTTCGGCGCCGATCAAAAATATATTTATTACGGTTCGGCAAAGACGACGGGCGCCGTCAAGGCGTTGCCGCAGAGCGAAAAACTCTTGGATCTCGGTTACGATATCCTCTGCTTTGCCGACGACGTCGACGAGTTTGCGGTCAAGATGCTCGGAAAATACGCCGACAAGGAATTTAAGAACATTCTCGACGAGAATATCGGGGTTTCCGAAGCCGACCAAAAGAAAAACGAAGAGGATAAAGACTTGCTCGACGCAATCGCCGCGGCTCTCGACGGAAAGGTTTCCAAGGTAAAAGTTTCGTCCGTTTTGAAGTCTCACCCCGTTTGCCTTTCATCCGAAGGCGAGATTTCCATCGAAATGGAAAAGGTGTTGTCTCAAGCCCCGAACGCCGAGCCGGGCGCGGTCAAGGCGAACAAGGTTCTCGAACTCAACGCCGATCACGCGATTTACGCAAAGATAAAAGCGGCTTACGAAAAGGATAAGGATTCGATTAAGCCTTACGCGAACGTCCTCTATCAAACGGCGCGTCTCGTTGCCGGGCTTTCCGCCGAGGATCCCGCTTCTCTCGCCGACGAAATCTGCTCGCTTCTCGCCGAATAAAACAAGCATTTTTAGGTCGCCCTTTACAAGAGCGACCTTTCGGCGTTTTTAGCGTTAAAAATACAAATCTTCAAATAATCGACTTATACGGCGGTTTATCGACAAGAAACAACAAAGGAGGCGTCTGTGAAAAAGAACGTTAAGGCAAAAATATTCGCGTCCCGTTTCGCGATTATACTCTTGAGTATATTCGCGCAAGCGATCGGAATGTGGGTGGTTCTGTATTGGGTCGGGCAAAAAGCGTCGACTCTGTTTGCCGCCCTCGTTTACGGGTTGACGGGGCTCGCGATGCTCGTCATCGTCAACAAAGATCAAGCGGCGTGTTATAAATTGCCGTGGGTTATTCTCATTATGGCTTTTCCTTACGGCGGATTGATGATTTATCTGACTTTCGGAAACGTCAAGATGAGCAAGCGGCAAATAAAGAAATATTCGGCGGTGTATAACGAAAATCACGACGAATATTACAGACAGCGTCAAATCGAAGAAAAACTCGAGGAAGACGGCGGAAAGGGTAACGCGATAATAAAATATCTCCGTTCGGTCACCGCGCTTCCGGCGTACGACAATTCAAAGGCGACCTATTTGAAAAACGGAGAGACCTTCTTCGACTCTTTAAAAGAGGAACTTAAAAAAGCCGAAAAATATATCTTCCTCGAATATTTTATTATCGAGACGGGCGAAGTGTGGAGCGGCATTAAAAAAATACTCAAACAAAAACTCGACGAGGGCGTAAAAGTATATATAATGTACGACGACGTCGGAAGTATGCCAAAAGTCCCGTCGTATTTCAACAAGATATTGACAAAAGAGGGTTTCGACGCTCGTAAATTCCACAGATTTATCCCTATCGTTTCGGTCAGTCACAACAACAGAGACCATAGAAAAATAGCCGTCGTCGACGGAAAGGTTGGGTTTATGGGCGGCGCGAATATCGCCGACGAATACGCGAACGTCGAACGCCCGTTCGGCAGGTGGCTGGACAGTTCGATAAAAATCGAGGGGCAAGCCGTCGATAGTTTGGTGAGGTTGTTCATTCAACTTTTCAATATGACTCCGGGGGAAAAACTCGTCGAAGACGATTTCATTGCGAAAAATCGAGTCGAATTTACCGACGGATATCTCTTCCCGTTCGGAGATTCTCCCGCCCCGATAACTTACGAACACATCTCCGAAAACGTATATTTGGATATTATAAATCGTTCGGATAAGTATCTGTATATCGCGACTCCCTATCTCATCGTCGATACCAATATTTTGGACGCGATAAAGCGAGCCGCTCGCCGCGGCGTCGACGTTAGGGTTATTATTCCGCAAATTCCCGACAAGAAAGCCGTTTACGCAATGACGAAGAGCTCGTGCCTCTCTCTGATGGCGACGGGGGTTAAGGTATACGCTTACCGCGGCGGATTTATCCATTCGAAATGTTTCTTGTCCGACGGGGATCTTGCCGTCGTAGGAACGGTTAATCTCGACTTCCGCTCGCTCGTTCATCATTTTGAGTGCGCCACGCTTATGTATAAAAACTCGGCGATAAACGACGTATACGCCGACTTTAACGGCTTGTTTGCGAACGAATGCGAACTCCAAAACGAAGAGACGTTGACCTTGAAATGGTATGAGAAAATCGTCAAACTTTGCCTGACTTTTTTCGCTCCGCTTATGTAGCCGAGCGTCGACGCGACTTGCGTAACCAACGGTTCGATAACCTATTCTTGCGGAACTTGCGGAGAGACTTACGTCGCCGCCATATTCGCCGTCGGACACGATTACAAACTCGTTTCCGAAGAAAAGGCTACTTGTTCCAAGTCTGGCAAAGCCGATTACGAATGTTCGGTTTGCGGCGATTCCTATTCGGTAACTCTTCCGCAATTGAACCACAGTTTGAAATCGACCATCGTCTCGGCGACTTGCGAGACCGACGGATATACCGTTTATAAGTGCGTTCATTGCGATTACGAACAAAAGACAGACGTCGTCAAGGCGTTGGGTCACGCCGTGGTTAGAACGGCCGTCGACCCGACTTGCGAGACCGACGGTTATACGGTTAAAACTTGTTCGAGATGCGAAAAGGACCTCGGCAGAGAAGCCGGAGAGGGTCGCCTCGGACACGATATGGTTAACGGCGTATGCTCGAGATGCGGAGACGGATGCGAGCACGATTACGCGTTTGTCGAAAAGGTCGATCCGACTTGCGTCGACAAGGGATACGATTATTATAGATGTTCTAAGTGCGGCGTTTCCGAAAACCGCAACGAAGTAGCCGCCAACGGACACAATTACGGCGCCGACCTTTGCTGCGTTGATTGCGGCAAGGCAAGCCCCGAAAAGAATTCCTATTATATAAACCTCGTTTCTTCCGCTTCCAAAGCGATGAAGTACGGCGTTAAATTTACAAACTTCTCTCTTTCCGTAAAGAACGTAGAGAGCATCTATCGTCTCGACGACGATACTACTCCCGTTTGGACGAGCGTTTCGGATAACGGTTCGTTTATCCAAGGCGCGAACGTTATGGAGATTTACTTCTTCATCGCCGAAGACGGAGAAATCGGCGGATACGGAGTCGTCGAATTCGATATGATTCAAGACGGCGAGAGTTACGGCGGAACGTGCGTTATAGTCGTCAAAGACGGATATATCTATCTCGTTATGGACGCCGACGATACCGATTCGCAATACGGTCCCGAAGATATGATCGCTCGTCTTTCCTTTGAGTGTATGTTCGGCGGAGGCGGATTCGATTACGACGCTTTGAAGAGCGTTCTCGTATGGATGAGCGCCGACTTGGCGTCGATAACCGATAAGATTTTGGAAACCAACTCCACTCTCGTCGCCAACGTCGCCGGATATTTCGTAAACGCGCTCTTCGATAAAGAAGAAACCGAAGACGGAATCTCTTATACCCTCGATCTCGGCAACCTTAAAAAGGTAGTTGAGCTCATAACCGACGAAACCAAGAAGACCGATGGTTTCTACGACGCCATTATGGGCGAGGGGTCGTTCGATCGTACGGTAGACCTTGTCGAATTTCTTATCGATATGACCGCGCCGCAAGCGATTAAGACGCTCAGAAAATACGGCGTGGATATAGATATGATTTGTTCCGCGATAGATTCTTTCGGCAGAATAATCGGACAAAACGTCAACGCGTCCGCTTCGGTCGAACAAATGCTTGCTCAATTGGGCGACGTTACCATCGGCGAACTTATCTGCGCGGCGTTCGGCGAAGAAGCCGGACTCACCGTAGACGGCATTAAGGCGTACGTCGACGACTTTGCGACTATGCTCAGAACGTACGGAATCGGAGAGATGATTATTCAAAGTATCTCTTCGCCCGACGCTCAAATCACTCTTCAAGAGTTGTCCGGTCAACTCAAGGCTGCGATCGATCAATTGAGCGAAGCCAACCCCGCCGCGATTTCGTTTAAGACGGACGTCGACGGAAATCTTCTCGAAGTTGTCGTCGCGTTGAGCGAGAGTTCCTTCAATGTCGGAGGTTCTAGCCACGGAGATTATTGGGAAGAGGAAGGCGGAGTCAGACCGATAACCAAATACGAATCCGCTACGACGGTAACCGTTAGCGGTATGCTTACGGCAACCTTCGGCGAAGACAAAGATCTCTCGGCTTACGACGAAACGATCGATAGAATCGACTCGCTCGCTCCGAGATTCGGAATCGAGCAAGCGGTCGTCATAGAAAACTCCGAAAGATCCGAAAGTCCCGACGCGAACGGCGTCGTATGTTTCGAGAGTTCGAGCGTCGCGACGCTTTATACCGACGCGAACGGAAACGTTTCTAAGATTGAAAGAACTTATGTCTACTTGAATCGCGGTATTAGAATGTCTAACGGAACGTACGTCGTATACGAAGAATATAAGGAAGAGTCGACCAGAACCTATAATATGATCGACGGAGCATATTTCTTAAATGCGGACGTCTGCGGCGATTGGAAGTCGTACGGTCTCTTCGCGATGCGCGAAGAGAAGAGCGTCGTAACTTTAACGACCCTCAGATACAGAAGAACCGCCAACGGAACTTACGTTCTCGATTCTTCCTCGGTCGAATCGACCGAACGCCGCGGCGGAATCTCTTATAGTACTACGACGAGCGTTTGGACTAACGGTTCGTCCGTAAGTACCTCTTCGCCTCACGTTTGGGAATCGGTTAACAAAAACGAAGTTTGCGGCGGATATAGAATCGATAAATGCGCGAAGTGCGAAAAAGTTCAAACTTACGCTATCGACCACGTCGGATCGACGCATAGCGAATGCGAGCTTCTTTTGAATGGTTCGGAATATTCGTGCCTTGACGGAGTTCTCGTCAAAGAGGTTTGCGACGAGTGCGATCAAGTCGTTTACGAATACGTTTCTCGCGATCACCGTTACGGCTCCGATTGCGAGACGACTTACGAAGCGATCGACGGCAATTGCGAAAACGGCGTAATCGCCACTCGCGTATGCCCCACTTGCTCTAAGGTTATCGGTAGTTACTATAACGGCTCGGGACACTGGGCTTCCAACGTTGCTCACGCGTACGACCTCGCCGAGTACGGTTCTAAGTGCGGCGGATATCTCGTCGTCAGCACGTGCCCGTGCGGACAAATAACCGAGTGCCGCATAGACGAATATTACGGAGACGACAAGATCGGATACGTTTGCGAATTCGACCGCAGCGAGATCGACAGTTGGGTTGACGACGCGAATCTCATAGAAGATATGAACCAAGATCAAGTCGACGGTTGGAATCATTTGGGCTACAACAGCTTCCAAATGTTTACTTGTTCGGTTACCGAATCTCACGAGACGGGCGAGCCGTGCGGATTTAAGATTAGATACGCAAACTATTGGTCTAAAGATCCCGACGCGTGCGTCGCAAAGAGATACGCCGTATATCAACTCGGATATACCGAAACCATGAACGACGACGGCTCGATTACGAGTTCGTACGCTTGCGAGGTAAAGGTTGTCGTAGAGGAGAGAGTTTGGCACGATTATAAGGAACTTACCGAAGAGGAAAGAGAAGAGGGATATGCTCTTTTGTGCTCCGATTGCGGTTCTTACGAGAAATATTCGACTATAAACTATTCCGACGGAAGTTACAAGACCACGACGGAGAGATATAACGCGGTCGATATGTCTAAAGCAAGAACGTATACTTTCTCGGCTCTTTACGAAAACGGCGAGATGGTTAAATATATCGAGACGACCGAATATTACGACGGAACGAGCCGAGTCGAGACTGCAACTTACCGTTACGATTCGGACGGTAATGAAGTTTATTACAGAAGGGAAGTCGTCGATCGCGACGGATCGACTTCTTGGTACGAAGATGAGACGACCCTTAGCGAATATACCGACGCGATAACTTTCGGCAAACCCGTAACCGTCGTCGTCGAAATCAGAACGACGAGCGATTCGGACGGAAGATACGAGACAAAAGAATTCGGCTATGTTTGGATTGACCAATTGTTCGATTTGGATTCTAACGATTGCTGTCACAACGATTGCTACTATAGCGAAGTTCGCGTAGACGAAATGGGAATCGAGCATATCGAACTTTATTATTGGGAATACAGCTCCGAGCGTTATTATCCCGTATACGAGGAATCCAACGGCGTTAGAGTTCAATACGTCTACGGCGAAGGTTTCTGCTTGTATGACGAAGTCGTTACCGTAAACGGCGAAATTTTGGAAGGCGCCGACTATCTCGTCGAATATCTCTGGAGAAAAGAGTTTATCGAAAACTGGGGATGGAGCGAGGACAAATATCGCAAGAGAGTGGAAGAATATATGCAAGAGTACGGCGACTGCTGGATGCAAGAGTTTGCCGGCGATTTCGATCTTCCGCTCGAGGCTGAAGAAAAGAATAGTTATACTACCTATCACCACTACGTCTACGACGCAACGAGATCGACCTACGCGACGTGTACGCAAGACGGAGTCAAAGTTTACGTTTGCGCATGCTGCGGCGACGTTCTTGAACGCGCTCGCGGAGCCAACGGTCACAGTTGGCAATACTCCGGCGGCGATAAATATACTTGCTGGGGTTGCGGACTTGAAAACGTAAACGGCGCGGACGGCGCGGTTATTTTCGAGGATTTGACGGGAGACGACGAAGAGAATTTCGTCATCGGTTTCTACGATAAAAGCGAGGAAGGTTTCTCGGCATACGTCAGTTTCATTCTCGTGTCGACGTCGGAAGACGAGAATAACGAGATTATTCTTTCCGATTTCAATTGCGTAATCGACGAAGACGGACGCAGAGTTATTCTTTTGAGCAAAGCCGATTTGGATCGAAAAGCCGTCGAACTCGGACTCGAAGCGGGAACTTTCGACGTTAGATTAACTTTCGTTCCGAATATGTCCGGAGACGATCTTGATTATTCCATAACCTTGACGAATTCGAGCATTTCTAACGGAAACGAGGATTTTGTAGCGTAAAAAACAAACGGTTTTAAGACCGAAAACGGACTTGCGTTTTGCGAGTCCGTTTTATTTTTTGAGACGGCTTGCTCGGTCATTGCGAGGCTCCTTGGAGCCGAAGCAATCTCAAAACGGCGGCATATTCAAGCGAGATTGCCGCGTCGCTTTGCTCCTCGCAATGACCAAGGAAAAGAAAGCGCAATAACCGAGAAAAAGAGATGTTGACGGGATAAAAAGGCGAGATTGCCGCGTCGCTTTGCTCCTCGCAATGACCGTAAAAAAGGCAAAGACGGAAGAAAAAGAGAGCAATAACCGAGAAAAAGAGATGTTGACGGGATAAAAAGGCGAGATTGCCGCGTC
>CAZVPW010000014.1:10049-19525 GCA_964629115.1 uncultured Acidiphilium sp.
GTAAAAAAAGGCAAAGACGGAAGAAAAAGAGAGCAATAACCGAGAAAAAGAGGTCGATGACTTTTTGTTTTTGAGAGGTTTCTTTCCACTCCCCCGTCATTGCGAGGCTTCTTGGAGCCGAAGCAATCTCAAAACGGCGGCATAAATCAAGAGAGATTGGCGCGTCGCTTTGCTCCTCGCAATGACCGAGGAAAAGAAAACGCAATGACCGAAAAAAAGATATTGACAACGCTTAGAAAAAGCGCTATATTTATGGCGAAAAAAACGGTCGCGAAAGAGCGCAAAATATCGGATAAACGACAATTGGATTTTTGCGCGATTTAAGCGGTTAAAAGGAAGGTATAGTCTTATGGAATACGGTGTTTTGTCAAACGGCGTTAAGATGCCGAAACTCGGTTACGGGGTTTATCAAATAAGCAAGGACGATTGCGAACGACTCGTGTTAGACGCCCTATCGGTCGGTTATCGAGCGATTGACACCGCGCAAAGTTATTTTAACGAGGGCGAGGTCGGTTCGGCGCTCGCTGCTTCCGACGTTAGGCGCGAGGACGTTTTCTTGACGACGAAAATTTGGATCGATAATTACGGTTACGAAAAAACCAAGGCTTCTCTCGACCGTTCGTTGAAACTTTTGAAGACCGATTATATCGATCTCGTATTGCTTCACCAACCCTTTTCGGATGTCTACGGCGCTTGGCGAGCCCTTGAGGAAAAATACGACGAGGGGGTTATAAAGGCGATAGGCGTCAGCAATTTTTACCCCGATAGGCTGGTAGACCTTTGCGGCTTTTCGAGGATAAAACCCATGGTCAACCAAATCGAAACTCACCCCTTTTATCAACGAGTCGAAGACGCCGCATGGATGAAAAAGTACGGGGTTTGCCACGAGGCGTGAGCGCCTTTCGGAGAGGGGAAAAACGGATTGTTCTCCAACCCCGTTCTTACCAAAATCGGCGAAAAATACGGCAAGACCGCCGCTCAAGTCGCGCTCAGACACGCCTTGCAGAGGGACGTCGTCGTAATTCCCAAAACGGTTAGAATCGAGAAGATGAAAGAAAACCTCGACGTTTTCGATTTCGTCCTTTCAAACGAAGATATGGACGAGATCGCGAGTCTCGACCAAAATCGCAGTTCGTTTTTCTCTCATACCGACCCGAATATGGTAGAATGGTTTATCCGTATGGTCGAAGAGAGAAGAAAAAACGACGATTGCCGCAAGGAAAAGAAGAATTGGTAACTGCGCTTGGCTAAGTGGAACCTAAACGTCGAATATTCGACCGAAAACAAAAATTAAAAGGATAGAAGAAAATGAAGAAAAATTTGGAAGTAGGACCCTATTTATTCCCTTTGCCGACCTTGATTGTCGGAACTTATTGCGAGGGCGGAACTCCCGACGCGATGAACGCCGCGTGGGGAACGATTTGCGATTATAAAAAGGTCGCGCTCTTTTTGAGCGAGGGGCATAAGACGGTTGCGAACATAAAAAACAGAAAGGCGTTTACCGTTGCTGTCGCCGATGAAAAACACGTCGTTCAATGCGATTACGTCGGTCTCGTATCGGCTAACTCGGACAAGGCAAAAATGGCGAAGAGCGGGTTTGCTATATCTAAAAGCGACGTTGTCGACGCTCCGATTTTAGATGATTTGCCCTTTGCTCTCGAGTGCGTTCTCGACCATATCGACGAGGACGAGGGCTGCGTTTACGGCTCTATCGTCGGGGTTAAAGCCGACGAGTCGATTTTGACCGACGGAAAAATCGATATGGACAAACTTCGCCCCGTGACTTACGACCCGTCGAGCAGAAGTTATTACTCAATGGGGAAAAGAGTCGGAACCGCCTTTTCGGACGGAGCCGCTCTCAAGAGGTGATCTATGGCTAAGAAAGTTTTGATTTTATCCGGAAGTCCGAGAAAGGGCGGCAATTCCGATTTCTTGTGCGACGAGTTTGCTCGCGGCGCGGCGGAGAGCGGAAACGTCGTCGAAAAGATACGCGTAGCCGAGAAAAAGGTCGAGTTTTGTCGCGCTTGCTATTATTGCGTCGACCACGGCGGCAAATGCGTTTATAACGACGATATGGGCGAGATATTGCAAAAGATTATCGACGCCGACGTTATCGTCCTTGCAAGCCCCGTTTATTTTTATTCGATAGACGCGCAGTTAAAGGTCGTAATCGATAGAACGGTCGCGAGATATCTTGAAATTACGGACAAGGAGTTTTATTATATCGCGACTTGCGCCGAAGAGGAAGAGTCGGCTCTCGCGACGACTCTCGCTTGCTTCAAAGGCTTTGTCGATTGCGTCGAGGGGGCAAAGGAAATGGGAACGATCGCGGCTTTCGGCGTTTATAAACAAGGCGAAGTCGAGAATACCGATTTTGCTCGCCAAGCCTACGAAACGGGCTTAAACGTTTAAAAAATCCGAATTTTTGTCGACAAGCGGCCGAGGCGGCGACGAGAACGGCGCTTGTCCTTTGATTGAGGAAAACCAAGGTTTTGTCGACAATTGCCCGCAAAAGAGACGATAAAAATGTGGATAACTTTGTTGAAAAGTCGAAAAATGTCAACAATTGTCGCGCTTTTTAGAAAATGTTAACAAAAAATGTGGATAACTCGGCAAAAGAAGCCAAGTTGTCCACATTACGGAAATAGTTATCCACAATTTGCTCGTTTATAAACTTTAGCGTCCGCAAAAACGCTAACTTAATCGAGTTGATAAAAATCAAGCATTTTAAAAGTCTTTTTCTTTTGAAAGAGGCTTTTTTTCTTGTCTCGAAGAGATAAAGTTTTCAACCCAAAATTTGGAGAAGGAGTATAAGTCGTCGAGCGTCTTTCTCGAGTAGCCTCGACAGTATATCGTCACACGCAGCCAATGAAAAGATCATCATTATTGACAATAACACCGTTATTAGTTTTTTCTTATTCATATTAAATCACCTCTAAAATTAAATTTAATGAATTTTCATAACAAACCATTGGACCATACCTCCAAATAATTATATCATAAAGCCAAAAAAAAACAAGGGCGCAAGACGAATATAACCAAGCGACGGTCAGAATAAAAACAGATAAAACCGCCGAGTTTCTCAAGATTTTGAAGAATTACGATTTGAAGTTCGTATTCGAACTTCCGTATTCTCTCGAAAGGTATTTTAAAAATAAATTATTCGAAAACAGAAGGAGCGATCAAGATGTTCAATAAGGCGTTGTTTAAACAATCAAGCAAGGCGAACGGGGTTATGTGGAGCGTAATTACCTTCGCGGTGTGTTTTATGCTCGCGTGCGTTATGCTTATTTCGGGCGGCGGCAATATCGGCGAGGTTAAAAATTCCATACAAGATACCATTATCGTCAAAGAGGTCGACGCGCAGTTGCAAAAACGGGCGTTGTCATATTATTCGGACGCGAATAGTTCGCTCGAAGAATTCGACGAGTCTTTTTCCGCCGCTTCGTCCGACGTTCTCGCGTTCTTGACGTGGAGCGGAAGAAAGCCCGACCGCGCCGATTATGCCGACGATCAAACGTACGTCGCGGCGACCGCCGCTTGGGCGGCTTTAGAACCCCAAGCGACTACTCGAGTCGGAGAGGATTTTGCCGACGGCGTAACGAGCGGTTCGATAGAACCGACGGTTGAGAACGGCGTAAAAGCCGCGTATTCTTACGCCGTGGAGAAAGTTCGCGTTTTTGCCGAGCAGACGGCGATCGATAGGGGATTTGCATCCGATTCGCTCGAGGCTCAAGAGATTTTCGGAAGCGCCGCGGCGGCGTTAAATCCCGACGGCGCGCTCGATTATATCTACGTCGACAACGGAGACGAAGTTCCCGAGGATTACGACGTCCTCTCTCTAATCGCAAAAATCGGCGAGGGGTCTATCGAGGAATATCTCTGCGGAGCGGAGAGAGGGGATTATCGTCAAACGCGAGCGAGAACGGGAGCGTCGGCTTTTTTGGCGGCGAATATGGCGAAGAGCGAAAACGTCGAAAGTTTGATAACCGCCTTGTCGTCTTACGGGGTTACGCGCGAAAAATATCAATCGTTCGGCTATACTTATTCGTCTGTTAAGAGTCTTTCCGCGACCGCGATATCGACCCTCCGCGGCAGATTCGATTACGAACTCGGCGTCTTGGGCGAAAAGTTCGAGGGCGGAGAATTTGCGAGCCGAGAGGAATACGACGCGGCGGTTAAGTTAAAGGAAGCCGAACTTTCGTCGGATATCGCGTCGAGTTTCCTTTCGACGTTGCCGTCGACGGTGTCCGACGCCCTCGAAGAAGTCGGCAAAGCCGATCTTTACGCTTTGATCGTCGGCTCGATTTTCTATAAACTCGCCGGGTTATTGTTGCCCATTATATTTATGATAATGGCGTCCAACAACTTGATAGCCGGGCAAGTCGACAGCGGCTCTATGGCGTACGTCTTGTCGACTTCGGTCAAGCGTACTACGGTCGCGTTCACTCAAGCCGTTTATCTCGTCGGATCGCTTTTTGCGACCTTCCTTTTGACGACCGCGACGGGTTGCGTTTGTCTCGCTATCGTCGGCGAGGGAGTCGGGTTGACATACGGGGAATTAATTTTGCTTAACGTCGGCGCGTTCTTGGTCTTGTTCGCCTTGTCGGGGCTTTGCTTCTTGACTTCTTGTTATTTCGACAGGAGCAAACGTTCTATGGCGGTCGGCGGCGGATTGAGCATTTTCGCCCTCGTCGCGGCTATGCTCGGGTTGTTCGGTAGTCTCGTAATCCCTTCGGTCGTAAGACTCGACGCCTTGAATTATTTTAACTACGCGACGATTATTTCCCTCTTCGACGTCGTTTCGATTATCGACGGCGGTCGAGCGTTTATATGGAAATTCGTCATTTTGGCGGCGTTGGGCGTAATCGGCTACGTCCTCGGCGCGATTAAATTCGATAAAAAAGATTTGCCGTTATAAGGAGAGAAAAATGTTTGAATTAAAAAAACTTGCCCAGACGTTCGAGGAGATGACTCCCTCCGAAAGAGGAATTCTCCTCGTTAAAAAAGCCGCGAAAATCCGCGCGCGCCTCGCTTGCGAAGAGGAGCTCGGCGTCAGCCCGTCGAGGGTTTTGGCGGGGTTTATTATCGGGTCGGCGGTCGTCGACGGAAAGGTCGACGAAAAGGAATATTTGTTGATGTACCCATCGCTAATTCGCGCGTTTGGTTGCGATTTTGACTACGAATCGATAAAGAAATCTTTTTGCGGCGGATTTGCCGGAAAGAAGACGGCGGCGGATTACGTTGACGAGACCTTGCGAGCGATCGAGGGGTTTGACGACGAACTTAAAACCGACGTTGTGGTTTTGTGCATGTGCGTTATGTCGGTTGACGGAAAGGTTTCGTTAAAAGAGAGGCGATACTTAAAAAAATTGCTCGTTTGATAAAATAATAGTTTAAAACGAGAGAAAAAAGTCGACGATTTGGTTATGAGAAAATCTATCGTAGCCATGGTCGGCTTTTTTCTTTTGTTTTTGTCGAGCGGAGCGGACGGCGGAACGGTTTTTAAAGAGGGGAAAAATCGGGCGTTTTATCTAGACTCGGCGTCTTCGCTCGCAAAGACGATTTACCCGACTCGAGAAATTGTCGATTCCGCCGTCTTTTTTTTCGCAAAAAAGGGAGAAAGTTGCGAGACGAGCCGAGAGGGGCTTGAAAGGATTTTAAAAGACCTTTCGGCGAAAAAAGTATTCGAAGAAAATGGGGAGTCTTTTGATAACGTTTACTATTATTCTCCCAAAATATCCTCTTTCGTTTTGATAAACGGGGCAAAGGTAAATTTGAGCGTTTCTTTTTCGGGCGAGAAGATTTTCGTCGCGACGCCGATGAATTTCGGGTCGTATTGAGTCTAAAACGAGAAAACGTCCGCGCTTTGCGGCGGACGAATCGAAAAATTTTCGGATTTGCGGTATAAAAGTTCGAGCGAGGGGCAATAATCCAACCGACAACAACGACATGGCAAAAAGGAGGAATAAATAAATGTCGGAAAAGAAAAACAATTCGCTTCTCGGTTTCGTAAAAAGAAATCTATATTATCTCGTTATAGGGGCATCCCTTATAATCATCGCGACGACGATCGCCGTCGTGTTGCTCTCTAACGGCGGTGGAACTCAAACGGGAGGGAAGACGTCCGAAAGTATTGCGGAATCGGAAGAGGAGAGCGAGGCGGAATCGCAAAAACCGATTGAAAGCGAGTCGGAAAAGCCGAATCATTCGGGTTCGGAGAGCGAAAGCTCGACTCCAACTAAAATCGTCTTTGTCGCTCCCGTGGCAAATTCCACCGTTTCGAAGAGTTACACTTCGTCCACGGTCGTCTTTAACAAGACTCTCGGAGTCTATACGGGACATATGGGGATAGATTTTTCCGCCGACGCGGGAACGGACGTGGTCGCCGTTTACGACGGAACGGTGGAGAATATTACGACCTCTTATCTCGAGGGGACGACCATAACGATAAATCACGGCTACGGGCTCAAAACCGCGTATAATTCGGTCGAGGCGGCGGATGGTCTCGCCGTCGGTCAAAAGGTCAAAAAGGGACAAGTTATCGGAAGCGTGTCCGACAACAATCGTCAAGAATATAAGGACGGAGCGCATCTGCATTTCGAGGCGATTGAGAACGGAAAGAGAATCGATCCCGAAACTTATCTGCTCGTTTCCGAAAAGTGAGGCGCATATATTCGCTTATTCTCCCGTACAATGTACGGGAGGTTTTTTTATGCGACGGTTTTTATCTTTAGCCCTTTCCGCCCTCGCCGTATTGGGAGCGGCGTTTCTTTCGTCTTGTAAAAAGAAGGAGCCCGTATCGACGACCGAAATAACGGTGGAGTTTGACGAAACCGACTTTACGATTAGCGGAAAAGCCGTCTATAAGTTGGTTAACACGACAAATAACCTCTTGAACGACGTAAAATTCAACCTCGTTCCGAAAGCCTACGAAGACAAGAGGAATATCGTCACGAGTTCAAACGAGGGCGAGGTTTATTACGACGGGGAGTCGGTTTCGACCTTTGAAATAAAGTCGATTTTCGCAAATAACAAAGCCGCGCAGAGCCACACGAGCGAGGACGGACTGACTTTGAGCGTCTTGACCGGCGAGATATATCCCGACGAAGAGGTCAAAGTCGAGATAGACTTTGAGGTCGGTCTTCCCAAAGCCAACGCTCGGCTCGGGGCGACCGAAACGACGGTCAATCTCGCCGATTTTTATCCCTCTCTTTGTTTTTTGACGGAAGACGGGTTTTATCCGACAAGTTATTCTCCTTTCGGAGACCCGTATTTCACGGACGTTTCGAACTTTAAGGTTTCCTTGACTTTGCCGGCGACTTATGCGGTCGCCTCGTCGGGATTCCCCGAACGGACATCGATTGACGGATCGACGGCGACGTACGTCTATTCTCTCGAAAAGGGTAGGGATTTCGCCTTTGTTTTGTCCAAAGGTTTCAACGTGTCGACGGCGAAGAGCGGCGATACGATATTGACGTATTATTCGGTTGCGCCGATTGGCGACGACGTCGAGCTCGTAAAGGACTGCGTCGACTATTTCTCGTCGGTTTTCGGCGAGTTTCCGTATAAAAATTTCTCGCTCGCCGAGACGGGGCTCTTTTGCGACGGAACGGAATTTTCTGGGTTGTCGTTCGTTTCGAACGACTTGTCCGCCGAGCGTAAAAAAATGGCTCTCGTTCGCCAAACGGCTCATCAATGGTGGCGAAACGGAGTCGGGGTCAACGAGGAAAAAGAGGGGTATATAGACGAGGGGTTGTGCGAATACTCGACCTATCTGTATTTGTCGGACAGAGGATACGCGGACGCGGCGAAGGAGACGATCGACAACGCAAAAGCCTTGTATAAGTCGATTTTCGACATAAAAGACTTTTTGAGCGGCGAGAGCGACGCGAGAATGAACAGAAGTCTTAAAGAGTTTAAAAACGAGAACGAATACATCGCCGTCGCCTACGGGAAGAGTTTGACTATGTTTTACGAACTCGAAAAGACGATCGGACGAAAGAAGACGCTCGCCGCGTTGAAGAAACTGTATTCTCGAAATTTATACGAGACAATTTCTCTCGGCGATATAATCTCGGCGTTCGGGTACGGCGACTATTTCGAGTCGTACGTTCTTGGTCGAACTTTGCCGCAAGGGGCGTTTGGCAACGACGGCAAGCGATAAAATTTCATAAAAAAATAAGGCGCCGTCTCTTTTTGAGTCGGCGCCTTATTAAGCGACTTTAATCTATCGGTTTTTATTATTTGTCCAAAACGGCTTTTCCGGCGGCGAATACGCCCGAAAGGATAGCGGTAATTCCGCCGAGCGTCGAGCCTACTCCGACTTTCCACAAAGTAACTATATCGGAATTTTGCTCGGAGAATTTAACGGGGTCTCCTACTTTGTCGTTAAAGGGGTTAATCGCGGATGTCGAGCTCGAGCCGAGAACGAAGAAGAAAAGGATTCCTCCGACGATAAGGGCTACCGCCGCGACGAACGCGAGCGCTTTGTTGTCGGCGATTCCGGCGATTTGAAGCGCTATGATAACGAGTCCCGCGACTATGAGAACGTACGCGAGAAGGTTGACGAACGAGAAGTTGATTTTCGAAAAGTCGGTAAGTTTTTTGCCGAATGCGAGGGTCAAACCGTTGTAGGTCGTTTCTTTGTCTACGGTCGAAACGATTTGCGGCAAGAAGATAGAGATGATCGCGACCAAGGCGAGAAGGGCGCTCGCGAGGGCGAGCAAGGTGGAAATCGAATTTGCTTGTTTCTTTTTCATTTTTTCCTCCAAGAAAAAGTAAAATGTTTTTTTCGAAGCGGCGAGCGCTTCGACGTTAGTATAATTAACTAACGCTAAAATTGTCAAGGGGAAAGTTCAAAATACTTCGAAAATTTTCGCGTTGAAGAAAGGGTTCGAAATTTACGTCGGTTTTTGCGGAAAACGAAACAAGCCCTCCAGTCGTCTAACTTTAGGGCGCGTTTAGGCGTCGGGCTCAGATCGGTTTTTATCGACGACGTCCTCTCTTCGCCGCGCGGCTCGAGAGAAAGGCTTCGGGGTCGGAATTGATAATCAATTGTTCGGGGAATCTCAACTCGTCCAAAAGAGCGTAACACTCGTCGAAGTCGGCGAGGCGGTCTTTTCCGTGACTGTCGCTTCCCAAAGAAACGAACGCGCCTTTTGCCTCGCAGCGTTCGAGCATTCTTCTGACGCCTTCGGGGTTTTTCTTTCTGTAGCCGAAGGACGCCGTTCCCTGCGCGTTCAATTCCAAGACGACGTCCATTTCTTTCGCCGCGTCGACCAAATAGACGAAGTCGATCGGAAATGTCGGGTCGTCGGGGTGTCCGATTATGTCGACGTAGGGGTTTTTCGCGGCGTTTATCAAAGCCGTCGCGTTTTCTCGTTCGCTCGACGGGCGCAAGACGTCCTTGTGCAAACTCGCGATGGAAAAATCGAGAGAGCGGATTACGTCGTCGGGAAGGTCGACCTCTCCGT
>CAZVPW010000015.1:0-19525 GCA_964629115.1 uncultured Acidiphilium sp.
GTATCCGACCCCGTTGATAAATTTTCTCGTAACGCCGTTTACCGTAACTTCTGGCAAATCCTTGACGTAATCGTTTATCAAAACGGGCGCGTCCCCTCTCTTTCCGCCGAGATCGCGAATAAAATCGTTTCCGCTTCCCGTCGCGAAATAATATACGTCGTTCGAGACGCCGAAAGGCGGAAGATCGTTGACGAAACGATTAAGAGTTCCGTCTCCGCCCGAAATCACGATCGAGTCGCTTGCCGGTATTTGCTTAATAAACGACGGAATATCCGTTTTCGTGACGTCGTAATACTCTATCGACGACGCGTCGATAAATTGTTCTATCTTTTTGGTTTCGCTCTCTCCGAGCCCCGCTCCCACTTTGGGATTGTAAAAAACAACGTACCTTTTACTCATTTGTCTTTTCCTTATGTTAAACGTTTTTAATTAAAAAATCGAGCGACTTTTCAAATTTCACCCCATACTTATGATTGTCGTCTCCAACGGTGTTTTCAATGGCTTTAACGGTAAAATCCGCCGCCAAACGAGCCGCGTCTTCCGCGCTTTTTCCTCCGACCGAGAGTCCGCAAAAAGCCGAAGCGTAAACGTCTCCCGTTCCGTGATATCCGCCGCCGATTTTTTTGTGCTTGTAATAATATTCGCCGTCTCGCGATTTTACGAAAACTCCCGTAGACTCTTCGTCAAAGCCGACTCCGGTCAAAACAACCTTTTTCGCCCCGAGATCGATAAGTTTATCGCAAAGGTCGACGACGTACTTTTTATCGTATTTTGTCTTATACTCCGCGCCGACGAGCATACTCGCCTCGGTTATATTCGGCAAAACGACGTCGGCTCCGCTCACGAGCGAACGCGCCTCTACTATAAAATCGTCCGAAAAGCCGGCGTATAATTTTCCGTTGTCGGCGCACGCGGGATCTATTATCGTAACCGCGTCGTCTGTCAAAAGATTTCTCTTTATATCCTTGACGATCTCGATTTGTTTTTTGCTCCCGAGATAACCCGTATAAAGAGCGTCGAACAATATCCCTTCCCTCTTCCAATGCTCCGCGATAAGAGGCGCATCGTCAGTTAAATCTCTGAAGGTATAACCCGTAAATCCGCCCGTATGAGTCGATAAAACCGCGGATGGCAAAATGCACGTCTCAATTCCGCAAGCCGAAATAATCGGCATGGCTACGGTCAACGAACATTGACCGACGCACGAAATATCTTGAATGGTAAGAACCTTTTTATCCATATTTTACCGTCGTCGCTTGGCGTCGATTTTACGAATTCGTTACGAAATTCCCAAACAAAGAACTATCGTGAGAATTCCGAGAACGATTCTGTAATATCCAAACGGCTTAAAATCGCGTTTTCTGACGAAATTCATCAAAAACTCAATAACGAAGAGAGAAACGACGAACGCGACCGCCATTCCGAGAACGAGCGCAAAAACTTCGCTTCCGCCGAGCGAAAACCCGTTTTTGACGTATTTGAGAATTTTATATCCGCTCGCGCCGACCATGGTCGGAATCGCGAGAAAGAACGTAAACTCCGCCGCCGTCGGTCTCGAAAGTCCCAAGATAAGAGCGCCTATTATGGTAACTCCCGATCTAGATGTCCCCGGAACCGCCGCGAGCGCTTGAAAGCAACCGATCAAAAAGGCGTCGAGATAGGTTATTTCTCCCACCGAATTCGTCCTCGGCTCTTTGCCTTTTCTCAAATTTTCGACAACGATAAAAAGTATGCCGTAGATAACGAGGGTAGAACCGACGACGACGATTTCGGCAACGTCGTCTAAGCGATCGAAAAGTTTGTCGACGAAAATAGCGGCGAACGCCGGAACGCACGCGACGACGACCTTAAACCACATACTCCATACGTCGGGCTTGGAAACGACCTTTCTTTTCTCTATCGTTTGACCGTTTAAAACGACTTGCTTCTTTTCTACGGCAAACGGAAAAATCCTTTTCCAAAAAACGACGACGACGGCTAAAATGGCGCCGAGTTGAATGAGATAATCGAACATATCCTTAAATCCGTTTTCAAAAACGACCCTAAATTCGTCGCTGAAAAAACGAGAAAAGAAATGTTCGAATATCATCATATGTCCGGTGCTTGAAACCGGCAACCATTCGGTCACGCCTTCGATAACGCCGATTATAGAAATCAGTATCGCGTCTATAAAACTCATTTTTATCCCCTCGATCTTTGTTTTGATTAAAGAATGTCGCAAGAATCGAACCGTCGCGTTACGGCGTTTGAAATCGTTTCGTAAAGCGTCAATTCGTCTTGCGACAGTCGTTAAAATCTATTTTGTTTTAAATTACGCTTGCTCGATTTTCTCGAGAAGTTTGAGGTCGATTCCCTTCTCGCCGATTTTGATAATTTCGACTTTTACGGTATCTCCGATCGCGAGAACTTCGTCGACCGAGTTGATTCTCTTTTCGCTCATCTTGGAAATGTGAATCATTCCGTCTTTTCCGGGAGCAAGCTCGCAGAAGGCTCCGACTTTCGGGAGAATTCTGACGACCGTCGATATGAACATATCTCCGACTTCGGGATCTCTCGCGATAGACATAATCATCGCTTTCGCCTTGTCCGCCATGGAAAGGTCTTCGCCGTAAGTCGCTATGCAAACTCTTCCGTCGTCGTCGATATCGATCTTAACTCCGGTCTCGTCGATAATCTTATTGATAGTCTTTCCGCCGCTTCCGATAACGTCCTTAATCTTGTCCGTATCGATGTTGAAGGTTATAATCTTCGGAGCGTATTTGGATAAAGACGGATTGGGAGCCGGGATACAATCAAGCATCTTGCCGAGAATGAAATGTCTTCCCTCGTTCGCTTGCTTTATAGCCTTTCTCAATATCTCTTCGCTTATGCCCTTGATCTTGATATCCATTTGGATAGCGGTGATTCCGTTAACGGTACCGGCGACCTTGAAGTCCATATCGCCGAGGAAATCTTCGAGACCTTGAATGTCGGACAAAACGCTGATCTTGCCGCTGTCGACGTCTTTAATCAAGCCCATTGCGATTCCCGCGACGGGATTTTTGATGGGAACGCCGGCGTCCATAAGAGCGAGCGTGGAGCCGCAAACGGACGCTTGAGAAGTCGATCCGTTGGAGGAAAGGACTTCGGAAACGAGTCTGATAGCGTACGGGAATTCGTCTACCGAAGGAATGACGGGTTCCAACGCTCTTTCGGCGAGCGCTCCGTGTCCAATCTCTCTTCTGCCGGGGCTTCTCAAAGGCTTAGCCTCTCCGGAAGCGTATCCGGGCATATTGTAATGGTGCATATATCTCTTGTACTCTTCGTTGTCGAGACCTTCGAGTCTTTGAACTTCGGAAACCGTTCCGAGGGTACAAGTGGTCATAACTTGAGTCATTCCTCTCGTGAAAACGCCGCTTCCGTGAACTCTCGGAAGAATTCCGTGTTCGCACCAAATGGGTCTGATTTCGGTAAGAGATCTTCCGTCGGGTCTAACGCCGAGGTTGGTGATTTTGGCTCTGACCTTTTCTTTGGTTATATAGTAAAGCGAGTCCTTAATCTCTCTCGTCATATCGGGATATTCGTCCGCGAAATGAGCGAGAACGTCTTTCTCGACTTCGTCTTGGCGATTTTGTCTCTCGACTCTATCAAAAGTATCGAGCGCGTAATCGAGTTTTTCGCCAGCGTACGCTCTGACGGCGGCGTCGAGATCCTCGGGAATCTTATAGAGTTCCATTTCGAGTTTCTTCTTTCCGCAGTCGGCAACGATGCTCTCGATAAAGGCGCATTGCTTTTTGATCTCTTCGTGACCGAAAAGAATGGCTCCGACCATCGCTTCGTCGTCGATTTCTTTTGCTCCGGCTTCGACCATCATTATAGCGTCCTTAGTTCCCGAAAGGTTTAACGCCAAAACGCTCTTCTCTTTTTGAGCGAGGGTCGGGTTGATAACGTATTCTCCGTCGACCATTCCGACGACGACCGAACCCGTCGGTCCCGCCCACGGAATGTCCGAAATACTGAGCGCTATGGAGCTTCCGAGCATCGCAAGCGGTTCGGGAGCGATATCGGGGTCGACCGAAAGAGCGGTCGCAACGACCGTTACGTCGTTAAAAAGCCCCTTGGGGAAAAGCGGTCTGATAGGTCTGTCGATAAGTCTCGAAACCAAGATAGCCTTATCGCTCGCTCTTCCTTCTCTCTTCTTGAATCCGCCCGGAATTTTTCCGACCGAATACATCTTTTCTTCGTAGTCTACCGAAAGAGGGAAGAAATCCATTCCCGGTCTCGGCTCGGACGCCATGGTAGCGTTTACCATTATAACCGTCTCGCCGCATCTTACGATACACGAACCGTTGGCTTGTTGAGCGTATTTGCCTACGTCGACGCTAACTTCTCTGCCGCCCACGGTCGTGACGAACACTTTGTGATTTTCTAACATTTTGTTCTCCTTTTACCTAACTGTTCTCTAATTTTTTATTCGCGTTTTCGCTTAACCCCTGACGGAAAAAGCGCGAACGGTACTTTCTTTTTTTACTCGTTCCGCCTCGCAAACAAAAGACGAAGCCGAAACGAGAAGAGACGCGCAAAGGGGAAAATAGCAAAAAAGGGAGTATAAAAATACTCCCCTACAGCCTTACTTTCTGAGACCGAGTCTTGCTATAATCTCTCTGTACTTTTCGATGTCGACAGACTTGAGATAGTCGAGCATACCCTTTCTGCGACCGACCATTTTAAGAAGTCCGCGGCGAGAATGCTTGTCGTTGTGGTTGAGCTTGAGGTGCTCGTTAAGGTGGTTGATTCTCTCGGTCAAAAGAGCGATTTGAACCTCCGCCGAACCGGTGTCGCCGTCATGTCTCTTGTACTCTTCGATTATTGCGCTTTTCTTTTCTTTTTCCATGTTGTTTATCCTCCCGAATGGAAATAATATGTTTACAACGAGGCAAAACGTCGAGTATTCGCCAAACCGCGTCGTAAATACGTTTTCATAATATCATAACCGACGAAAAATAGCAAACGTTTTTCGCTCTTTTAAAAAATTTAACGATAAAATTCTTCTTTGTCGGAAATTATCTTGTCTATCTTTTCGATATACGTCTTAATATCTTTGGGCGCTCCGTATCTCGTTATTTTATCCTCGCCCGGGAAAAACCTCTTAGACACGGCGTTCGCGCCGCACGCGGGATTGTCGGCAATCTCTTCCATAACGTCCACGTTATAAACGCACGCCTTGCCCTTTTTCGCGTATCCGGTGTTTTCGAGATTGCCCGCCATATACTTCTGCCTATACGCATAATACGGCTCGTACCCGCCGTTAATCAACTTATACGCCGAGTAATCTATCATCTTTGCAATTTCTCCGGCGGGGAGTCTGTCGACCGATTCTTTCAAAACGCTCCCCTTTTTCAAAGATAGCGTGTGAACGGTCGCGTTCTCGGGAGATAGTTCCGCAACCTTGTCGATACTGCGCTTAAAGTCCTCGAAAGTTTCCCCGGGAAGCCCCGCAATCAAGTCCATATTGACGTCGAATCCGTAACTTTTTGCAAGACGATATTTTTCCACGATGTCGTTCGCCGTATGCTTTCTGCCGATAAGTTCGAGGGTTTTGTCGTTGAAAGTTTGGGGATTGACGCAAATTCTGGTCGCGCCGTATTTCTTTAAGAGTTCCAAAACTTTTTCGTCTATACAGTCGGGTCTGCCGGCTTCGACGGTATATTCGACGTCGACTTTTCCGATCGCCGCGAGAATTTTTTCAAGCAAATCGAGCGGCAAGGACACCGGAGTTCCGCCGCCGACGTAGACCGAGCGAAGGTTTTTCGCGAGAGGCAAAGTCGCCTTTATCTCTTTGCAAAGGGCGTCGACATATTCTTCCAGCCTCTTTTCCTTATATATCTCGTTCGAGACGAAAGAACAATAAGAGCAGCGGCTCGGACAAAAGGGAATACCGACGAAAAAGTCGGCGTTGCCCTCTGAGATCGAATAAATCCCCTTTTGCGACTCCATTATTCTCCCGACCATATCTATTTTACCTTCGGACACGAGCATTTCGTCTCTCATGACCTCGCGCCATTTTGCCCCTTCCGAATAGGCGAACTTAACGGGTCTTATGCCCGTCAAAGCGCCCCATTCGAGTTTTTCGCCCGAAAAATCCGACAAGGCGCGATATAAAGACAACTTGGCGTATCGTCTGAAATATCTTTTTTTCTCCAACTCGTTCTTAAAAGAATGAGAATCGACGTACGAATAGATTTTTTCGTCGACCCTCAATTCGTTAATGAAAAAATCGCCGTCTTGCTCTCCCTTGTGAAAAACCGCGACGTCTTCGGTCGCTATTTTGAAAAACTTGCTCTCTTCTATAAACTCCGCTTCGAGCCAAGCAACGTTTGTTTTAATAATCATTTACGCAATTATAAATCCTTTCTCTGTTTAAATTCGTCTTTTCTCCGTGCCCGGGATATACGACGTAATCCCCGTCGAGCGAAAAGAGTTTTTCCTTTATCGATTTTATCAAATCGCCGAAATTTCCGGTCGGAAAAGTATAGTTTCCGATATCGTCTTTAAAGAGCGTGTCGCCCGTAAAAAGGGCGTCGCCAATCAAATAACACGCCGACCCGACGGTGTGTCCCGGCGTTTCGATAACTCGAACCTTAAATCCGCAGACGTCGACTTCTCCTTCGCGTAAAAGACAATCGGCTCGATAATACGGCGCTTTTAATCTAAATCTAACCGCCAAATTGTCGTCGTTTGAAAGCATCGGCGCGTCTTTTGCCCCGATATAAGTTTCGAGACCTATTTCTTTCGCTTTGTATCCTCCGACGGCGTGATCGAAATGTCCGTGAGTGAATAGAATCGCTTTAGGGTCGAGCCCAAGACTCTTAAACTCGCGAAACGCCTCGCAAACGTCCGCGCCGGGGTCGATTATTAGGCATTTTTTCATTTCGCTATCGACGACCGCGTAGCAATTTGCTCCCATCAAAGACCCGACTCGGGTCAAAACCTCGATCGTCATATCGCCGCTCTAAACGCGTCTATGACGCAAGGATTTTGTCTGACTTTGTTCAAAAGCAAATCGAGATCGCCCTTTTTGCCGAGTTTGATGGTAAAGTCGACGATTGATTGACGGTTTTTGACGTCGATTCTTCCGTTGACCGAAACTATCATAAACCCGAGTTCGGAGCAAGCGTTGGACACGCATACGAGAATGGGAGCGTCTTCTCCGCCGATAACTCTGACCGAAACGCTATACGATCCGCTATCGCTCGTCCACTCGGCGGAAAGCAATCTCTCTCCGTCCTCGTTTCTCATATTCGGACAGTCTCTTCTATGAACGGTAACGCCCCTTCCTCGAGAGACGAAGCCGACTATATCGTCGCCGGGAACGGGGTTGCAACAACCGGCAAAGCGAACGAGCAAACCTTGAATCCCCTTGATTTTGACTCCGCCGACGTTTTCGGTCGTCTTCTTGACCTTGCTTTCGGCAATCTTTTCGGGCTTCGGTATTTCCTTTTTATAAAAATCGATCAATTTCAACAATACGCTGTTGATCGTGATCGCGCCGCAGCCGACCGCGGCGTACATTTCCTCGACCGAGGAAAGCGAGAGTTTTTGACTTATTCTCTCAAAACTTACGGGGTTTAAAAGATCTCCGAAAGCGTATCCTCTGTTTTTGGCTTCCGCTTCGAGCATACTCTTTCCGAGTTTTTCGTTGTCGACTTGCATCGACTTCTTGAAAAAGGCTCTGATTTTCGCCTTTGCTCCGGAAGATTTGGCTATCCTAAGCCAATCCCACGACGGTCCTTTTGACAATTTCGACGTGACGATTTCCACGACGTCTCCGACTTGAAGAGTCGTGTTTAAAGGAACCATTTTGCCGTTGACCTTCGCGCCCACGCATTTATTTCCGACTTCGGTGTGAATTTTATACGCAAAGTCGATGGGCGTAGCGTCCTTAACAAGACTGACGACTTCTCCCTTCGGCGTGAAAACGAGCGCTTCGCTATTGTAAACGTCGCCTTTCAAACTCTCTATAAATTCGGTGGAATCTTTGAGTCCGCCTTGCCATTCCATAACCTCCCGAATCCAACCGAGGCGCTTATCGAACGTGTCGGCGTTCTCCTTGCGTTCTTTATATTTCCAATGCGCCGCGATTCCGTATTCGGCGGTATGGTTCATCTCCTTGGTTCGAATTTGAATTTCAAAAATTTTGCCTATGTTCGTCATTACCGTCGTGTGCAAACTCTGGTACATATTTTCTTTCGGCATGGCGATATAATCTTTGATTCTTCCGGGAATCGGCTTCCACTTTTTGTGAATCTTTCCCAAGAGCTCGTAACACTCGTCGACCGTATCGACTATAATTCTGACAGCGGTTAAATCGTAGATTTGGTCGAGCGTCTTGTTTTGACGCTTCATTTTCTTATATATACTGTAAAAGTGTTTTGTCCTACCGAAAACGTCGCCCGAGATATTCGACTCGTCGAGTATCTCCTTTACCTCTCCGACGACGAAATCGACGAATTTTCTACGCTCGCTTATTTGAGTGTTGATATTTATCGAAAGGAATTCGTATGCTTCGGGCTCAAGGTATTTTAAACACAAGTCCTCGAGTTCGCATTTGATTTGAGAAATACCGAGTCTGCCGGCGAGAGGCGCGTAAATATCGAGCGTTTCGCGAGCCATTCTCATTTGCCTTTCGCGAGAAAGGAAGTTAAGCGAACGCATATTGTGCAAGCGGTCGGCGAGTTTTATGATGATAACTCTGATATCTTTCGCCATCGAGACGAAAATCTTTTTGAAATTCTCCGCTTGCTCTTCCTCGCGAGAGCGGAATTCGATCTTATCGAGTTTCGTAACCCCCAAGACGAGTTCGAGAATCTCGTTGCCGAATCTCTCTTTTATGTCGTTTTCGGAAACGAGCGTATCCTCTATGACGTCGTGCAAAAAAGACGCCGCGACGCTGTAACTGTCCATACCGAGCCCTATAAGAATTTGAGCCACGGCAACGGGGTGTGTAAAATACTCTTCTCCCGACGCCCGTTTTTGCCCTTCGTGCGCCTTGCGAGCGAACGCGAACGCGTCTTTCAAAACGGCTTGTTCTTTTAACGGGTATACCCGTTCTATGCTTTCGATAACGTTATCGTACATTCTTTTTTTCGCTTACCCTTAAATAAATTTTCGATTGAGAGAGGTCTGTTTTCTTTCCCCCCTCGACAAAATATCGCCCGTTTTTATTTACGACCAACTTCAACTCTTCGAAGGCTTTTATCGCGAACGCGATTTGCCTCTCGTCGCTCTCGATTCCCGTTTTTTCGCGAACGTCGAAAGCCGAGATAAAACCTCCCGTCAAAGTCTTAAGTTTAACGTATATCCTTCCCAAGTCCTCTCTTTCAACCGAAAGGCTCTTGGCATCAAACCCGTCTAGCTCGACGTTGACGTAAGTTTTTATGCCGATAATCGGCATATAGAGCGGCTTATCCAAAAATACGACTCGTTCGTAATCGCCGATTTCCGACGGAATAAACCCGTAACAAACGGCGTTCAAATTACCCTTGTCGGTCTTCTTTAAAACGTATTTTTCGAAATCGTCGAGTTTATCTCCGAACAGACAAGCGTTCTTCGCGTCGTTGACGACAAATAGGGTCCCGTACGCCTCTTTTCTCGCGAGTTCGACCATCTCCGTCGCTTTCGAGCAATCGATTTTTTCGTAATCGTTCGATTCCTCGTCCGCCCGCAACTGATTCTCAAACAAGGAGAGATTAAGCCCGTCGCTTTCATTTACGACCGAAAAAATATTTCGAACGTATCCGCGAAGAAAATTCTTGCCGTTATATTCCGAAATATTCGGCTCGAAAACGGCGATTTTCTCGTTTGACGAATTGAGCAACTTTATATTTTCGTAACCGTTAAAATAAGTCAAATCGATATACGGCGTCGAAAAAGAAACGCTCGGAGACCCGAATTTGAGAGGCGTCGCCCTCGCGTCGTTAAATTCGACGGCGAAGAGAGGCTTAGGATTATCGGCGCCGCACGGTTCCAACAACCTTAACTCCCTCGCAAACGCCAAAGTAAACTTCTCTACGGCATACCCGTCGATTTCCGTCTCCTTTTTAAACGACGACGCGCGATAGTTTTCGACGAGATATTCGTTTGCCTTTTCCTCGAAGGCGTCGAGCCGCTCGGGATCGACCGAAACGCCCGCCGCTTGAGAATGTCCGCCGTACTCTAAGGCTTCTCCGCTCGCCGCGGCGATAGCCTTTAAGACGTTGATATTCGCGAAAGACCTCGCGCTTCCTCTTAAAATCCCGTTTCTTTCCGAAAAAAGAATGACAGGACGCGCGTATTCTTCGGCAAGTCTCGCCGCGACTATGCCTATAAGCCCCGATTTCCAGCCCTTGTCGCTTAAAACGATTATTCTATTCGAAACCGACTTCGACTCGAGTTTTTTCTTTGCCTCCGCATATACCTTTTCGCATTCGGCTTGTCTCGCGGAGTTATACGAATTGAGTTTGTCGACGAGAATTTTTATCTCGTAATTATCCTCGGAAATAAAAGCGGCGAGAGCCGAATAAGCGTCTCCCATTCTGCCGGAGGCGTTTACTCTCGGGGCGATTCCGTAAGCGACGGCGGACGCGGTTATATCTTTTATTCCGCTCGCCTCTACGAGCGCTCTAATCGCCTTTAAACACCTTCCGCTCTTTATCAGCTTGAGCCCTTCGGAAACGATAATCCTGTTTTCGTCTCTAAGAGGCATACTGTCGGCAATCGTCGCGAGGGCGACGACGTCTAAAAACCTATTTGCCTCTTTGCCGATAAGGGCGTAAACGAGTTTATACGCAACGCCGGCTCCGCAAAGTCCGTCAAAGGGATAACCGCCTTTTTTGCAGTTTATCGTCGGACAGTCAGGTAAATTTTCGGGCGGTTCGTGGTGGTCGGTCACTATGACGTCCACGCCGAGATCCTTCAAATTTTCAATTTCTTCGCGCGAGGAAACGCCGCAGTCGACGGTGACGATTAGATCGGGACAATATTCCTCCAAAACCGTTTCCAAAACGCCGTCCGTAAGCCCGTAACCGTTCTCGCGTTCGGGCACGACGACTTTACTGTCGATTCCGAATAATTTTAAGCCCTTATGCAAAACGGTAACCGCCGAAATCCCGTCGGCGTCGTAGTCTCCGTAAACGACGACCGTCTCTTGGTTTTCTTTCGCGGCTTTCAATCTCTCGACCACCGCGCTCATATCTTCGAGGTCGAACGGGTCTCTCAAGTCTTCCAATCGAGGATTGAGAAACTTATCCGCCTCTTCGACGCTTTTAATTCCCCTTGCGACGAGTATCTTGGCAAACCTTTCGGAAACGTCCGATCTTGCGGCTATTTCTTTTATTAAATTGTCAAATCCTTTCGGAACGTTTCTTTCTTTTATCATATCTCTCGGTTTATCGACCGTCAAAGCCGACTTTTCCTTTTTTACGGCGCAAGACTTGCCCGTCGATCGAACAAACTCCGCTTTTTTCCTTAAAAACAAAATCGGGCGGAAAAATCCGCCCGAAAAATTGTTTGATGTTAAACCGCTTCGACGGTTTCGTTTTGTTTAATTTTTTTGTCGACCAATCTCTTTCCCGATTGTTTAAACAATTTTCTGAGGTATACCCAGATAGACGCGGAAAGAAGAACGGACGAGTAAGCGCCGGCTATGAGACCGAATATAATCGGGATAGCAAATTCGCGAATGGTGGAATTTCCGAAGATAGCGAGAGCGACTATGGTAACGAGAGTCGTTACGGTCGTGAGAAGAGATCTGACGAGCGTGTTGCCGATCGCTTTGTTCGCGAGATCCTTGTCGTCCGCGGGAGCGGAAGGAGTCTTCTCAAGTTCTCTGATTCTGTCGAAAATAACTATCGTCGCGTTGATCGAATATCCGATTATGGTAATGATAGCGGCGATGAACGTCGAGTTGACGGGGATTTGGAATATGGTCGTGAGAGCAATCATAATCAAAACGTCGTGAACGAGCGCGAGAATCGCGGCAAGTCCGGAAATCCAAGTAAATCTAATCGCGATATAAATAAGGATTACGACGACGGCTACGGAAACCGCGATTATCGCGTTGCGAAGAGTCGCTTTCATTACGTCGTTTCCTATGGTGTGCGAAACGACCGATACTTCAAAATCGTTGGTCGTCTTGGAAGAGAGAATCTCCTCGACTTTCTCGGTAACGGCGGTATTCATCGCGCCGCTCTTTTCGATAAATGTCGTCTTGATTTCGTCGGTGATCGTACTAAGATCCAACTTACTTCCGTCTTCCTTTACGGCGTATCTGTCGACTCTGAATTCGTAACTGTTGTCGCCCGACTTTTGAACGTTGGACGAGGGGTTGAATTTATAGACGACTCCGTCGAGCGTAACGCCGCCTTCGAGCCAATCGTTTATCGATTTCTCAAACGCGTTTTCGTCGGCTATCGTATATCCGTCGACCGAGACTTCAAAGGTCATTCCGCCCTTGAACTCGACGCCGAGGTTCATTCCTTTAAAAATCATAACGGCGGCGCCGGCTATGACGACCGCGAGGCTTACGCAAAGAAAAATAACGAACTTTTCGACAATCTTAAGATTTTTATCTCTAAGGGAAAACTTCTTCATTATCCGTTCCTCCTTCTAAGATTGTAAAGTTTTGCGAGACGCTCGTCGACGATTGAACCGTCTTTTTCGGCGACCAAGGGCTTAATCAAATTCATTATCCATCTCGTTACGAAAATCGCGGTGAAAAGCGAAACTATAACGCCGAGGAAAAGAGTGATCGCAAATCCCTTAATCGACCCCGAACAGAATATCCAAAGAACGGCGGACGCGATAAGAATGGTTACGTTCGAATCGAGAACGGTTACGACCGCTCTCTTAAATCCGCCCTTTACGGCCACGTCGACTTGCTTCAAATCGGTGGAAGCGTACTCGTCTTTAATTCTCTCGAAAACGACGACGTTTGCGTCGACCGCCATACCGATGGAAAGAATGATACCCGCGATTCCCGGGAAGGTCAATTGAACTCCGGGGAAGATAGCGAGAATACAAACGTAAAGAATGACGTAAATCATAAGAGCGATCGACGAGGCGACGCCCATTCCGCCGTACATTGCGATTATAATGACAAATATCGCGACGAGACCGATAGCGGCGGCAAGAAGCGCTTTATTCAAAACGTTTTCGCCGAGAGTCGCGCTTATGGGTTTCGATTCGCTTATCGAGAAATCTATGCTGAGCGCTCCGCTCTTAATGACCGAGGCGATCGTTTGAGCCGTCTCGATGTCGTCGATACCCGTTATCGTAGCGACTCCGCCCGTAATTTTTTCGCTTACCGTCGGAGAAGAAATCAACGAATCGCCGAGATAGATGGAAATTTTCTTTCCGTCGTCGGTCGAAGCCGAAGCGGCTTCTTCGGTGGCGGCGGCGAAAAGAGCCGAACCCTCTTCGGTAAACTCAAGATATACGACGGGTTGTCCGTCCTCTTGACTATATCCGTAGGTCGCGTTCTTTACGTGCTCGCCTTTTACCTTTACGTCTCCGTTAGAGTTTCTAAACTCGAGTTCGCCTTGATCGCCGATGAGATTCATAAGCTCGTCCGGATCTTCGACTTCGGGAATTTCGACTCTGAGACCGTTGTCTTGTCTGGCTATCGTCGCTTCGGTATAACCGTTGTCGTCAAGTCTTTTTCTAATGGTCTCGATGACCGCGTCCAAGTCTTCCGCGGAAGCGGTTTTACCGTCCGACGGGGTCAAGACGGCGTAATAGCCGCCCTCGAGATCGATGCCTTTGCTTATAACCCCGAAAACAGACTTATAATCGTACTTTCCGATCGGGAAAGAGACGAAACAAGCCGCTCCGAAGAAAACGATAAGCAAGGCCAATACGATGAGGATCGCTATCGATTTCTTTTTGCTCGATTTGCTTTTTCTCATTATTGCCTCCTGTTTGCCTTCTGTGTTTGCGGTAATTCTCCGACGATAACCGTCGAAGAGTCCATATACTGTTTTATTATATAACTTGAAAGGAGATAAGTCAATAATTTTCGGCGAAAAAACAAGTTTATTTTTAAAATATTTGACAAATCGAGCCTTTTGCGACGACCTTTCAGCCCCTAACAAGCGCGGCGATCGCCCCCGATAAAGCACCGACGATTCCGCCGCAAACCAAATCGACGAGAAAAACCCAATCAAAACTCAAACTCTCGCTTATAAGCCCGAAGATAAAAAATGACAAAACGGTTGTCAAAAGCCCCGTTATAAGCCCTTTAACGAGCCCTTTCCCCCCTCTAACAGAAAAGAAAACGCCGCAAAAAACAGACAGAACTTTTACAAATTGATTGACTATTTTTACGATTGATTCGCCCCAATCCGCAAAACTCAAAGCGACGGCAAACGCAAGAACGCTCGCGAGAGCTATAGCCGTCGACAAGGCGATTCCCTTTGCGATTTGCCCGGCAAAACGACCACTCGAATACTCGGACATAAAAAAACCTCCGCGATAAATATCTATGCGAAGGCTTCTTTTTTAATTACTCTTTATCGGTATTTGCGGCGTCGTCCGAACTCTCGTCGGCAGTTTGCTCAACAGCGTCCGCGGGCTTGGAATCGACGTCGAAAACGTCGTCTTTAGCCGCGTCGTCGGAAATCGCCGAATCGTCGGCGGACGTCTCGACGGGAGCGAACGGATCTTCCGAACTGTAAATCGCAACTTTGTCGAACTTGATAAAGTTGGGGTTCTCGTCCGTTCCGGTTTGCAAAACGAAGGAATTGGACTCGTCGTCGACCGAATGAACGATTCCAACGATTCCGCCGATGGTCATAACCTTAAATCCCGGCTTTATCGCGTTTCTCTTTTCTTTCTCGGCTTCCATTTGTTTGCGTCTTTTCTTATTGGAAAAGCAGTTTGCGACAATCATTACGACGAGCAACGCGCCCAAAACAACCCACATAACCCAACCGCCGCCGGCGTTTGCGTTTGCATTGGCGTCGGACGAACTCAATAAATTAAACAACATAATTTTTTTTCTCCGATTTTTTCTTAAATTGTATTATTTTTGACTTATAAAATCAAGTCTTTTGACTCAAACGATTGGAAAATTTTGTCATTTTCACAATTTTCACTAAATTTTCTCTATCGTCAAACGTCTTTCTTCTCGTACTTTTTGTAAAACTCTTTTCTGAAGTCCTTGAAATATCCGCCCAAAATCGAGTTTCTTATGCCTTTGGTCAACTTGTGCAAGAAGGCTATGTTATGCAAACTCAACAACATTCCGCCCATCATTTCATTGACGTTTACCATATGACGGAGATAGGCTTTAGTATAATTTTTGCAGCAATAACAATCGCATTCGGGATCTAAGGGGGTGAAATCGTCTTTATATTTGCCGTTTCTTACGACGACTTTACCCCTCGAGGTCATCGCCGTGCCGTTTCTGGCTATTCTCGTCGCGAGAACGCAGTCGAACATATCGATTCCGCGAGCGACTCCCTCGACTATGCAATCGGGGCTGCCAACGCCCATAAGATACCTCGGAACCGAAACCGGATAATGCGGAAGCAAATCATCCATTAACTCGTACATAAGTTCTTTGGGTTCTCCAACCGACAATCCGCCGATAGCCAAACCGTATTTGGCGTACGGAATAGTCTCTTTGAGAGAGGTCAGACGAAGGTCCTTGTACATATTGCCTTGAGCAATCGGGAAAAGCGCTTGGTCGGGATTTTTGTGAGCGTTATAACATCTGTCCAACCACGCCAAGGTGCGCTTCATCGCCTTTTGCGACGATTTATAATCGGCTCCGTATTCGCTGCATTGATCGAACGCCATAATTATATCGGCGCCGAGGTTATTCTCGATTTCTATCGCCCTTTCGGGGGTTATAAAATGCTTGCTTCCGTCAACGTTTGAACTGAACGTTACGCCGTCGTCCTTGATATTGTTGAGTTTTGCGAGCGAAAAGACTTGAAATCCGCCGCTATCGGTCAAGATAGGTTTGTTCCAATTCATAAATTTATGCAATCCGCCCGCTTTTTTGACGATTTCGTCGCCCGGGCGCATATACAAATGGTAGGTGTTGGAGAGAATTATTTGCGACCCGACCTCTTTTAAATCGCGCGGCAAAACGCCCTTAACCGTCGCTTGAGTTCCGACGGGCATATACACGGGCGTTTCGATATCCCCGTGGGGAGTATGCAATACGCCGGCTCTCGCGCCCGTTTCCGGATCTTGTTTTATCGTTTCAAAGTAAAATTTTTCCATATTATTCCCAAATTTACCAAATTTTGATTTTTATTTTGCTATCCGCTCGTGGTAAAAAACACGACGTAAAGCAAAGATTACGAATCGTCCTTCGGTTATAAAATCATCATCGCGTCGCCGAAAGAGAAAAATCTATATTTCTCCTTGACCGCAAGATTGTAAAGTTCGAGTATTTTTTCGCGTCCGACAAGCGACGCGACAAGCATTACGAGCGTACTTTCGGGCAAGTGGAAGTTGGTTATGAGAGCGTCGACGCATTTAAACTTATATGGCGGATATATAAAGATATTAGTATCCCCCGACTTCGCCGACACAAACCCGTTTTCGTCGGCGGCGCTTTCGAGAGTTCTAACGCTCGTCGTTCCGACGGCTATAACTCTTCTGCCCTCTCTCTTCGCCTTGTTTATCTTTTCGGCGTTTTCCTCGTCTATGCTAAAATACTCCGAGTGCATTTTATGCTCTTCGAGATTGTCTACCTTAACCGGGCGAAAGGTTCCGAGTCCGACGTTTAAATTAACCTCGGCAAATTCGACGCCTTTGCTCTTAAGTTCGTCTATAAGCCTCAAGGTGAAATGCAACCCCGCCGTGGGAGCCGCCGCCGAGCCTTCTTGCTTGCAATAAACCGTCTGATATCTGTCCTTATCCTTTAACTTTTCTCGTATATAAGGGGGCAACGGCATTTCGCCGACGCTCGACAATATATCCTCGAAAACTCCGTCGAACAAAAAGCGAACGACTCTCCCTCCGTCGTCCGTACGAGACAGTATTTGAACTTTAAGTCGTTCGTTTACGACCAATACGACTCCTTCTTTGCATTTTTTGCCGGGTTTGACAAGACATTCCCAATCGGTCAAGTCGAGTCTCTTCAGCAAGAGCAACTCAATCTTTCCCCCGTTCTCCGTTCGAGCGTAAATTCTCGCCGGGTATACCTTCGTCGTGTTTATAACGAGCAAATCGCCCTTTTTTAAATACTCGCCGACGTCTTTAAAATGTTTGTGAGAAACCTCGCCCGAGTTTCTATCGTAAACCAAAAGCCGCGAGGAATCCCTCGGCTCGACGGGCGTCTGAGCGATGAGTTCCTCGGGCAAATCATAATAAAAATCGCTTGTCTTTAACATCAATCTTGTCCTTCTTCAAAAAGCGGCGATCCGTCTCCGACCTTTTTCGGCGGAGCGATTCCGATATGTTCGTACGCCCTCAAGGTAAGCGTTCTGCCGCGCGGAGTTCTCTGCAAAAATCCGAGTTGCAAAAGATAGGGTTCGTATACGTCCTCTATGGTATTCGCGTCCTCGTTGATCGTCGCGGAGATAGTGTCGAGTCCGACCGGTCCGCCGCCGAACTTGGTCGCCATCGACGTCAACAACCTCAAATCGATATTATCCAATCCGAGCTCGTCGATTTCAAGCGCTTTAAGCGCGCGACGAGCGTCTTCGATTGTTATTTCCTCGTGGGAAACGACCGTCGAAAAATCGCGCACTCTCTTTAAAAGTCTGTTTGCGATTCTCGGCGTTCCGCGGCTTCTTCGAGCGATTTCTCTCGACGCGTCTTCGGCGACGGGAGTTCCGAGGGTAACCGCCGAGCGTCTGACGATTTCGGCGAGCTCGTCGACCGAATATGTCTCGAGACGCAGCAAAACGCCGAATCTATCCCTCAGCGGCGAACTCAACATTCCCGCTCTCGTCGTCGCTCCGACGAGAGTAAATTTTTTGAGCGGTATCTGCACCGACCTTGCCGACGGGCCTTTTCCTATAATAAAATCGAGCGAGAAATCTTCCATAGCGGGATATAAAATCTCCTCGACGTTATGATTCAATCTGTGTATTTCGTCGATAAAAAGCACGTCTCCCTCGTTGAGATTTGTCAAAATAGCCGCCAAATCTCCCGATTTTTCAATCGACGGACCGGACGCGATTTTTATTTGAACGCCCATTTCCGCCGCGACGATGCGCGCGAGAGTGGTTTTTCCGAGACCCGGAGGACCGTAAAGCAAAACGTGATCCAACGGCTCGCCGCGAAGTTTTGCCGAGCGCATAAAGACGGATAAATTCGTCTTGGCTTTTTCTTGCCCGACGTACCCTTCCATCGATTTCGGACGGAGAACGTTTTCGACCTCGTCGTATTCGGTTTTCGTGCTTACAATCAGACTTTCTTCTTCGTTAAACATTTTTATCTTCCCATAACTTTAAGCGCCGCGGATATAACCTCTTCGACCGAAACCGCCCCCGATGCTCTCGCCGAAGCGATCGCTTTTTTGCACTCCGCGCTTTGAAATCCGAGGCTCAAAAGAACCGCCGTAACGTCATCGTCCTCGCTATTCGCTTCGACAGGCGAAACAAACGTTCCGCCGCTTACGGAACTTTCTATTTCCCCTTTTGCAACGCTGTCTCTAAGTTCGAGAATTATCCTCTCCGCCGTCTTCTTCGCGACTCCTTTTACCTTCGAAAGGCTCTTGACGTCGTTCAAGGCGATAGCGGTCGCAAGATTTGCGACGCCCATTCCCGATATTACGGACATAGCAACCTTAGGACCGACGTTCGAAACGCCGATAAGTTTCAAAAAGGCGCGTTTTTCTTCCTTGGTCGAAAATCCGAAAAGAGAAAAACCGTCGTCGCGGACTTGAAGATAGGTAAACGCCTCGCCCTCTTTATCGGCGGTCAACTTGTTCAAAAGAGAGGCGGAGCACGCCAATTCGTACCCCACTCCGCCGTTTTCGAGAACGACGCCTCCGTCAAAAACGTCTATAACTTTTCCTTTTAAATACGCTATCATACCCTCTCCGATTACTTTATTCCGAACGGCGAACGAAGCCTGTTCGTTTGAGCGTGAGTCAATGCGACCGCGAGAGCGTCCGCCGCGTCGTCCGGTCTCGGAATTTTGTCGAGCCTTAAAAAGGTCTTTACCATCATTTGCATTTGACGCTTGTCGGCTCTTCCGTAACCCGTCAACGCTTGTTTTATCTGCAAGGGAGTGTATTCGTACAGACTTCCGCAATGCTTTTCGCAAGTCAACAAAATAACTCCTCTCGCTTGAGCGACGTTTATAGCCGTCGTTACGTTATTGTTAAAAAAGAGTTCCTCGAGCGCGATTTCGTCGGGTTTAAAATTTTCGGTCAGTTTTTTAACCCCCTCTTCCAAAAGGGCGAGTCTAACGGGCAAACGCTCGTCTTTCGGCGTCAAAACGACGCCGTAATCGATAACCTTGCTCGTTCCCCTAACGCTCTCGATAACCCCAAACCCCATCGTCGCTAGTCCTGGGTCGATTCCGAGAATAATCATAA
>CAZVPW010000016.1:0-18437 GCA_964629115.1 uncultured Acidiphilium sp.
AAATCCGAAAAAGGCTCGTCTTCGTTCCGACGGGAGCCGTTTTCTCCGCCTCGACCGTAAGAACCGTAACCGCCGTACGGAGAGCCGTAGCCGAAATAAATTCTTCTTTTTTCCAAAACTTCGTCGTAGTTGACAGCGCTCCTATTGGAAAGAGCAAGAACGAAAATTCCGTATAAAACGGGAGCGAACAAGACGTGAAGGACGACCGACAACAACATATGAGTCTTTGCGTTAAAGGGGCTATACGTTCTGAATAAATCGTAGAAAATCATCGCGTTAACAACCACATATACGACTTTCGCGACGTCCATAACGGTTATAAGGGCGTCCGCAAACGCATACGAACCCTCGAACATATATTCGTCGATATGCCCGACCGAGACCATTTCCGCGATTATTCCAATCGAGAAGACTACGTCTAAAACGAGAGAACAAAGAACGAAAAGCCCGATCGCCGAAACGGCGACTATCGGATAGGGTTTATGCTTGGAAAAAGCGACGCATTCCGAACGAAGTTTGCTCGCCGTAAAAAGAGCGTAGAAGGGAACGAAACACAATTTCGGATTTTTAAAGCCCCTTCTCTTCGCCATTTTGTAAAGTCCGAACGAGCGAAACAGATAATAAATTAAATAAGCGCCGAAAGCAACGACTATCATGGTCGCGAGAATAGATAACGTCCCGTCGGAAGTTAAAACCATATTGCTCGGATCAAAATCTATCCCGTCGGGAGTAGGTTTACATCCTTGCTGATGCCACATTTCGATTGCCGAATACTTAAACGCGGCAAAAATTTCGAATATCGTTCTGAGAATTTGGTAGATCATTTAATCTCCTATAATACGATCCTCGAGCGTCTCGCCCTAGGATTTTTATTCGCGTATATCTCTCCTTTATCCCCTCTTGGTCTAACTCGGCGTTAACTTGCCGAACGGTTTTTAAAAACCGCGGACGCAAACCAAACCTCGTCCTTTTATTAAGTCGCCGCGAACGCTCGTTCGCGGCGAAAAAACTTTTAAGCCTTGTACGAATCAAGAGCCGCGCGAACTCTGTTTTTTATATCCTCGACGGCGTTCTCGAGAGACACGTCGCCCTTAAACGACTTATCTCTGTAACTTATCTCCGCGACTCCTCTTTCGCACGTTTTTTTGCTTATAACGACTCTAATCGGAACTCCGAACAAGTCGGCGTCGGCAAACATGGCGCCGGCTCTGATATCCCTATCGTCGCAAAGAACTTCGACGCCGGCGGCGGTCAAATCTTCGTACAGACGGTCGGAAGTTTCCTTAACCTCTCCGTCTTCCGATTGCAAGCAACAAATCTCGACTTGCCACGGAGCGATCGGCATCGGCCAAATAGGTCCGTAATCGTCGCGTTGTTCTTCGCACACGGTCGCGCACAGTCTTCCGACTCCGATTCCGTAACAACCCATTATGGGGTTCTTCCTTTCGCCGTCCTTGTCGACGTAAGTCATATTCATCGATTTAGTATATTTTTGACCGAGTTGGAAAATGTTTCCGACCTCAACGCCCCTCTTCAAGGTTATTGTAGGCTTGCCGCATACGGGACAAATTCCGCCCTCGCTTATCTTGGCTACGTCGACGAAATCGACCTTTCCGACGTCTCTCGCGAGGTTCGCTCCGACGTAATGATAATCTTTCTCGTTCGCTCCGCAAACGAAAGAATTCATTTCGAGAAGCGAACGATCGAAGACGACTTTCGCCTTGCCGTTAAATCCGATAGGTCCGATAAATCCGGCGATTATTCCGCTCTCTTCCGAAACGCCGACGGCGGGGTGGATTTCGGTCTTGAGATAATTTCTGAGTTTAGTCTCGTTGACCTCGAGATCTCCGCGAAGGAATACGACGACGTATTCGTCGGTCGCGTTCTCTTGGTAGACGACGGCTTTGCAAGTATCCGCCGCCTTTACGCCGAGCTTATATTTCAATCCCTCTATCGTCTTGACGTTGGGAGTCGAAATCCTCTCGAGATTTTCAACGCTTTTCTCCTCGTTTTTAACGATACAATCGGCGGCTTCGACGTTTGCCTTATATCCGCACTCTTGATCGGAACAAATGGCTATCGTATCTTCTCCGATATCCGTCAAAAGCATAAATTCGTGAGAGACGTTGCCGCCCATCATTCCGCTGTCGCTCTTTACCGCGACGACGTTTTTCGCTCCGACGCGCTTGAAAATACGAACGTACGCGTCGTAACACAAATCGTAATATCTCTCGAGATCTTCTTGGCTCGTATGGAAAGAATAGGCGTCTTTCATAGTGAACTCTCGAACTCTGATGAGACCGCCTCTCGCTCTCGGTTCGTCTCTGAACTTCGTTTGGATTTGGTAGATCATAAAGGGATAATCGGTATAAGACGCCGCGGTGTCTCTCGCGAGATGGACCGCCGCCTCTTCGTGAGTCATTCCGAGAACCATTTTGGCGTTGTTTCTATCGGTAAATCTCGCCATTTCGCTTCCGATGCTCGTATACCTCCCCGACTCTTCCCACAAGGACGCCGGCATCACGACGGGGAAAAGAACTTCCTGTCCGCCGATTTTGTCCATCTCTTCGCGGATTATTTCTTCTATCTTTCGAGTAATTCTTTTCGTCGGCGCAAAAAGCGAATAACTTCCGGCGCTCATAAATTTGATATATCCGCCCTTCGTCATAAGCGCGTGGCTCGCGATGACGCAGTCCTTCGGGGTTTCTTTATATCTTGCTCCAAGCAAATTCCTTACTAACATAAACCATTCTCCATGCGATTCTTTTAGTATTCTTTCTATAAATTATATCTATTTTTTTGTAAAATGTAAAGCAATAATATGGTTTTTTAGTGAAAATAGCTCTTTTGAAAGATTTTTTGAAAGCAAAAACAAAATAACGCGTTATTTGCTTGAAAAAAGAAAATTTAAATTGTATAATAAACTGGATTAAATAGGAGACGATTTAACAATGGATCTTAACCAACTTTCCGTAAACGCTCTCAGAGTCTTATCCGCGGAAGCAATTGAAAAAGCAAAATCGGGACACCCCGGCTTGCCCCTCGGCAGCGCGCCGATCGCATATTCGCTTTTTGCGAAACATCTTAAATTCAACCCGACCGATCCGAACTTCTTCGACAGAGACAGATTCGTTCTCTCCGCCGGACACGGATCCGCTCTTTATTATTCCCTTCTTCATCTTTTCGGATACGACGTTTCGATAGACGACCTCAAGAATTTCCGTCAACTCGATTCGAAGACCCCCGGTCATCCCGAATACGGACAAACCCCCGGCGTCGAAACGACGACCGGTCCTTTAGGTCAAGGCATCGCCAACGCCGTCGGTATGGCGATCGCCGAAAGCATCCTCGCCGCAACCTTTAACAAACCCGGCTACAATCTCGTCGATCACTACGTCTACGCCCTTTGCGGAGACGGTTGCGTCCAAGAGGGAATCGAATACGAAGCCGCTTCTCTCGCCGGAACTCTCAAACTCGGAAAACTCATCGTCTTATACGATAAAAACGATATCACGATCGAGGGGAACATAAACTGCTCCTTTACCGAAGACGTCGGCAAACGCCACGAGGCTCAAGGCTGGCAAGTTTTGCGCGTCGAAGACGGAAACGACGTAAACGCCATATCGAAAGCCATCGCGAAAGCCAAGAAAGAGACCGAAAAACCCTCTATCATCATCGTTAAAACGATAATCGGTTACGGTTCGCCCAAGCAAGGCACGGCGGCGACGCACGGCGCTCCTCTCGGCGAAGAGGGAGTCAAGGCGTTAAAGAAAAACCTCGGATACGATTATCCGCCCTTTACAGTTCCCGAAGAAATCGCGAAATATCACCATAGATACGTCGCGAGAGGCAAGAGAATTCAAAGGGAATGGAAAAAATTATTTAAGGCGTATCAAGCCGAATATCCCGAACTCGCCCAAAAATTCGTCGATTACGTCAAGGGTAAAATCCCCAATTTCTTCAAAGAAAAAGAACTTTACGAGTTTCCTAAGCCCGACGCGACGAGAAACACGAGTTACAAAGTTTTGAACGTCCTTTCTAAACTCATTCCCAACCTCGTAGGAGGCAGCGCCGACCTCGGTCCGTCCAATAAATCGACGATGGCCAATCGCTCTTATTACTCCGCCGAGAACAGACAAGGAACGAGTTTCCATTTCGGAATCAGAGAACACGCTATGGCGGCTATCTGCAACGGTATCTCTCTCCACGGCGGACTTCGTCCCTACTGCTCGACCTTCTTAATCTTCTCCGACTATATGAAAAACGCCATGCGTCTTTCGGCTTTGACCAAGCAAAACGTCGTTTACGTTTTGACTCACGACTCCATCGGCGTCGGCGAAGACGGACCTACGCACCAACCCGTCGAACAACTCGTCGGACTCCGCTCTATCCCCGGAATGAAAGTATTCCGCCCCGCGGACGGAAAAGAAACGGCGTGCGCTTGGATAACCGCCCTTTCCGAAGAAGGTCCGACTTCCATCGTTCTTTCAAGACAAAATTTGCCGCAATACGAAGAATCCAACGGCAACGCCCTCAAAGGAGCTTACGTTCTCTCCCGTTCGGGAAAAACGAGAGCCGACGCCATTCTTCTCGCGAGCGGTTCCGAAGTCGAACTCGCGATGAACGCCAAAAAGGCGCTCTTTGAAGAGGGAATCGACGTAACGGTCGTTTCTGTGCCGTGCATGGAACTCTTCGACAAACAAAAGCAATCGTATAAGGACAGCGTTTTGAGTCCGTCGGTCAAAAACCGCGTGGCGATCGAAGCGGCTTCCAAAACTCCTTGGTACAAATACGTCGGTCTTGACGGCGAAATTATCGGAATGGATACTTTCGGAGCGTCCGGACCTTACGAAGATCTCTGCGTGAAATTCGGATTTACCGTCGAAAACGTCGTAGAAACGGTCAAGAGAACGATTGAAAAGAATAAAACTCGCAAATAAGCCTTATGCTTAATATAACAAACGGGCGCGACCGGATCGGTCGCGCCCGTTTGTTATTTCCGTTATCTCTTTTTCTTTATCTCGATAATTCTGTCGGCGTCGACGGACGAACATTGTCTGTGAGAAATCATCAACACCGTCTTATCGCTCATCGCCGCGATATTCGAGAGCATTTCTTTTTCCGAGCGAGCGTCCAATGCCGACGACGCCTCGTCCAAGAGAAGTATCGGTCTGTCGGACGCCAAACTTCTGGCGACCGCCAATCTTTGGAGTTGCCCCTCGGAAAGCCCCAGACCTCTTTCGCCCAACTTCGACTCGAGCCCGTCTGGCAAATCGTATACGAAGGTCGCCGCGGCGGCTCGCAGAGCCATTTCTATCTTTTTATTCTTATTTTCGTCGTCTTTATCGATAAAAAATTCTAAGTTTTCACGAATCGTTCCGGAAAAAAGGAAATTGCCTTGCGGAACGTACGCAAACAACGATCTCGTCTTCGACGATACGGGAAGACTACCGAACTCCCCGTCGAGCGTTATCTCTCCGTCGTTCGGCTTATAAACCCCGAGCAAAAGTTTGAAAAGAGTACTCTTCCCAACGCCCGATTCGCCGACGACGAGCGCCGTTTCTCCTCTCTTAACCTCAAAAGACAAATCGTCTACGGCAAGATCGCCGTCGTATGAAAAAGACAATCGGTCGCAGCGAATTTTTTCAAAATCCCCGACCGCGGACGCGCTATCGAACGCCTCGATCTCTTCGGTTTCGACAGAATCCAATTCCGCCAAACGCTCGGCGGACGCCAATCTCGAATAATAAACGGGGAACAAGGTCGAAACGGACGAGAAAGGTCTTTGCAACTGAGCGGTCAACAAAACAACCGACAATATCGAACCGTAATCCACTTCTCCGCGAACAAGCCCGACCGAACACCACGCGACGGCGAAAAGAGTTCCACAATTTGCCGCCGCCATATATATCGCGCTAACAAAGGAATTGAGTTTTGCCCTCGCGACGCGGCGGCGAGCGTAAACATCGAGGATTTCGGCGGATTTAAGCGCGATTTTCTCCTCCGCTCCGTAAGCTTTTACCGTAATCGCCGAAGAAAAACTCTCTTGCATAAACGACCGCGAACGAGCGTCCGCAACCATTATTTCCCTTTGATAGCGCTTGAGTTTTTTCTTGAAAAAAGTCGTTATTCCGACGAGACACAAACCGCCCGCGACCAAAAGCGCCGTAAAAAGTTTGTCGATAAAAAAAAGCGCTCCGAGCGAACCGACCGCTTGGGTCGCCATTCCGACGATCGTCGGCGTAATTCCGACGGTATCCGAGGCAACCTCCGCCGCGTCTTGTCCGAGACGCGAAACGAGATCTCCGCTATGATACGAAGATATAGCCGAATAATCGGCTCTCATAATCCTTTTGAAAAGTCTGCTTCTAAGCCCGACGGCAATGTCCGTTCGAGTTTTTTCGGTATAGTATCTTATAAACGATTGCAAGATTACTCGTCCCAAAGCCGAACCGACGAGAATCCATACCAAGCAAGTAATGCCGCTAACGTCGCCCTCCGCCGCAAAATTTACGAGGTATTTGGTCAAAAACGCGAACGCGACCGAAAGAGCCGTCGAAAATGCCGTCGCGATCGAGAGAACGACCACGGGGATTCTATATGGTTTTATTTCCTTTTTCAACCATTCTCTTCCGCTAATCATTTCCCTCTCCCGATAAGTTTTTTAACAAAATTTTTCATTTTTTTCTTCGCTACGAAAAACGCTCGTCTCGCTTTGTAATTTTTCATTCTGCGACGAACGTACGCGAGGTATTTTTCGTCTCGAAGAGAGACTTCTTTTTCGCCCTTAAAAAATGACGTCAAAACTCCGACGACGTCCTCTTCTTTAACCCTTTCGTCGATATAGCAATTATCCCCTCTTATAAGGTATCCGCCGTCCAAAACTTCGATAACCCTATGCAAGACGTAACGGTCTCCGCTTACGTAAAAAGCGACGTCGAGAGGTTTGAGCCTCTCTTTCTTCTTTTCTATCGCGACGACGTCGCGACCGCTTTTTATCATCGGACGCATACTCGTTCCGAAAGTTAAGCCGACGTATATTCCCTCGTTTTCTATAATTTCCCTGAGATTTTGCGTTTGACCGTTATTTTTCATTCGTCCGCTCCTTTTTGGGCGAGAGCGGCTCTCGCGGTTTCAAAGGCTTGATCCGAAACGTCGCACTTCAAGAGATAACTCGGAAGAGAATTTACCATGGCGTCGCACATTTCGAGCGTTTTAGCCGCGGCTATAGGATCTTCGGGAAAAAGCAATTGTTTAAAGAGCCTCTCCGCCGTTTGACCTATCGAAAGTTTTTCAATCGAATTGCTTTTCGCTTGTTCCAAAAAACAGAGACCTTTTAAAACGCCCGACCCGTTATATCCCATGCACTCTTTTCCCTTCCAAGGAACTCCGTAAGCGATAAAATTCTTTCCGTCGAAACGGATAATAGGCTTATCGCCGTTCAAAACTTTTGCCTCGGGAAGATTTTTAAGCCATAGTTTCGTATGAGTCGATTTGCCGACTCCGCTCGCGCCCAAAAAAGCGTAACACGCGCCGTCGACCTCGACGACCGAACAATGCAGTAAAAACCTATCGAAAAGGGGCATTTTTCTGCAAATGTCTCGGTAAATGCAAACATTCTCTATATAACCGTCCGAAAATTCGGGCGAAGCCGCCCGTTCCTCGGCAAACTCCGCCTCCGTCGCCTCGGCTTCCACGTCGTACGACGTTTGATCGTCCGCCTCGTAACCGGCGCACAATTTGTCGGTGTAAGCAAAGGAATTGTTTATCTTGACGTTTATTCCCGCAAAAGTATAAATCATACGCAAATGATAGCGCAATTTAAACAAAAAGACAAGCCGTTAAACCAAAATATCTCGCCTTTTCGGCGAGATATTTCCCAAGATCAATATTTATCGACGATTTTACGCATTTCGTCTTGCCTTTTTTCCATATCCGAGACGAGTTTGAACTGAGTTCTCGTTCTGTCGACGTTTTGCCTCTCTCTCGTGTGGCGGAAGTAAACGTCCCCGTCGAGATAATCGGTCAAGAAACGGATTCCGCACTCGTAGGTCATAAGCATAGCGCCGACGGGGAGCATCTCGCGTTCGACGGGCGTTATAGTCTTTCCGAAAACGCTGAGATAACCGCTTGTATACGTCTCGAAAAGGGGCATATTGAATACGACCTTTTCGGTTTCGGGGGTATCTTCCAAGCAAGGATTGCAACCGAATCTTATCGAATCTCCGAAATCGTAACACACGCTGCCGGGCATCATCGTGTCGAGGTCGATTACGCAAATCGCCTTGTCTGTCTTGGTATCGATGAGAACGTTGTTGAGTTTTGTGTCGTTATGAGTTACTCTCGACGGCATATCGCCGCTCTTTAAAAGATCGACTATCTTAGAAGTCAATCCCTCTCTTCTCAACGCGAACTCTATCTCGGGCTCGACGTCTTTTGCTCTGTTGAATGTGTCTTTGGCGAGGGATTCTTTAAATCTCTCGAATCTCTTTACCGTATTGTGGAAGTCGGGAAGAACTTCGTAAAGCGAAGAACTGTCGAACCTATCCAAAAGCATTGCGAATTTACCGAAAGCGACCGCGCTCTCGTAAAAATGCTCGGGCTTCTCGACGACGTCGTATCCCTTTGCTCCCTCGATGAAAACGTATACTCTGTAATATTCGTCGTCCGCGGCTTTGAAATACGGCTTTCCGTCTCTCGAATCGACGAGGGTTAAACTCTCTCTATACGGGTCTCCCCCTCTCTTTATAATTTCCGCGCGGTTAAACTCGGTAACGAGTTTGATATTGTTCATAAGAGCGGCTACGTTCGTAAAGAGTTTGGAGTTGATTCTCTGCAATATATATCTCTTTCTCGCTCCGCCTTGATCGAATACCGCGACGTAAGTTCTGTTTATAAGTCCGCTCCCGTAAGGTTCGCACGAAACGAAGTTTCCGTCGATCTCGAAACGAGCCAATATCTCGTTAAATTCCATTCTTATTTCTCCCGTTATTTTTTTCCTTGGTTATAGCGCTAAATCCGTCTTTTGTCAAACGCAATCGCTCTAAAGACGATAAATTCGAAAGTTTTTATAAATTCTACATAATTATCGCTTTTTTAAAGATACTTTCGCTATGAATCTAAGCGTCGAAATAACAAAGAACATAGCCGCTTTGAAAGCGATTCTCGGCAGCGACGACGTAATCTTTTTCGACTTCGAGACGGGAGAGAGAGCGTCGGCGTGCGTCTACGTCGATTCGATAACCGACAAGGAAACTCTCGGACTCGAAGCGCTCGCTCCGCTATCGAGAACCAAAAAACGCAAAAGCGTCCAATCGTTGGCGAAAATAATAACGCTTGCGAACGTCAAGACCGAAAGTTCGATTCAAGCGATCGCCGACGGAATTTTATCGGGCAAAGCCGCGATAATCGTAGACGGCGAAAAAAAGGCGATTTTGGTCGACTTGAAAAAATTCGAAACGCGGTCGATATCCGAACCGCCGACGGGCGTCGGCGTGAGAGGTCCGAGAACGGGATTTACCGAAAGCATAAAGACAAATTTGAGTCTCGTGAGACGATATCTTCGCTCCAAGGATTTAAAAGTCGAACTTTTCGAAAAGGGACGATACACAAAAACGGCAATCGCTTTTTTGCATATCGACGGTCTGACCCCGCCAAAACTCGTCGAGAAAGTCAGAAAAAAAATTCAAGAAATCGACGTCGACGGAATTCCCGACAGTTCGTACGTCGCGAAAATGCTCAACGAACGAAAAACCTCCCTTTTTAAACAAGTCGGAGCGACCGAGCGACCGGACGCTTTGATAGAAAAGATGCTCGAGGGCAGAATCGCAATCATAGTCGACGGCTCGCCTTTCGCCTTGACTCTGCCTTACATCTTAATCGAAGACTTTCAAACGGCGGAAGATTATTACGTCTCTCCGTATAGAGCCAATCTCGTTAGGGCTTTAAGGGCGATCGCCATAGCCTTTTCGATATTCTTGCCGGCAATCTTCGTCGCCGCGCAACTTTTTCACTTGCAGATTATTCCTTTAAACTTCCTAATAACGATCGTTACCGAAATAAAGGAAATTCCCTTTTCTCCGAGTTTGGAAATGTTTTTCGTCTTGCTTATATTCGAAATTCTCAACGAAACGAGCGTGAGAATGCCTAAATACGTCGGTATGGCCCTCGCGGTCGTCGGAGCGCTTGTGCTCGGCGAAACCGCCGTTAACGCCGGCATAGTATCGACTCCGGCAATCTTGATTATGGCTCTGTCGGGAATAAGCATATACGCCATTCCCGAACTCGTCGAAACGACGTCGGCGTTGAGATTCGTCTTTCTCATAATCGCCGGCTCTCTCGGCGGCTACGGGCTTATCGGACTATCGGCGTTTTTAACTTGCTATTTATGCTCCGCCGACAATTACGGAGCGCCCTACGTCGCGCCCTACGCTCCGCTAGTCGCAAACGACCTTCAAGACGGACTATATATGAAAAACGTCGTCGGTATGACCGAGAGACCGCGCTCTCTCGGCTCGAAAAACAGAACGAGGCAAAAAACTCAATGATAAAAGAAAAACTTTACGTCAGACAGATATGTCTTTTATTCGGGGCTTTCTCGCTCGTCGGAAAACTAATCACTCTGCCGGCAATCACCTCGAAATATTCCAAAGAAGCGCTCTGGGTTTCGGCTTTGCTGAATTTTCTCCTTGACGGCTCTTGTTTTTACTATTTTACTCGACTCGCGAAAAAATTCCAAGGCAAGACTATATACGAAATAGTTCAAGACAATCTCGGCGAAAATTTCAGAAGAATTTTCGCGTTCGTATACTTCGCTTTTTTCCTTTTGAAATCCTATTTGCCGACAATCGAACACAGAAATTTTGTGGAAATCGCCCTTTACGAAACTTCTCCGTCCCTATGGATTTTCTTGCCGGCTTTTTTGTTCTCGGCTTTTTTTTCGTATAAAGGGCTTAGAGCCGCCGGGCGTTGCGCCGACGCCGCCGTTTGGTTTACGGTCGCCGGGCTTGTCGTCGTCGCGTCGCTGTCTCTGTCGGCTTCCAACTTCGGCAATCTGCTCCCCCTCGTAGACGTTCCCTTTAAAGATGTGGCAAAGGGAAGTTATTTGACGTCTTTTTGGTATTTTGACAGTCCGTATCTCTTATTTTGCATAGGCTCGTTCAAACCCGAAAAAAACCAAACCAAAAAATTTCTCGCGGCTTATTTCGGATTCGCCGCGCTCGCGCTCGTCTATATCGCGATTTTCCAAAGCGAATTCGGTCCTCTCGCGCAAAGACAGTTTTTCGCGCCCATAAAAATGGGAAAATACGCCATTTCGGTCTCGAATATCGGAAGAATAGACTATATAGCTGTCTTTGCTCTTATTTTTTCGAACACTTTCAACGTCGGTCTCCCTCTGCTCTTCGCAACCGAATGTCTCTCTCGATGCTTTGACTTTAAACACAAAATAGCGCCGTGTCTCGTCGTCAACTGCATCGCGGGACTCGGCGTCGCCTTGACGGAAAAGTTTTATTTCGTCGCGAGAGACGGCTTTCTACGCTGCGCCATTCCGTTCTTTATATTCGCGACGGCGCTTTTGCCCCTTGTTTTTCTGTTTTTTAAGAAAAAGGAGACCGTATGAGATTTTTAAGGACGTATTTTTTACCGATTTTAATAGCCTTTGCAATGCTCTTGTTCTTCACTCACGATTTCGGACTTATAGATATCGAACACACGGCGATTATCGTAGCGATCGGCGTCGATAAAAACGACGACGGATACGAAGTGTCGACTCAAATCGCAATTCCTCAAAAAACCAAGGGCAACGTCAAAAACGGGAACTCTCTCGTCGGTTCGAAAGGAAAAACCATAGCGGAAGCCCTCGACAGAATATCGGTCGACACGGGGTGGTACCCCCTTTTCGCCTTTTGCGACCTCATCGTTCTCGGAGAGTCGACGTTGAGCGACAACGTAATGGACGTCGTGAACTATTTCGTCAGAACGGACAGAGTTCCCGACTCGGCGTCTCTTTGCGCCTGCGAGGGATCGGCGAGAAAACTGCTCGAGTCGTCTACCCCGCTCGATTCGGTCTCCTCTTTCGCTCTCGGAAAAATTCTCAAACAAGACGCCGCGAGAATGGATAGAATCGCCGAGATAAACGTCAAAAAATTCGCCGAAATATTCTTCTCGAAATCCGAATGCGGCTATATGCCGTACGTCAGAAGCGTAAACTCGGAAAACGGCGAAAAACAAACCGACGACGATAAAAGCCAAGAGAGCGAAAAATCGTCCTCTTCAAACTCGTCGTCCGAGCAAAACGCGGACGCAAAAGGATCGGACAACGTCAAAAACGGCGAATCGGAGAAAAATTTTCTCTACGACGCGAGCGAAACTCTCGTCTTTTCCAAAGGTTACAAAGTCGCCTCTCTAACACCCGAAGAAACTATATTTTTCAACCTAAAAAGCAAGAATTCGACAGAGACTTTTTTAACGATCGACGACGCTCTTTTGGACGGCGAAAAGACCGCCGTCTTGCTCGAAATCGAGGACACGAAAAGAAAATATTCGTTTTCCTTGAAAGACTCGTCGCCCGAATATAAAATATCCCTATCGTTCGAATGTAGAATCGTGAGCGCCAACGTCAACGAAGAAATAAGCAAACTCAATCCGTCGGCTCAAATCCCCGACGAAGTCTTAAAAGCCGCCGAGCGAAAAATTTCGTCGGTCGTTCGATCGCTCTTTAAAAAAGTCAAACTCTCAAACTGCGACTTATTTTTAATCAAGGACGCTCTATACAAGTTTCATTACTCGTCGTACGAAAGTTTAGAGCAAGACGTACTTTCTCGAACAAAACTTCTCCTCGATGTCAAATGCGAAAGCAGACGCTCGAGACGGAACTAAAAAAACGCTCTATAAGTCGATTATCGAAATATTTTATAATATAATACAAGTGAAAAACTCGCTCGCAAGGATTTTTGCGACGGATTTCAATAAACGTCCGTTGTCCGCGAGTAAGTAAACAAGGTCGTTAGCGTTGCGATTTTTTTAAATCGACTTACGTTACATTGAAAAACAAGCGGAGGGGCTCTTCTTTCGAAGAGCCCCTCCGCTTGTTAAAAAAAGGGCGAGGAAAATTCCTCGCCCGCGGCTCCGCCAAAGCGGAGCCGATCGTTCCGCTTATATCTTTCGTCGTCGTGGCAAAGCCGTATATAAGCAACAAAACCGTACTTAAAATTCGCCTCGTTGAAATAATCCAAATATCGAATTTTGATTTTGTTGACGTTATTACTATGCCGCGAAACCAAAGTTTTTATACGTCCGAAGAAAAAATCAGTCTTCTTCCTCTTCCTCGGGAAGATCGACGTTGTGGTATACGTCTTGAACGTCGTCGTTGTCCTCGAAAGCCTCGAGCATTTTGTTGAAAGTCTCCAATTGAGCGCCCTCGAGAACGACTTTATCGTTGGGGATCATCATTGTTTCGGCTTCGATAAACGAATAGCCCTTGTCCTCGAGATACTTTCTGACCGCCGAGAAATCGTTCGGAGCCGTTCTGATTTCGTAAGAATCGTCGCAAACGATAACGTCTTCGGCTCCCGCCTCGAGAGCGACTTCCATCATCGTGTCTTCGTCCAATTCGACAGTTCTTTCGACGACGATAACGCCGACGTTTGCGAACATATAAGAAACCGAACCGGTCGATCCCATATTGCCGCCGTATTTGGAGAAGATGTGACGAACGTCTCCGCCCGTTCTGTTCTTGTTGTCGGTAAGAGTCGCGACGATAACCGCGCTTCCGCCTACGCCGTATCCCTCGTAAGTGAGGTTTTCGTAGTTGACGGAGTTGAGTTCTCCGGCGGCTTTGGCGATACTTCTCTTAATGTTGTCGTTAGGCATATTCGCCGCTTTCGCCTTTGCGATGACGTCGGCGAGCTTGCTGTTCGTGTAAGGATCGGGGTTGCCCTTTGCGGCGACCGCTATCTCTCTTCCGATTTTAGTAAAGATTTTACCCTTTACTGCGTCGGTTTTGGCTTTCTTGTTCTTTATGTTAGCCCATTTGCTATGTCCAGACATAATTCTCTCCTTTTTAATCGATAAGTTTTCCGTTTTTTCCGACCGTCATTTCGTAAAGCGCGACGGATAAAGCGACGCCGACGTTTAAACTCTCAATTTTATCGGTCATCGGAAGTTTTACGACGTCGTCGGCAAGTTTTTTTACTTCCTCGCTTATTCCGTTCGCTTCGTTTCCGACGACGAGACAAAATTTATCGCCCGTTTTCGGGAGATAGTCAAACACGCTCTCCCCGTCCATATCGCACGCGATTATCCGCGAGTCGGAAAAAACCTCGCGAACGTCGCTTCTGTTTATAAAATGAAGGCAAACGGAATATAATCCGCTCATCGACGAACGAACGCACTTAGGGGAGTAGGGATCGCAACAATCGATAAGATAAATATCCTTGACGCCGATTGCCGCGCACGTGCGCTCTATCGTGCCCATATTGCCGGGATCGGAAACGCCGTCGAGCAAGACGCACGGTCCGCTCGGCTTTTCCTTTCCGAAATCCTCTTTTTTTATCTCGGCGACGACGCCTTGAGGCGTCTTGCAATCGCTCGCTCTTTTAAGGGCGTCCTCGGTCGCCGTCAAAACGTCGCAATCGAGTTCTCCGAGCGTTGAAAGAGCGGCTTCGGTTCCCATAACTCGAACGACGGTTTTTTTCGCCTCGACGGCTTCTCGAATCATCTTAAAGCCTTCGACGAGATAAGTTCCGCGCTCGTCTCGGAATTTTTTTTCTTTGAGCGCCGCGAGTTCTCTGACCGCGACGTTGTTTTTTGACGTTATAACCATACTATCGTCGACGAAAAACTAAAAAACCGCGAGGTATTTCGCCTTGGCGATTTACTTCGCGGTTCTTATGCAAAATCGGAAAACCGATTATTTCGCAAGTTTAGCCTTTGCAGTCTCGGTAAGAGCCGTAAATCCCGCGGCGTCGTTAACCGCCATATCCGCAAGAACCTTTCTGTTAAGGTTTACGTCCGCAAGTTTAAGACCGTGCATAAACGAACTATAGGACATTCCGTTAAGACGGCACGCGGCGTTGATTCTCGCGATCCAAAGTTTACGGAAATCTCTCTTCTTATGCTTTCTTCCGACGTAAGCGTAAGAAAGCGATTTCATTACGGCTTGTCTCGCAACTCTGTAAAGTTTGCTCTTTGCTCCAAAGTAACCTTTGGAAAGTTTCATTATCTTTCTACGTTTTTTAACGGCGTTTACGCCTCTTTTAATACGCATTGTATATTCTCTCCTCTATTACGCTTTGTAAGGAATAAGACCCTTTATGGTCTTTTCTTGAGTAGTAGAAACGTAAGTTCCCGTTCTCAATCTTCTCTTTCTCTTGGTAGACTTTTTGCTAAGGATATGGCTCTTATTTTGACTGTATCTCTTAACTTTTCCCGAAGCGGTAAGTCTGAAGCGTTTCTTCGCGCCGCTATGCGATTTCATTTTTGGCATAATCTATTCCTCCGTTTTATTGTTTTATTTTAATTAGATTTCAAGGGGGCGAGAATCATCAAAATGTTTCTGCCTTCCAGAAGCGGTTTCTTCTCGAGCGTCGCCACGTCCTTTACGATATCGTAAAATCTGTTCATAACGTCCACGCCGAGAGCCGAGTGCGCGTTCTGTCTTCCTCTCATTCTTATCGAAACCTTAACTTTGTTTCCGCTCGTCAAGAACTTTTGAGCTTGACGGGCTTTCACGTTGAGATCCCCGACGTCGATTGTCATGGAAAGCCATATTTCCTTAAGTTCGACAACCTTTTGGTTCTTCTTCGCTTCTTTTTGTTTTTTTAGCGTTTCGAACTTGTATTTGCCGTAATCCATGATTTTGCAAACGGGAGCTACGGCGTTGGAAGCGATCTTGACAAGGTCGAGATTTTGTTCTTCCGCCATTCTGAGAGCGTCCGCAATGCTTACGATGCCGAGTTGAGATCCGTCGCTTCCAATCAAGCGAACTTCGCGATCCCTAATGTCTTCGTTGATCTGAATTTGATCTTTAATGGTCGTTTACCTCTTCCCAGTTAAAATATCTTTCCCAAAAAAAATGGGATAGCCGCAAAGCGCAATCCCTAAAAAAACATATCTCTCCCAATCCGTAAAAGAAAAAGAAGAATTATGCGCCGTTTCGATTTTCTTACGGCGAGAAGGGTAACTTCTGCTTTGCCCGTATATAATACCATTTCGAAAGGGCGTTGTCAAACGTTTTTCGCTCGTTTTTCAACGTTTTTTTATTTTTTTGTCGTTCGAGACCCTCACGCCTCGATTTCCATTCCGTCGTACGCGACGATAAATCCAAACTCGGCGGCTTTTGCGACGAGCGCGTCGTGATCTAAGCCGTTGAGAGAGTTATGGGAGAAATGCGTGACGACGAATTTAGTTCTGTCGTGCGCAAGCCCTTCTTTTATAAGAAGAGCCTTTGTCTCGACGTCGGCGTTTAAGTTCATATGTCCGAATTTCCATACGCCGTCGACCGCGGCTCCCGTACAATCGAGGGAAACGATATCGAAACGACCCAAACGCTTCATATCGGCAATGACGTCGTCGGTAAACATTCCCGTGTCGTGAGCGTACAAAACTCTCTTGCCGTCCTTATCTTCTATCGCGTAAATAACCGGCGTTACGGAAAGATCGTGATCGGCTTTCATAACGAGAACTTTGTTATCCCCTACTTTTACGAGGTCGCCGGGAGCGACTTCGGTAGTCGTTCCGCGCGATTTATCGGCTCTTTCGCTCGAAAAAATCGCCTTAATTTGATCGTTTACGAACTTGGGCGCGTAAAAATCGATATGAGGAACGATCGACGCGTAACCGGGCTCGGCGAACATAATCAAATCCTTCGGATAAAAATGATCGGAGTGCCCGTGAGTTATTAAACAGCTCTTAACTTTCGTCCAATCGAACTTGTAGGTTTGATAATGCGCGACGGTATCGGCGTTAAAATCCATCAAAATTTCGTCGTTTACGAGCGCTTGAGCCCTCGTGCGCATATTTTTACCGCCGAGTCTCGTAGCCATTTTGCAAGTTTCGCATTGACAAAAGAGAGAGGGTACGCCCTCGTAAGCAGCCGTGCCGAAATATTTAATCTTCATATTATTCCTTCCTTTTAACCGTTCGAAAGACGAAAATCTCTCGCCGCGGATATAAAATTCCATATCATTATGGCGCGAGAATAAACAAAACGCAAGCGAACGGCGATTTTTTTAAAACTTTTTTTAGACAAACGCCTCGACGACGACTTTGAGTTTGCCTTTTTTACTAACCCCGCTCTCTTCGGAAAAAATGAATTTTCCGTATCCTCTGACCGCCACGACGTCGCCGTCCGACAACGACCTCTCGCCTTTTAAGACTATTCGCCCGTTTATCGTCGCCAAACCGTTTTTAAACAAAGCAGAACTCTGTTCTCTCGACAAATTGAAAAGTCTCGAAATTATCGCGTCGGCTCTGTTTGACGCGACGCTAAATTTCCTTCGCTCGGTTTTTCGAACGAACTCGAGCGGAACGCCGTCCGTAATCGACGCCGTCGCGGCGTTTCTCGACACGCTCTTCAATTCGGAAACGATAAAATCGGCGACCTCGTCTCGAACGAATACGAACGCCTCGCTCCCCGAAATAAGGATATCCCCGACTTTCCCCCTGTCGATTCCAAGACCCAAGACGGCGCCGAGCGCGTCTCTGTGAGTTATGGGCGAAGCGAATTTTCTGCCGCCGCAAACAATCTTAACGATTTTTACGGGGAAACCTTCTTCATACCCCAACTCCTCTGGGTCTCCGAATCGAACGAGAGTTCTCTCGACTCCGTACTCTTCGCCGAAATAAGAAATCTTTACCCCTTTTGCAACCCTTTCTATTTCTTCTCTTCTCGCAAAATTGACAAAATCCGAAAATTCGAAGATTCCTCGATTTAAACTCCGCTCGGCTTTTTCCCGAATCCTACTCTCTAAATCTATGCTCATATACGCATATTAGCGCTTTTTTTCTCCCTTGTCAAATTTCGGTCCTTTCGCGGTGAAAAGTCAAGGGGTTTGTGCGAAAAAGTTGTGATTTGTCAAGCGTTTTTCAGTAGATTTTTGAAGATTTACAATAGGTTTGTTAAAAAAAGTTGATAAACCTACCCAAAATCAAAAACGAAGTAATTTATATAGGTTTGTCAACCGCGACAAACCTATTTTTTTATTTTCATTTAGGAGGTATACACAATGACTGAAACCGCAAACGTTGCAACCGTTAGACAAGAAAGAATACTTGTTTCGGCAGCGATCCCGAACGACACCCGCGAAAAGTTGTTGCGAATTGCCGCGGCGGAAGATTTATCGTTTTCCGACGTCGTACGTCGCGCACTCAAAGAATACGCGGACAAAAAAGAAAACGTTTAATTAAAAGGAGGCACAAAATGAACAACCAAACCA
>CAZVPW010000017.1:0-14296 GCA_964629115.1 uncultured Acidiphilium sp.
CGCTACGACGAGCGCGATTCCGAGAACGGCGACCGCCGCCGCCGCGGAAGTTAAGAACGTCCTAACCTTTTTCCCGAAAAGATTTTTCAAGCTCAAACGAGCCGCAAGCCCGTATGACATCGACGTCCTTTTCTTCTTTTTGTCGCTCGATTTTTGTTCGCTCGGTTTCTCGCCCTTGTCTTTCGCCTCGGCGCTCGAATACGGATTCGAATCGCTCGCGATTCGTCCGTCGAACATTCTTATCGTTCTCGTGGCGTATTTTCGAGCGAGTTCGTCGTTGTGAGTGACCGTCGCGACCAACCTATCCTTGGATATCTCTTTGAGTATATCCATTATCATCGCGCTGTTTTCGCTATCCAACGCGCCCGTAGGCTCGTCGGCGAGAATCGTGTCGGGGTTGTTGACGAGCGCTCTCGCTATCGCCACTCTCTGAGCCTCTCCGCCCGAAAGTTGAGAGGGTTTCTTTCTCAAATGTTCGGATAGTCCCACCTTGGAAAGCGCCTCGATAGAGCGTTTTCTCCTCTCTTCTTTGCCGACGCCGCTTATCGCGAGCGCCGTCTCGACGTTTTCCAAAACCGTTTGATGAGGAATCAAATTATAGTTTTGGAATACGAATCCGACCTTGCGACTTCTATACGCGTCCCAATCCTCGTCGGTGAAATCCGCCGTCGATTTTCCGTCGACGAACATATCGCCCGTCGTAAATCTATCGAGTCCGCCGAGAATATTCAAAAGGGTGGTTTTTCCGCATCCCGAAGGTCCGAGCACGCACATAAATTCGGATTTTCTCGTCTCGAGAGATATTCCGCGAAGCGCCTCGGTCTTTCTTTCGTCGGTGGAGTATGTTTTCGTGATGTTTTGCAGTTTTATCATTTAGCCGCGATCTCCGCTCGTTGATATTTTTCAAATAGTTTGTTCGCCTCTTCGAAAGATGGTTCTCTTTCGGCAAAAATGCAATCGGCGAGGTATGTTTTGTAAAAACGCGTTTCCTTTCCGCCCGCCGCTTTTTTCCCGAGCCTACGAGCCGTCTCCGAAAATTCGGAGGCGTCGGACTCGGCAAAATCAACGACGTATTCGGCGTTTTTAAGAGCGATATTCTCAACGTCGCTCAAATCGCTTTCGTTCGAAGTTTTTATAACGACTTCGTATTTCGCGTCGTCCAAAATCTCGTTTACCGCCTTTACCTCGTCGCTGGCTTTTCTGTTAAAATCGGCGACAGACTTGGGATTTGCGTCGTAAACTTCGGTTTTGGCCTTTGCGTCTTTTAAGCAAAGAGCGACGTTTTTCCCGGCGTTTTCGAGCCCCGCGACGAGAATGGTTTTGCCCGACGGGTTAACCCCGAGGGATTTTAAAGCGTAAAGAGCCGCCGTTCCGTCCGTCTGCCAACCGGCGACGCCCATCGCCACGTTGATCGTCTTGGTCGCGCGCGTAGCGCCGTGATACTTAATTACCTTTTTCGACATATTCGAAACGAATTCGTCGTCGGCGGAGTAACCGTCGCAGTCCTTAAGTTCGGCGAGAGCCTTTTTCAAGCCCGTTCTTCCGACCGTCTTGGTTGAAAAACAAAAACTCTTAGAGTCGATCTCTCCTAAGACGAAGGCGTTAATCTTTGCCGCCGAGTCCTCGGCTTTTCTCGTCAAATAAGCGAACGACCTACCCATAAGAATTTCCAAAAAATCGGGGTATTCTCCGTTTATCGACGTTTCGTCGTCTATCTCTCCTCCCTCTTTCGAGGCGGTTAAAGCGACCGCCGCCGCCATTCCTATCTTTCCCGAACCTTGCGTCTTAACCGCTCCGCCCTCGTATTTTTCGACTCCGTTTACGACGATGCCGCCGTCGAAACGACGACAACGTCCGCCAATCGAACAAATCAGTTCGGTTATCGAATCGAAAAGCAAGGGATCGTAACCCTTTGCCGCGGCGGACTCGGCGATTATCGTCTCGCCCTCCGCAAGACCGGCAAGAACGGCAATCGCCGGCAACTCGGAAAGAGCGGCGTAAGCCTCTTCGCCCGTGACTAAGGTCGCGTTTATTTTGCTCTTCTCGGCGATAACGTCGGCGATCGGTTCGCCGCACAATATGCGCCTATTGACGATTTTTATCTTCGCGCCCATTCGCCTCATTATTTCCAGAGCGCGCGTTCTCGTCGGATTTACGCCGACGTTTTTACATTCGACTTTACCCAAAATCAAGCCGAGAACGATATAGTACGCCGCTTGAGTGAAATCTCCGCAAACGTATATCCTTTTTCCCTTTATTTCGCTCTCGCGCAATGAGACGGTTTTCCCGTCGTTTTCAAACGAAACGTCGGCGCCCATCTCTTTGAGCAATATCTCCATATGGTTTCTCGACGGACTTTTCTCGGTTATCGTCGCCCTCGTTTTACCCGAAAGAGCGCATAAGAGAACGGACGATTTAACTTGCGAACTTCCGACGTCCATAACGTAATCTATCGCCCGAACGCCCGACCCCTCTACCAAAACTGGCGGCACCGAATAATTCCTCAAAGCCACCGTCGCTCCCATCGCCTCGAGCGGCTCTTTCACGTTGCGCATAGGTCTTTGACACAGCCATTTGTCGCCGGTCAGTTCGACTCTCACGCCGCTTCCCGCCGCCAAACCGCACAAAAATCTCATCACGGTTTCGCTCTTTCCGCAGTCGATTTTGAGCCCCGTCTCTATTCTTTTCGTCGGTTTTATCTCTATCAATCCGCGTTTTGCCTTGACCTTCGCTCCGATTTTTTTCAGACACGAAATCGCCGCGTACGTCTCGTCGTTCGCGCTCGGATTTACGACGTACGTCTTCCCCTTGGCGATGCCGCCGAGAAGCAACGCTCTGTGCGTTATCGCTTGATCGGAGGGAACCCAAAAACGCGCGTATATATTTTCTTTTGGACTTATCTTCATCGTTATCTCAACCTATCGAGAATTTCGTTAATTTTATTTTTCGCCGCGGCGTACCCTATATCGAACGCTTGATCTATGCGCCTAACGTCGGTGCTTGAAAAGTCGCCGAGATCGGGCTCGATTACGACGTCCGAAAACTTATAACATTGCTCGCTTCGCGCCCCCTCTTTTACGCCGTTTTCGGGGTATATCTCGTCGAGAGTTCTCTTTATCTCGGTATTGGTATTTTTCCCCGCCCCGAGATTGACGCTCACAACGAAAGAGGCTCCGAGTTTTCTCGCGACGTCGGACGGAACGTAATTTACAAACGCCCCGTCCACGAGCCTCCTTCCCCCTCTTTCGACAAATTTGAAAATCGGCGGTATGGCGCTCGACGCCGCTATCGCCATCGAAACGTCGCCCTCGCTCATAACGACTTCCTCTCCGTTGTCGAGATCGGTCGCCACGGCGGCGAACGGCTTTGCCAAATCGTCGAAATAGGCTCCGCCAGTAACCCTTCTCATAACATCGGTCAATCCGAAACCGCCCAGATACATAGCGAGCAAGGTTTGCGGATCGTCTATTCTCAATTCGTCTTTGAGCCTCAAAGCGTCTCCGACGGTATATCCCTTCGCGTAAAGAAACCCGACGACGCTGCCTATGCTCGTTCCCGAGACGACGTCGAATTCTATATTTTCCTCTTCAAAGGCTTTCAATACTCCCAAATGCGCCGCGCCTTTCGCTCCGCCGCTGCCGAGAGCCAATCCGAGTTTTATTTTCTTTCCGTTTTCCATAAGATTAGTATATTTTATTCTCGAATATTTATTGACTTCTCAAATGGCGTCGCAGAGTTTTAACGCAATGTCTGCGCACGCCTCGGAAGCCGTTTCGACCATAGCCTTAAATTCCTCGGCTCCGCCTTTTCCGTCCGATATCGCTTTGACGAACAAGCACGGAACTCCCGAATTTAAACAGGTTATCAAAATCCCCGCGCTCTCCATTTCGCAAACGTCGGCTCCGAAAGCCTCTCTCAATCTCTTTTTATCTTCCTCGTCGGCGACGAATTTATCCGCCGACGCGCAGACGACCGTTCTGATTTTGCCTCCAGTCGTTTCTTTTGCAAAATTCAACAATTTTTCGTCCGTTCTTATAATCGGGTCGTCGTTTTCGACAAAATACTGTCCGACCTTCGTTCCGTCTACGGCGGACGTGTCGAACGCGCAGTGAACGACGCCCTCGACAAAAGCGACCGCGCTCGTCGAGAGTTCGTCGGTCAAACTTCCGCACACGCCGAAGTTTAAGACCGCCTCGGGAGAATACGCGGTCAAGAGATACTGCGTCGCGGCGGAGGCGATTATCTCCCCGACGCCCGATCTGACGCATACGACTTCCTTATCCCCAAACGTCGCCGAGTAGGTCTCGAACGGCTTGTCGGCTATCTTCGCAACTTGATCGGCTTTTTCGTTTAAAAAGGGCATTATTTCTTGTTGCATCGCAACGACTATTCCAATTCTTTTCATTCTGTTTCTCCGTTTATTCGTCGGCAACATTTTTCTTTTCCGCGAATATTTATAATTATATGACTCGTAAAGTTCTCGTCGCGTCGGAAAACCCGCCGCAAACCTATATAAACGCCCTCGAAAGAGTTTCTCTTCCGTTCGACGCGTCTCTTTTCCCGAACAACCCGTCCGTTTACGTCGGACTTGTTCTAATCGGCGGCGGAGACGTCTTTCCTCCCTTTTACGGCGGCGACTTATCCGCTCGCGACGTCAATATCGTTCGCGATATGGCGGAATTTCGACTGCTCGAAAAATTCGTTTCTCTCGACGTTCCGACTCTCGGCATATGCCGAGGTCTGCAAGTCGAAAACGTATTTTTTGGCGGAACGTTGAAAAACGTCGTCGGACATTATTCTTCAAAAAAAGACGTCAAACGATCGATAAACTCGATAAGCGTTTTGAAATCGGTCAAAAAGGTATCGTCTTCGCACAGACAAGCGTTAGACCGCCTTCCGCCGTTCGCATACGTCGACGCGCTTTCAAAGGACCAAATCCCCGAAATCGTCTTTTTCGGCGACGACGTCTTCGGAACTCAATTTCACCCCGAAAGAACTTCCGCCGACGCGACGGATCTGATCTTCGGGCTGTTTAAACGTCGAATTATTCGTAAATTCGGCGACGTTTGACAGTTACCGTTCGACGCGACTCAATCCGAATCCTTTATAAAACCGTCTATAAAAGCCGCGTTGTCGTCGGACTTTTTCATCGAGTTTAAAATGTCCTTAACTCCCGTTTCGCCGTCCGCGACGAGGCGTTTGCATCGATACGAACACTCTCGCTCGCCCTCGTTCAAAAGGAGATCCTCTCTGTTCGTTCCCGACGCCGCGATATCGATTGACGGGAAAATTCTTCGTTCGCTCAAACTTTTCGAAAGGCGAAGTTCCATATTCGCCGCGTCTTTGAGTTCTTCGTAAATCGCATCGTCCGCCGAGCGTCCCGAATCCACGGTCGCCGCGGCGATTATCGCCAAACTTCCGCCGCCAGAAATATTTCTCGCCGCTCCGAAAAATCTCTTAGCCGCAAAAATTGCGGAACGGTCTATTCTTCCACTTACTCCGACCTCATTCGAGTCGGCTGTTTCGGCGTACGCCTTGGTCAATTTTGTTATCGAATCCAACAATAAGACGACGTCGTCGCCTTCCTCGACAAGCCTTTTCGCCCTATTTAAAACGAGTTCGGCGACTTTTATCTTCCTTTCGGGCGGGTCGTCAAAGGTCGAATAGGCAACCTCTCCGTCGGCGATTCTTTTTATCTCCGCCGCGTCTTCGGGTCTCTCGTCGACGAGAAGCGTGATAAGCTTGACGTTCGGATAATTCTTCTTTATCGAGCGCGCCGCTCTCTTCAAAACCTCGGTCGCTCCCGTTTTGGGCGGAGCGACGACAAGTCCCCTTTGCCCTTTTCCGATCGGGCAAAAAAGATCGATGACCCTCGCGGTCAAATCGCCGGCGTCTCCCGTCTCGAGAGTATAACGATCGGACGGACGCGAAACCTCTAAATCCTCGAATCTAACCCTATCCTCCGCGCGACCCGTCGAGGAAACTCCGCGACCGTTAATCGCGTAGACAAACCGCAACGCGGCGGCGCCCGTCTCGCGAAGTTTAGCGCTGGCTCCGGCGACGTAATCGCCCATTTTAAGCCCGTATTGCTTTACCGTGGGACGAGATACGAACGCGTCTTTATTAGACGTTTCGTAATTTTTCGCTCTCAAAAAACCGTATCCGTCCGAACACAATTCCAAAACGCCCTCGACCGCGCTCTCCGTTCTATCTGTCGACGTCGTAGAATCGCCGAAGATCAATTCCCCGTCGAGTTCCCTCGAGACCTCGTCGGAATTTAACGGAACCCCGTCGAAATCGGTCGCGTCCACCCGTTCGCGGTCTTTAAGTTCGAGCGGCCGTCTGCCTCTCGGACTCCTCTCGGGAGCAATCGAACTATCTTGAATCGAGAGAATGGCCTCTATAATCTCTCCCTTGCTCTTTTTTCCGGGAACGCCTCCGACAAATCGTAAGATTTTACGGACGTCGTATATGCTCTTAGCCTGTAAAAAATCGCGAGTGTACACTTTCCCCCTCCTTAAAATTCGCTATCGTCAAAACGATATACGCTCGGCTCGGTCGGAAGATCGATCTCGGAAAATTCAATCTCTCTTTCGACCGATTCGACCATAGTCATTCTCTTGACAAAATTTTCGACGCCGTCCACGTCTATCGAACTTCTCTTGGTCTTGTAATGCATCGGAACGGTTATTTTCGCCTTAATCGCCGAGGCGAACTTGACGGCTTCTTTGTAATCGATGGTATAAACTCCGCCCACGGGAATAAAAAGGACGTCTACCTCGCCGATCTCCTCGACGAGCGATTGAGAATAATATTCTCCCAAGTCCCCCAAATGGCAAAAGGTTACCCCGTCGACGGAAAACTTGAACGCCGAATTTTTTCCGCGTTCTTTTCCGAGAGCCGAATCGTGAAAGGTATCTATCGTTAAAAATCCATCCGAAGACGAGCGTATAACCTTTCCGTATTCGACGCCGTCGATAAAGTTATGATCGAAGTGATTGTGCGAAACGCAACAATAATCGCACTTTACCTTCTCGAGCGGAAAACCCACCCCCGAAAAGGGATCTAAAACGACGCTCTTTTCGTCGCCGACGATATAAAAACACGAATGACCGAGATATCTTATCTTCATTTTTTTATTTTTCGTTCGACCGTTTAATTCGCCGCATCTAAAAAAAGATAACGCCGAGACGAACTCCGCGTTATCATTATAATATAACAAAAAGTTTTTGTAAAGAATTTTGAACGAAACGAACAAACAATTTAAAACAAATCGAACGGTTTTTCTCCTTTTCTTCCATTGTTTCGCTTTTTAGCGTGAAAAACGATTCGATTTTGCCTTCAATCGTCAAACCGCTCGGTCGAGTTTTTGATTCGATTCTCGCTAATTTTCTTCGGAAATAGCAGTCGCCGCCTTTATACCGTCGACCGCGGCGCTCATTATCCCTCCGGCATAGCCGCAACCCTCTCCGCACGGGTAAAAATTTTCGGCAAACGAACTTTGAAAATTTTCGCCGCGCAAGATTCTTATCGGGCTGGACGAACGAGTTTCGAACCCCGTCAAAACCGCTTCGGAGCAAGCGAACCCTTTTAACCTTCTATCCATATCGGCTATACCGATTTTGAGATTCTCTCTCATAAATTTCGGCATTTCCGCGCCGAGATTCGTCTCGACGTATCCGCGGCTATAAGTCGGTTTAACCCCGAAAACGCGAGTCGATCGCCTATCGGAGAAAAAGTCTCCGAGAGTCTGAACGGGCGCCTTATAATCTCCGCCGCCGAGCGCAAACGCGCTCCTTTCCAAACGCCTTTGAAGTTCGACTCCTCCGAGCGTTCCGTCTAAAAAATCGGACGGATAAACTTCGCACAAAACAGCGCTGTTCGAGTTGACCCCGTCTCTGGCGTACAAACTCATTCCGTTAGTGACGACTCCGCCCTCTTCGGACGCCGACGGCATAACGTATCCGCCCGGACACATACAGAAAGTGAATACGCCTCTCTCTCCCTTTCGACTCGCCAATCTATAGTCGGCTGCCGGAAGAAGTCGAGCGAATTTTTCGCCGTATTGCGCAATATTCGTATCCCTTTGAAGATGCTCTATTCTCACGCCCATGGCAAAAGCCTTTCTTTCCATCGGAACGCCCTCTTCGTAAAGAAGTTCAAACGTATCTCTCGCGCTGTGTCCGATCGCGAGAACAAGAACGTCGGTTTGTACTTCGGATCCGTTAACCGTTATCGAAACGACCTTTCCGCCCGACGTCTTGACCCCCTCGAACTTGCTTGAGAACAAAACTTTTCCGCCGAGTCTCTCAATTTCTTGTCTAATGTTTTTGACGACGATCGGCAAATTGTCGCTCCCGACGTGCGGCTTTGCGAGATACTCTATCTCCTTGGGCGCTCCGTGTTCGACAAAGTCTCTCAAAACCGTCCTTGTAAGAGGGTGATTAACCCCCGTGTTTAACTTGCCGTCCGAAAAAGCCCCGGCTCCGCCCTCGCCGAACTGAATATTGCTGTTCGGATCCAATATTCCGCAATTAAAGAACTTATCGACCGACTTCTTGCGTTCGTCGACGTCTTTTCCCCGTTCGAAAACCAGGGGAGCGTAACCTGCTCTCGCAAGATAGAGAGCGCAAAACATTCCCGCGGGACCGAACCCTATAATCGATATTTTCTTTTTTTTGTTCGCCCTTTTTAACTCGTATCTCGGTTCTTTCGCGAACGAACTCAAAGTCTCTCCCGAGCACACGAACTTGACGTTGTTTTTATCTCGCGCGTCGACGGATTTCCTCAATATTCTCGCGACGAAATCTTTCTCCCCCGCTTGTCTCGCTTTTTTTCGAATGACCGACAAAATCTCCTCGTCGGTCGTCTCGACCGAGAATTTTAAATTATCGATTCTCATCGGAAAAAACCGTCCTTTTCAGAATTTCGTCCGCGGCTACGCGAGCCGAAGTATACGCCCATTGTAAATTATATCCGCCGCAGTCGCCGTCGACGTCGAGGGCTTCCCCGATTATAAAAAGACCTTTCGCCTTTTTACTCTCGAAATTTTCGGTCGTTTCGAAAAAGGGAATCCCTCCTCTCGTAACTTGCGAATAATCGAAACCCAAACTGCCGACAACTTTCAATCTGAAATCCTTTAAAGCTCGGGCGAGAGACAAAAGAGTCTTGTCGTCGAGACTCGTCGCCCCGACGCTTCTCGCGATCGCTCTTCCGATTTGTTTGTTAACGACGCCCGTTAAAATATCGTCGATGCCGATAAAAGGAAGGGCGCGAGCCTTTCGAGATAAAAACTCGAACGCCGAGCGCTCGTCGTCCGACCAAAAAGAAAGAGAAAGGCGGGGGTCGTTCAGTTCGGATAAATAAGACGAAAGATAAAAGACCGCGTTTCCGCTAACGCCGTATTCGGTAAAGAGAACGTCTCCGCAAAAAGACTTGATTCGTCTCTCGCCGTCCATCGCCGTCGCTTCGACCTTTTCCTTTACCCCCTTTAAACCCTTTATCAAACCGGTCTCGGTTTTAAGTTGCACGATTTGCGGAGAAAGGCGCGTCGTCGAATGTCCGAGTTTTCGAAGAATCTCGAACGCCGTTCCGTCCGTTCCGTATTGCTTGCCCGATTTTCCGCCGCACGCGAAAACGACCGAGTTAGACTTTAAAACTTCTCCTTCGGAATAAACTAAAAAACCGTCGTTTGTCTTTTCTATCTTCTCGCATTTAAAATTCGTTATAATCTCCGTTTTCAAATACGCCGCCTTAAGTCTTATAAGATCCAAAACGGAAGAGGCTTGCAAACTCTTGGGGTAAACCTTTCCGCCCTCTTCCACGCAAGGGGCTCCTAAACTGCCAAAAAATTCGATAATCGACTTATTGCCGTATTTTTTTAAAGCGTTCGAAACATCCGCGCCCGATTCCGAATGGTAGTTTTCGTTCGAAACTTCGACGTTGGTCAAATTTCCTCTGCCGTTTCCGGTCGCGAGGAGTTTCTTTCCGACCCTATCGTTTCTTTCGACAACGGCAACCCTTTCTCCTCCCAGTTTTTCCGACAAAACCAACGCGGCTATGAGACCGGAGAAACCTCCGCCGACGATTACCGTTTCAAATTTTTTCATCTCGATTATCCTTTTTACTTTTTCTTCCCGTAAAGTATAGCGCAAAAGCCCGCTTTTTTCAAAATATTTCAAGGTCGTTCGGCGAAAATATATTTTTTAGTTGACTTATCGGGAGATTTGCTTTAAAATATAGTTATATTTTAAGTTGAGGTGCTTTTTATGTCGAATATTCTATCTTCCGAAGCGAACGCGTTTTCCGTTCAATCGTTCCTCGAACCGATTCGCGAAACGATGTCGAGCGTCCTCGGTTTTGCCGTGGAAACGTGGCAATCGGCGGTTATCGCGGCTCTCGCGCTTTGCCTAATCGTTTGCCTTATAATCGCTATAATAAATCCGTCCAAGAGAAGAAAAAAACGTCTTAAAAGGTTCTTTGACAACCGCAAACAAGCCGAACTCATTTCTTCGCGAATAAACCAAACGGACGAAGAAATCAAGAGATTTAACGACCTCGTCGCCGAAGCCGAATTGAGAGCCGAAGAAAAAAAGAACGCTTTGCTCGAATCCAACAAATCGCAAAGCGAAAAAGACGAGATTTACAACGCCGTCGCGAACGAAAAAATCGTGAAACTGAGCGCCAAGCAACGAGACCTCTCTCAACAACTCGTCAAGCAGCAAAAAGGATTGTTCAGCGGTCTTAAAAAAGGAAAAGCCAGAAATACTCGTCTCGCGATCAACGCCATCGTCGAAGAGCAAAAACTTCGCTCTCTCGAAATCTCCAAAAGATCCGCCGAGAAAGCCAAGAGAGACGTCGTCTTAAAATCCGAAATCAACGAAATTAACGTCGAACTCGAAAATCAACGCGCCGAATATCTCGCGCAAATTTCCGAGAAAGAAATCCAAAGAAAATCTTTGCTCGACGAATTGGCTCGAATCAATTCGCAAGAGATAAAACTCGGCTCGAAAGACGCCGCGGCAATATTGAAAGAATACGAGAAAAACGCCGAAAAAGAAAAGAAGTCGAGACTTCAAAAGGCGATTGAAAACCTCGAAGCGGCGAAAGACGGTTATAAAGCCGCCCAAGAACTCCGCGCAAAATACGAAAAAGAACGCGAGGACGCTCTTCAAACGATAGCGAACGAAGCTAGAGAAAGACGTCGCGCCGCCAGACACGAAAGCAAAAACAAAATCAAGTACGCGGCTCCCGAAATCAACTTGGCGACCGAAAAGGAAACCGACGAAGTCAACGCGGCTCTCGTCGCCCCGTCCGACGAAACGACGGTTAAAAAAGTCGAAGAACAACCTCAACCTTTCTTCGACGAAAACGCTCCTATCGCAAACGGAGACGACGAAGTCGTCATAACCGACCTCACTTACGACGAGCAAGTTTCCCGTTCCTCGCTCGACGCTCTCGAATCGTCCATTGCCGACGAAGAAGAGAAAGCCGTAGCCGAAAAAGAACGCGAGATCGCGTCGGTCGCTCAAAAAGCCGAAGAAGACGCCTCGAACAAGCAAGTTCCACAAGACGCCCAAACGCAAAACTCGGACGCGTTGGAAGAGGACGTCAACGCAAGCGACGCTAAGGAAGACGACCCCTCTCTCGACTCGCAAGAGACTACCGAAAGCGACGAAGCCGTCTTCGACGGCGAAAAAGACGCCGCAAACGTAAGCGACTCGAAAGACGAACGTATCGAACAAGCCAACGTCGAACGCGCGGCAAAACGCGAAAGAAGACGCGATAGAAAATTCGCCCGAATCGTCGAAACGGAGAACGATTTCTCGATATCCGCGGAACCGATCGAGCAAGCCGCCCCCTCGAACGGACAAATCGAACCGATTCCAACCGACACGGTCGAAGAAACGCCGAATATCCCCGAACAAATCCCGACGGTTAAAAAGCCTTTCGCATATAACGACGGAATTCCGGCGACTCCCATACATAAAAAGAGCAAATTCGCTAAACCCATCACAAAAATCATTACGAAAAAACGTCCGATCGAAAACGAGAAACCGACCGAAACCGTCGCCGCTCCGGACGTCAAGAAAGGAGCGTATTCGGGAAAATGGAAGGTTGAAACCGACGCCGAAGGAAAGTTCTTCGCAAAACTCGCGGCGTCCAACGGAGGCGTTCTCCTCGTTACTCCGTCTTACTCTCAAAACAACGGACTTAAAACGGCTATCGTCTCGATAAAGAAAAATCTCGCGAACGGAAATTGTTCGGTAACCGCCAACAAGGACGGTAAATTCAACTTTAAGATCACTACTCCGTCCGGCAGAACGATTGCGTCGAGCGAAGTTTACAACAGCAAGTTCCAATGCGAAAAAGCCCTCGAATCGACAAAACGCTTTGCCGAAACGGCGGTTATCGTATCCGAATAAAACGACGAGCCGTCGGATTGATTTCCGACGGCTTTTCCATACGAAAACGCTCCCCGAAAGAATTTCTCTTTCGGGGAGCGTTTTTATCTTTTAAAATTATTAAAAATCGTCTATACGCTTTTCAATTTTATTCAAAGCGGTTTTTCTCGACCGTCGAGCCCTCCAAAGCGTCTCCGCCCGAATCGAGCGACAATCTCTTTAACAATCCGTCGAATTCCTCGGCGGATTTATCCTTGTCTCTGCCGTCGTAAACGTACAAATTATCGCCGATCGAGGTCGGAGTATCGAAATTTACCCCCTCGATATATTTCGACCAATTCTTCAATTTCCACTTATCGCGATCGGAATTTCTGCGTTTCATATTCCTATAACACGCGTCGCGATCGGACTTAATCCAAACGACGATTAACTCCGCGCCGCGGCGTTCGAATCTATCGCGCAATTCCGAGATATATTTTGCGTCTCGAATTTCCTTTGTAAACGGGGCGTTTAAAATAACCCTGTCGTTATACCTAATAGCTTCGGCGGCGATAGCCAAAATAGCCTTGTATTCGTAATCTCTAATCTCTTTATTGAAGAATTGCGAACTTCTGTTATACGGCTTTCTCGCGACCGTGAAAATTTGTCTCGAAAGGGGGATTACGCTGTCTTTATCGAGGTAAACCGACCCGTAAAAAGTTTCGGCTAATTTCCTCGCGAGGCGAGTTTTGCCGCAAGCCGGAGGCGACGTTATCAATATCAGTTGTTTCTTCAAGAATTTCCTCCGTTTTGTCGGTTTGAAATTTTTTTATCTCGGTCCGCGCTCGCGCGATTTTTGACGAAATTTATTTTAGCGCATTATCTCGCGCAAATCAAGAATTTTGCGCTTTTATTTTATCTTTCCACAATCATTTTTGCCGATCGAGCGATTTTTAAGCGCCCCCTAACCTAAAAGATTCGCCAGCGTCGATATTTGCTCTTTCAAAACAAAACTTATGCGTTTTATCGCCTTATAGGCGACTTTCTTTGCTTTGATTGGGTTTATTCTTCGTCTTCGAGTTCGGCTTCTTCGTAAATTTTATCACCGCAAAGTAAACATTCGCGACACCTTCCGTTTTCGTCCTCTCGCGTCTCTTCGCTCGGTCTATGTCCCTTTGGAATAATCGCTATCTCATCTTCGCTTATCTCTTGGTAATTAACGTCGAACAAAAGCCCGCACCCGTTGTCAGAGCATTTATAATATCCCTCTTTCCCGTTGACGCAGCAAGTGGCGTCCTCGCGGTCGACCCACTCGAGCGTATGCCCGAGAAGTACTCCGAGTTCGGTTATTTCATTCTTCCTTTCGTCGTAACATTTTCCGCAAAGCGAACATCTATAATGCGAACGAACGCTAAAACCGTCTCCGACAATCAATTCGCCGTATTCGCAACCCTTTTTTATGACGAGATCGGAATTTGAAACCTCCCGCCCGTCTACATAATTTTGACCGCATTTTTCGCAACGATAATGCTCGGCTCTGCCGTTTTTAAGGCACGTCTTCGGCTCTTCCGCGACAAAAACAAGCGAGTGTTCGGGCGGCAGATAAATCTCCTCCGCGCTCGCTTCTCTCCCGTCTATATATGATTTCTCGCACAAAGAACAATAATCGTAATCTCTCGTTCCGCTCTCAAAACACGAATTTGGCGAACCTTTAATCGTTGTCAATTTATGCTCGAGACGATCTATCTCTTCGTAAGTCGTATAATCGCAACGCGAACAAGTTTCATATTCTTTCCAACCGACGCTAAGGCAAGTCGCCGCTTGCGCTTTATGCGTCGTCTTATCGTGCCCGAGCTCTTCTATCTCTTCGTAAGTCGTATAATCGCAACGCGAACAAGTTTCATATTCTTTCC
>CAZVPW010000017.1:14396-14567 GCA_964629115.1 uncultured Acidiphilium sp.
AACCGACGTTAAGGCAAGTCGCCGCTTGCGCTTTATGCGTCGTCTTGTCGTGACCGAGCGCTTCTATCTCTTCATACGTCGTATAGTCGCAACGCGAACAAGTCTCGTATTCTTCACAACCGACGTTAAGGCAAGTCGCCGCTTGCGCTTTATGCGTCGTCTTGTCGTGAC
>CAZVPW010000017.1:14667-14846 GCA_964629115.1 uncultured Acidiphilium sp.
CGAGCGACTCTATCTCTTCATACGTCGTATAATCGCAACGCGAGCAGGTTTCGTATTCTTTCCAACCGACGCTAAGGCAAGTCGACGCTTGCTCTTTATGCTCCGTCTTGTCGTGACCGAGCGCCTCTATCTCTTCATACGTCGTATAATCGCAACGCGAGCAGGTTTCGTATTCTTTC
>CAZVPW010000017.1:14946-18399 GCA_964629115.1 uncultured Acidiphilium sp.
CAACCGACGCTAAGGCAAGTCGCCGCTTGCTCTTTATGCTCCGTCTTGTCGTGCCCGAGCGGCGGAACATTTCTCGTTTCCTTTTTGCCGCACTTAGAACAACTTCTCGACTCGACGCCCTCGCTCTCGCACGTTTGAGCGACGATTGCCGTCCAATCCGAAAAGGAATGTTCTTTCAATCGTTTGCATGACGACAACAATCCGAAAGCCGCGATTGACAACGCGACAAACAAAGCGATCGTCGTTACTTTTAATATAACCTTTTCTTTTGCGTTCTTCCCGTCCATAGCGTAAAGTAAAATAAATCCGATTGACGAAAAAAATTCGCGTCAATCCGCTTTGCAGCCTCGACCCCGAAGACGACTTCGAAACGAGACGTTTGCCCCTTAAAACTGCTCTTCTTATTTTTATTATACATTATATATTCGGCGTTTTCAATAGTTTTTCTTTTTTTTGCTCGAAAAAACGGGCTTTTTTTGAACTATTTTCTTTCCGAAACGAAAAACCGACGCCATTGCGTCGGTTTTGTTCTAAAATTCCCGTCGAAATGTCTTTGTGATTATGTTCTAGTCCCTCTTCTTAGCAGATTCTTTATCTATGATAATGGTGCTTGTCTTAAGAATAAGGGAATCGATTTTGCTCTTAACAGAATGAATTGTCATCTTCAAAGATATTACAGGCAGTACGGTAATAGTGGCTATGCCCTAGTCTTTGACTTCTCTAAGTATTTTGACAACATCAATCATCAGAAGTTGATTGAATTGTTGAAAACAAAGGTGAAAGACAAAGAAATGTATTCTAACACGATACCCGCGAGGGCTTGCGTTGCTTGTTCTGTGGCAATCTCTTGCTTGCGTATGTCCTTGTCATTTAATCCGCAAATTATAACGTAATTTTTCATCGTTGCGCCTCCGTCAACTAAATTTATTTAGTATCTATATTATATACTAAATATTTTTAGTTGTCAAGAGTTTTTACTAATTTTTTTAGTTTTTTTTCAAGATTTTTTTGGCGTTCCGTTTTGTGTACTTTTCGCAACCGTCCCCGGACTCCCGGCGGGCGTTCGGAGGGGCGTGGGGGAATATCGCCGGAACGGCGGGCGGGGTGAAGTGCTTATGCAGACGAGCATATAAAAAGGCTCTTTTAAGTGATTTTTCTCTTTCCAAAAGTGAAAAAAGTGAGTAATAATTGCTTTTTTCATAAAAGTATCTATAAGAACGCTCTATATAGAGGACTTTATTGAAAATCGCTAAAATCATTCACTTTTATCACTTTTCTGTTTTTCGAGCAATCTTTCAAACCAAAGTCTTAAAATCTCCGACTAAATATTTTTAGATTTTTCTCAAAAGCACTTGACAACTAAAAATATTTAGTGTATAATGGTGATACTGAAAAGGAGATTTGATTATGTTTATCAACGAAGCAATCAAGCAAGCAATGCGAAACAAAGGTATGACTTTGAGTGCTATGGCATCGGCTATCGGCAAGAAACGCCCGAATGATGTCAGCGCGCGATTGGCGCATAACAATATGTCTTTCTCAACGGCAATCGAAATGCTTTCCGTTCTCGGCTATGAAGTCGTGGTGCAAGAGAAGCGCGCGGGAAATAGACGGGACGATCAAATGGTTATTACGGACGAACAAGAGCCGACGGAAAAATGATTTATCACTATTGCAGAGTGTCAAGCAAAGAACAATGCCTTGATAGACAACTCGAAGCCCTGTCCGCTTACAAGCCCGCCGACAAAGTTTTTTGCGATAAGCAAAGCGGAAAGAACTTTGACCGAAAAGAATATCAAAACTTGAAGCGGAGCGTTCTTCCCGGCGATGAAGTTATTATCAAGGAACTCGACCGTTTGGGGAGAAACAAAGAAGAAATCAAAATCGAACTACAATGGTTTAAGCAAAATAAAGTAGTCGTTCGTATATTGGATATTCCTACTACACTACTTGACCTACACGGGCAAGAGTGGGTTGCCGATATGGATAGCGGTTTTATTTACTGCCCAGTATTCAAGAATACCATAATATTTAGTTTTCACCCAAAAGCGGCGTAAATACGGAGTAAGAGGAAAACACCACCCGCCCCACTTGTAATAGGGTTCTGTGGTTGCGATTTCAAGAGCCTTGAACGGTTGGCGGTTGCCGTTGTCATATTCGGCAAGAGCTGCGGGAATTTTGCCCGCTAAAACCTTTTCGATCGGTTGCGGCTCCCACTTTACAAACTTATAATAGATCATTTTTTTATACCTCCGTTTTTCTTGGTGAATTGGTAATAGTCAAACATTTTCCCGGAATTGCAGGCGGTCAAAGTAAATCCGCATTTATTCAAGATAGTTTCAAAACACGATACACCCACGCCGCCCTCAAAATACGGTAAAATGTCATAGCCTGAGCCATAACCGAAAAGATCGCGATGCGGGGCGGTCGGATGCTTTTCTTTGAGTTCGTACAATGCCCGCATAATTTCGGGGGATTTGTTCAGCGCCTCGGCAATGGCTGCGGATTGCTTATCATATCCGCACCCGCTCGCCGTCCCGGTATATGTTCCGGCGTTGGTTCTGATTTCGGCGTGTGGGATTGCTCCCCACGTCCGAGACTTGCCCCACTCTACCAAAATACAAATATATTTTAGGTCGGGGGCATTTTCGGCGGTTCTGAGTTTTTCAAGCGACTTTCGCTCCTGCTCGTCAATCTTTTTCCACGCTCGGGCGGTTGCAAGTTCTACCGCCTTTTTGTGGTCAATCTTGCCCGCCTGATAAGCGACCCACTTTGCCGGGGTTGAATATTGTTTCAAGCCTCTTTCGGGGTCGTTTCTGTGTTCCTCTGCCCAGTCGGGAAAATATCCCAACTTTACAAAATGGGCGGCGGCTTTACGCTTGCGGGCGTATTCTCTCTTGATTTGGTTTTCTGTTCTTGTATACATCTTGCATACCTCCTTTTGGTTTTTACAGTAACATTATATCATGATTAACTGTAAATGTCAAGAGGATTTCAAAAATAAATCTTGATTAACTGTAAAAAATTTTTATGGGGGATAAGGGCAAGCCGTCAAGCGATATATATTTGAATCGATCGGGCGAAAGTTTGCACCGTTCCCGGCGTTCTTTTGTCGTGTCCTTGGTTTCCTCGGTTCGTCTGTTCGGCTGCGTGACGATTTTGCCGGGCGTTTTCAAACTCTCAAAGCATCCGCACCCCCTGAGGGGGATATGAGGCGGGCGAGTTGGCGGGGTAAGGCTCAAAATCACACGCAAAAATAAAAAGACCTTATTTGGGTGTCGGCTAAATTCAAAATTCTCCTGAACAAAATACTCTAAACCTGAAAAATGGGTGTCGACTGAATTTTACCGCCACCCTTGGGTGTCGGTGAATTAAATTGTGAAACCCCTTGCGGTATAAGGAATTTTGGGTGTTTGGGTGTCACCTAAATAGGTATTTCATATATTTTTTATA
>CAZVPW010000018.1:0-17653 GCA_964629115.1 uncultured Acidiphilium sp.
AACACGACTTTGCCCGTTATCGGTATCCCTTGCAAGTCTTCTAATTTAGAAGGGCTCGACGCTCTTTTGTCGACTGTTCAAATGCCGTCGGGGATACCCGTCGCCTCGGTCGCCATAAACGGCGGAGCGAACGCCGCTCTGCTCGCAATACAGATTTTATCCGTTTCGGACGCCTCTCTCGCTCGTAGACTCGACGAAAAAAGACTTTCGGACGCCGCGGTCGTTCTTAGAAAGGACGCCGATTTACAAAAAAACGTTTAATTTTTATTAAACGTCTTTTTTATTTTTATAGAGACGCTCGAGTTTAAAAGAGCGCAAAAAAGAAGATCTAAATTTTATCCAATATATAAAGGAGCGCAAAATTATGGAAAAGAAACTTGTTTACACGGGAAAGACTAAGAACGTTTATGCTCTCGACAACGGCAATTATCTTTTGAAATTTAAAGACGACTGCACGGGAAAAGACGGAGTGTTCGATCCGGGCGAAAACGCCGTCGGATTGACTATCGACGGAGTCGGAGACGTAAATTTGCGTATGTCTATATTTTTCTTTGAGAAAATAAACGCCGCCGGAATCAAAACTCATTATATCGGCGCCAATCTCGACGATACGACCATGGAAGTTCTCCCCGCGAAAGCATTCGGCAAGGGACTCGAGGTTATTTGCAGATATAAAGCCGTCGGAAGTTTCTATCGCCGTTATTCCGATTACGTCGAAGAGGGCGCCGATTTGCCCGCGTACGTCGAAATGACTTTCAAAAACGACGCCAAGGGCGATCCGCTCGTAACCAAAGACGGTCTCGTCGCTCTTAACGTTATGACCGACAAGCAATACGACGACATAAAAGATATGACTCGTAAAATTACAAAAATCGTCGCAGACGACCTCAAAGCCAAAGGTCTCGATCTTTACGATATAAAGTTCGAGTTTGGTTACGACGCCAACGGCGACGTAATGCTCATAGACGAAATCGCTTCGGGAAATATGAGAGCGTATAAGGACGGCAAATACGTCGACCCGATGACTCTTTCCAAACTCTTCTTCGCTTAAGGAAAAGGGGAACGAGTTTACAATGGGAGGCTTTTTCGGAATCGCTTCGAAACGCGACTGTATGGTCGAAACGTTTTTCGGAGTCGATTATCATTCGCATCTCGGAACTCGTCGCGCCGGACTCGCCGCGTACGATAAAGAGATCGGCTTGCAGAGAAAAATACACAATATCGAAAATTCTCTTTTCAGAACGGAGTTCGAGCATATCTTCGACGAGATGAAGGGAACGTCGGCAATCGGCTGCATAAGCGATTCCGATCCGCAACCTATGCTCATTCGTTCGAAACTCGGCTCTTACGCCATTTGTACGATCGGTATCGTAAACAACGCCGAAGAGCTTATAAAAGATTTTTTAAATACTCCCGGAGGGCATTTCGACGCGATGACGGGCGGAGCGGTCAATTCGACCGAACTCGTCGCCGCTCTTATTAACCGAAAGGATAATTTCGTCGACGGCATTAAGTTTGCCCAGCAATCGATCGACGGGTCGTGTTCGATTTTGATTTTGGCCGACGACGGGTCGCTTATCGCGGCGAGAGATAAGGTCGGCAGACTTCCGATCTTGATCGGAAAGAACGAATGCGGCTATGCCGTGTCGTTCGAATCGTTCGCCTACCAAAAACTGGGGTATGTTGACGAAAAAGAACTTGGCTCCGCGGAAATCGTCAAGGTGACCGCGGACGGCGTAATTCAATTGTCCGAGCCGTCGAAAACAAAGAAAATCTGTTCGTTTTTGTGGAGTTATTACGGATACCCCACGGCGACTTACGAGGGCGTAAACGTCGAGGCGATGCGTTGCCGTAACGGAGAGATAATGGCGGAAAACGACGAGAATAACGGAAAGAGTTTCGACGTCGATTATATCGCCGGCGTGCCCGATTCGGGAACGCCTCACGCGATAGGTTACGCTAACAGAAGCAGAAAGAGATTTGCGAGAGCATTCGTTAAATACACTCCGACTTGGTCGAGGAGTTTTACTCCGACAAAGCAAGCCGAGAGGGTTAAGGTTGCGAAGATGAAGCAAATTCCCGTGAACGAGTATATAAAAGACAAGACTTTGCTTCTTGTCGACGACTCGATAGTCCGCGGAACTCAAATAAAAGAAACGGTCGAGTTTTTGTACGAGAGCGGAGCGAAAGCCGTTCATATGCGTTCGGCGTGTCCGCCGATAATGTACGCGTGCAAATATCTCAACTTTTCGCGCTCTACGAGCGATATGGAACTTATCGCGAGGCGAGTTATCGTCGAATTGGAAGGCGAAGAGGGGCTTAAACATATCGACGAATATTCAAAGCCCGACACGGAGAGAGGAAAGGCGTTGCGAGATAAGCTTTGCTCGGACTTCAATTTCGCGTCGTTGGAATTTCAAACGTTAGAAGGAATAATAAAAGCGATAGGTCTTAACAAATGCGAATTGTGTACTTATTGCTGGAACGGAGAGGAATAAAATGATAAATAAATCCAAGTCTGACAGTTACGCCGCCGCCGGAGTAGATATAACCGCCGGGTATAAGTCGGTCGAACTTATGAAAAAACACATCGCCAGAACGAAAAACGAAGGTTGCTTAGACGACGTCGGCGGTTTTGGCGGTTGCTTCGGCTTAAATTTGGACGGCATAAGCGACCCCGTTTTGGTTTCGGGAACGGACGGCGTCGGCACGAAGATTAAACTTGCCATGCTTATGGATAAACACGACACAATCGGAATAGATTGCGTCGCGATGTGCGTAAACGATATTATTTGTTGCGGTGCAAAACCCTTGTTCTTCCTTGATTATATCGCTTGCGGAAAGAACTATCCCGAAAAGATAGCCGACATAGTCGGCGGCGTAGCCGAGGGCTGCGTCAGAGCCGGTTGCGCGCTTATAGGCGGAGAAACCGCCGAGCACCCCGGACTTATGCCCGTCGACGACTACGATCTTGCCGGATATTGCACGGGCGTCGTAGACAAAAAGAAATTGCTCGATAAAAACTCCGTGAAAGAGGGAGACGTCGTAATCGCGCTCGCATCCTCGGGAGTTCACTCAAACGGTTTCTCGCTCGTCAGAAAAGTTTTCGATATCGAGAACGCCGATTTAACCTCGCCGATCGAGGCTCTCGGCGGAAAATCGCTCGGGGAGACTTTGCTTACCCCCACCAATATTTACGTCAAGTCGATGCTCGCTTTGTTCGACGTCGTCAAAGTCAAAGCCGTTTCGCACATAACCGGCGGCGGATTTTACGAGAACATTCCGAGAGCCTTGCCGAACGGATATTCGGTCAAGGTAGACAAATCTTCGCTTAAAATATTGCCTATATTCGATCTTATAATGAAGACGGGAGGCGTTTCAGAAAGGGATATGTTCAACACCTTCAATATGGGCGTCGGAATGAGCGTTACCGTCGCGAAAGAGGACGTCGAAAAGGCTCTCGAGGTTTTGAGAGCGAACGGAGAGGACGCTTACGTCATCGGAACGGTTATTAAGTCCGACGAAGGCGTTATAATAGAGTAATGAAGAATATAGTCGCGCTCGTTTCGGGCGGCGGAACCAATTTGCAAGCGCTTATAGACAGTCAAAACAGAGGAGAAATTCCGAACGGGAGAATTACGCTCGTTATTTCTTCGAGAAAGGAAGCCTACGCTCTCGAAAGGGCTAAAAAAGCCGGCATAAAAACCGCCGTTTTGGAAAGAAAGAGTTTTCCCGACTCGGATTCTTACGGAGAGGCGATGAAAGAAGCGCTTTTGTCCGCAAAAGCGGACGTCGTCGTATACGCCGGTTTTCTCTCGATATTGGGAGATTCGGTTTGCGACGCGTTCGAGGGTAAAATGCTCAACGTTCACCCGTCGTTGATTCCGTCTTTTTGCGGAAAGGGATTTTACGGCTTGCGTCCTCACGAAGAAGCTTTAAAAAGAGGCGTAAAGGTCGCGGGGGCGACCGTCCACTTTGTAACGAAGGAGTGCGACGGCGGGCCGATCGTCTTGCAAAAGGCGGTCGAAGTTAAGGAGGACGATACCCCCGAAACTCTTCAGAAGAGAGTTATGGAAGAGGCGGAATGGAAAATTTTGCCTCGCGCGGTCAGCCTCCTTTGCGACGATAGAATAGAGATAAAGAACGGCGTCGCTCGCATAAAGAAATAAAAGACATTTGTTTTCGGAGATAATATGGAAGTTAAAACTATCGAACAAGAACTCAATTCGCTCGCGTATCACGGCAGAGGAATCGTTATCGGCAAGTCGCCCGATTCCAAAAACGCGGTTATCGCTTATTTTATAATGGGAAGAAGCGAAAATAGCAGAAACAGAGTCTTTGTCGCCGACGGCGACGGGCTCAAAACCAAGGCGTTCGACGAAAAAAAGATGGTCGATCCCCATCTCATTATTTATTCGCCCGTCAGAGTTCTCGGAAATAAGACTATCGTCACGAACGGAGACCAAACGGACACCGTTTACGAACTTATGGATAAGCAAATGACTTTCGAGCAGTCTCTTCGTCGTCGCGAATTTGAGGACGACGCTCCCAATTTCACTCCGAGAATATCCGGCGTCGTCAAGCTCGACGGTGAAGGAATGAATTTCGCGATGTCGATTTTGAAGTCCGCCGAGGGGGACGATTCGTCGTGCGAGAGATTTACTTACGCTTATTCGAGCCCTTTGGCGGGAAGAGCGAAGTTTATCCACACCTACGCGAAAGAGGGAAATCCCTTGCCGAGTTTCGAGGGCGAGCCCAAAACGATAGAACTTCCTCAAGCGACCGTCGACGAGTTGACGTCTCTTATCTGGGATAATCTGAACGCCGACAACAAGGTCTCGCTTTTCGTCAGATATATTAATTTGGCGAGCGGAGAGACTCAAACGAGAATTGTAAATAAAAACGCATAACTATGTCCGTCGCCGCTACGCCTTTTGGAGTAACGGCGACGAACCTACGATTAGAGGAGATAAAATGAAAGAATTCGAACTCAAATACGGTTGTAACCCCAATCAAAAACCGTCGAAAATATATATGAGAGACAACGGCGATTTGCCAATCGAGATATTGAACGGCAAGCCGGGATATATTAACTTTTTGGACGCTTTTAATTCGTGGCAACTCGTGAAAGAGCTTAAAGCCGCGTTGGGACTTCCCGCGGCGGCGTCTTTTAAGCACGTTAGTCCGACTTCGGCGGCGGTGGGAACTCCCCTTTCGGACAAACTTAAAAAAGCTTGTTTTGTCGACGACGCGGAGAATCTCGACGAGTCTCCGCTCGCTTGCGCGTATGCGAGAGCGAGGGGGGCGGACAGAATGTGCTCGTTCGGCGATTGGGTCGCTCTTTCGGATATCTGCGACGTCGCGACGGCAAAGTTGATAAAGAGAGAGGTTTCCGACGGAGTTATCGCTCCCGGATTCGAGCCCGAAGCGCTTGAAATATTGAAGTCGAAGAGAAAGGGAACTTATAACGTCGTCAAAATAGATCCCGATTATATTCCCGACGAAATTGAAACCAAGCAAGTTTTCGGCGTGACTTTCGAGCAAGGCAGAAATAATATTAAAATAAACGAGGAGCTCTTGAAAAACCTCGTAACCAAGAACAAGGATCTTCCTCAAAGCGCGATTAGAGACCTTATAGTCGCTTTGATCACTCTTAAATACACTCAGTCCAATTCCGTTTGTTACGCCGTCGACGGACAAGCGATAGGCGTCGGAGCCGGACAACAATCGCGCATACACTGTACGCGCCTCGCCGGATCTAAGGCGGATACTTGGTTTTTGCGTCAACACGACAAGGTTTTGAACTTGCCGTTCAGAACGGATATAGGAAGAGCGGACAGAGACAACGTAATCGACGGATATATCAACCAAAACGAGGAAGACGTTTGCGCCGAGGGCGTTTGGCAAAAGTATTTCGTTTCTCGTCCCGAGCCGTTTACCGCGAGCGAACAAAAGGCGTATTTAAAGACGATTGACGGAGTTTCGCTCGGGTCGGACGCTTTCTTCCCCTTCTATGACAACGTTCAAAGGGCAAAGGCGAGCGGCGTTAAGTATATCGCCGAACCGGGCGGATCTATAAGAGACGACGCCGTCATAAACTGCGCCGACGAATACGGAATGGTTATGGCGTTTACGGGCATTCGTTTGTTCCACCACTAAAAAGAGCCACTATAAGTCGATAAAAACCATAAAACACGGAGTTATAAATGAAGATATTAGTCGTAGGCGGCGGCGGAAGAGAGCACGCTATAATAAAGAAACTGAAAGAAAACTCGCAAGTCGAAAAAATATTTGCCGCGCCCGGAAACGGGGGAATGGCAAAGGACGCCGAACTTGTCGACGTAAAGGCGACGGACGCCGATAAAATCGTCGATTTTTGCGTAAACGCTAAAATCGATTACGTCGTGGTCGCGCCCGACGATCCGCTCGTCGGCGGACTCGTCGATAGACTCGAAGAAAAGGGCATACCGAGTTTCGGACCGAACAAGGCTGCGGCGATCATCGAAGGAAGCAAGGTTTTCGCCAAAGATTTAATGAAAAAATACGGCATACCCACCGCCGATTACAGAGTCTTCCACAGCGCCGAAGACGCGCTCGAGTATATAGAGACGGCGCCGATTCCGACCGTCGTCAAAGCCGACGGGCTCGCTCTCGGAAAGGGCGCGATCGTCGCCGCGACGAGAGAGCAAGCGAGAGCCGCTATCGAGGAAATAATGCTCGACAAAAAATTCGGAAAGAGCGGCGATAAAATCGTTATCGAGGAATTTTTGACCGGACCCGAGGCGTCCGTTTTGGCGTTTACCGACGGCAAGACGATCGTTCCGATGATCTCGTCGATGGACCACAAGAGGGCTCTCGACGGAGACGAGGGCTTGAACACGGGAGGAATGGGAACTATCGCCCCGAATCCCTATTACACGAAAGAAATCGCCGAAGAATGTATGGAGAAGATTTTTCTTCCGACGATCGAAGCGATGAACGCCGAAAACAGAACTTTTAAGGGGTGTTTGTATTTTGGTCTTATGTTGACTCAAAACGGACCTAAGGTCATTGAGTATAACTGCCGTTTCGGAGATCCCGAGACGCAAGTCGTCTTGCCTCTTTTAGAGAGCGACCTTTTGACCGTTATGACGGCGACGACAAACGGAACCCTCGCGGAAACCGAGGTCAAATTCAGCGATAAAAACGCTTGCTGCGTCGTTATGGCGTCTAAGGGATATCCCTCTTCCTACGAAAAAGGCTATGAAATCGAAATCCCGAGCGACGTCGAAAAAGACGTATTCGCCGCCGGAGCGGCGTTGAAAGACGGAAAGATTTACACGAACGGCGGAAGAGTTTTGGGCGTTACGAGCGTCGCGGATACTTTAAAAGCCGCGATCGATTCGGCTTACGCAAAGGTAGAGACGATTAAATTCGACAATAGATATTACAGAAAAGACATAGGCGCGAGAGCATTGAAGGCAAAGGAGAACGACTGAGAAATGGTTTACAGAGTTTACGTTGAAAAAAAGGAAAATTTTGCGAACGAAGCGAACGGATTATTAGCCGACATAAGGGGGTTGCTCGGAATTAAAGGTGTCGAAAAGGTTAGAATTTTCAACCGTTACGACGCCGAAAACATAACCGAAGAACTTTTCAATTACGCCGTCAAGACGGTGTTTTCCGAGCCTCAAATAGACGACGTTTACGACCGTATTCCCGAGAATAACGGCGTCGTTTTCGCGGTCGAATATCTACCCGGACAATTCGATCAAAGGGCGGACAGCGCGGCTCAGTGCATTCAAATAATCTCTCGCGGAGACAGACCGATAATTCGCTCGGCGAAGACTTACGTCTTGTACGGCGACCTTTCCGAGAGCCAACTCGCGGATATAAAGAAGCACGTTATAAACCCCGTGGAGTCGAGAGAGGCGAGTCTTGATAAGCCCGAGACCCTCGTCGCGAAATACGATATTCCTTCGGCGGTAAAGTCGGTCGAGGGATTCCTCGATCTCGACAGAGAGGGGCTCGAAAAATTAGTAAAAGACATGGGGCTTGCAATGGACGGAGACGACGTCGCGTTTTGCCAAGAATATTTCAAAACCGAAGGCAGAGAACCGACGATTACCGAGATAAAGATGATCGATACTTATTGGTCGGATCACTGCCGTCACACGACCTTCTTGACCGTTATCGACGACGTTAAGTTCGAGGACGATCTTTTGAAAAAGGCTTTCGACGAGTATGTTGACGCCAGAAAGGAGTTGGGAAGAACCAAGCCCATATGCCTTATGGACGTCGCGACGGTCGCCGTCAAATACCTCAAACAAAAAGGTCTTTTGGATAAACTCGACGAATCCGAAGAAATCAACGCTTGTTCGATAAAAATCGACGTCGAGGTAGACGGAGTTTCCGAGCCTTGGCTGTTGCTCTTTAAAAACGAAACTCATAACCACCCGACCGAAATCGAACCGTTCGGAGGCGCGGCGACTTGTATCGGCGGAGCGATTCGCGATCCCTTGTCGGGAAGAGCGTACGTCTACGGGGCTATGAGAGTGACCGGAGCCGCCGATCCGACGACTCCAATTTCCGAGACTATTCCCGGAAAACTTCCTCAAAGAAAAATCGTCACGACCGCCGCAAACGGATATTCGTCGTACGGAAACCAAATCGGTCTCGCGACGGGCGTCGTAGACGAGATATATCACCCCGGTTACGCGGCTAAGAGAATGGAAATCGGCGCGGTTATAGCCGCCGTTCCTCAAGCCAACGTTCGCAGAGAGGCTCCGAAGCCCGGCGACGTCGTGATATTGCTCGGCGGCGGAACGGGTAGAGACGGCATAGGCGGAGCGACCGGCTCTTCCAAGGCGCACGACTCTCATTCGGTAGAGACGCGCGGAGCCGAAGTTCAAAAGGGCAACGCTCCCGAAGAGAGAAAACTTCAAAGACTTTTCAGAAACCCCGAAGCGACTTTGATGATAAAACGCTGCAACGACTTCGGCGCCGGCGGAGTGTCGGTCGCTGTCGGAGAACTTGCCGACGGTCTCGAGATAGACTTGAACGCCGTTCCCAAAAAGTACGAGGGACTTGACGGAACCGAACTCGCAATTAGCGAATCTCAAGAGAGAATGGCTGTCGTCGTCGAGAAAGAGAACGTCGAAAGATTCTTAGAAATCGCCTACGGAGAAAACCTCAACGCCAGTCCGATAGCGGTCGTTAAAGCCCAACCGAGACTCACGATGAAGTGGAACGGCGTAAATATCGTCGACGTAAGCCGCGAGTTCTTAAACTCCAACGGAGCGGAGAAACACATAGTCGTTGCTCCCGAAAAGCCCAAGGATTTCGATAAGAAAATCGACGGCGGATTTGTAGAGAACTACGAAAAACTCGCCGCCGACTTGAACGTCTGTTCCAAGCGCGGATTGTCCGAGCGTTTCGATTCGACTATAGGAGCCGGAACGGTATTGATGCCTTTCGGCGGAAAGAATCAATTGACGCCCATACAAGCGATGGTTCAAAAAATATCCGTCGAGAAAAAACACACGAGCGATTGTTCGTTGATGGCTTGGGGATATAACCCGTTCATAACCGAACGAAGCCCCTATCACGGCGCTTATCTCGCCGTCGTCGAATCGGTCTCCAAATTGATTGCGACGGGAGCCGAGTTTAAAGACGTATATTTGACATTCCAAGAGTATTTCGAAAAGCCCGGAACCGACGCGAAGCGTTGGGGCAAGCCTTTGGCGGCTCTTTTGGGAGCGTTTAAAGCTCAAAAAGAACTCGAAATCGCCTCGATAGGCGGAAAAGATTCGATGAGCGGCTCGTTTGAGAAGTTGGACGTTCCGCCGACGCTAGTCTCTTTTGCGGTAACGACCGAAAAAGTCGACGACATCGTATCTCCCGAGTTTAAGAAAGCCGGAGACAAAGTTTGGCTTTTCAAACCCGAATACGACAAAGAATCCAAATTGCCCTCGGTAAAATCCCTCGTAGAGATTTTCGGATCGGTATCCTCGCTCGTAAGAGAGAAAAAAGCGACCGCGGTTTATACTCCGGGCGTTGGAGGAATCGCCGAAGCGATAATGAAAATGGCGTTCGGAAACGGACTTGGATTTAAATTCGAAAAGGGACTTGAAATTAACGAACTTTTCGGTTATAATTACGGAGCGTTCTTGGTCGAATCGGATAAGGAGATAAGCGGAGCGACCTTGCTCGGAGAAATAGTCGACGACGGTAAAATTTCGCTTGGAAACGAGAGCGTAGAACTCGACAAAATTCTTAAAATATACGAAGACAGACTCGAGAGCGTTTATTCGTGCAACGTCAAGGGTTCGGATCGTCCGATTAAAAACTACGAATACAAGGCGAACGGATATCCCTCGCCGGCGATAAAAACCGCCAAGCCGAAAGTTATAATTCCGGCGTTCCCGGGCACGAACTGCGAATACGACAGCGCCAAGGCGATGAGAGACGCCGGAGCCGATCCCGAGATAATCGTTATCAACAACCTTTCGGCGGACGGCATAAACAGAAGCGTCGATAGGTTCGCCAAGGCTTTGAAAGAAAGCCAAATGGTATTTATCCCGGGCGGATTCTCTGGCGGAGACGAGCCCGACGGAAGCGGAAAGTTTATTACGGCGTTTTTCAGAAACGCGGCTATAAAAGAGGGCGTTTCCGATTTGCTCGATAAAAGAGACGGCTTGATGTGCGGAATATGCAACGGCTTCCAAGCGCTTATAAAACTCGGTTTGGTTCCTTTCGGAAAGATAATCGACGTCGACGAAAATTGTCCGACCCTTTCGTTCAACACGATCGGTCGTCACCAATCTCGCATAGTCAGAACGAGAATCGCGTCCAATAAGTCGCCGTGGCTTTCGTTGACAAACGTCGGAGATATCGTAAGCGTTCCGATTTCTCACGGAGAGGGTAGATTCATAGCGAGCGACGAACTTATCGAAAAACTCGCGGCAAACGGACAAATCGCGACTCAATACGTAGATTTTGACGGAAACGCAACGAGCGACGTCCGCTTCAACCCCAATGATTCTTACGCTGCGATAGAAGGCATAACCTCGCCCGACGGAAGAGTCTTCGGAAAAATGGGACATAGCGAGCGTATCGGAAATGGTCTTTACAAGAACGTCCTCGGAGAATACGACGTCCGTATGTTCGAGGCCGCCGTGAAATATTTCAAATAAGAGAAAACGAAGGTATATAAAAGTAAAAAAAGGAGCGAAAAATGGCGTATTTATCCGATATTGAAATAGCGCAAAGTTATAAGATGAAACCCATCGTCGACATAGCGAAGAAGATAGGCTTAGACGACGATCGCATAGAGCAATACGGCAAATATAAGGCGAAAGTCGATTTGTCGGTCTTGAGCGAGCAAAAGCAAGACGGAAAACTCGTCTTGGTGACCGCCATAACCCCCACGCCCGCCGGCGAGGGAAAGACGACGACCACAATCGGGCTTGCCGACGGACTTCAAAAAATCGGCAAAAAAGTTTCGGTCGCTCTTCGCGAACCCTCTCTCGGCCCCGTGTTCGGAGTCAAGGGCGGCGCCGCGGGCGGCGGATACGCTCAAGTCGTTCCAATGGAAGATATAAATCTTCATTTTACGGGCGATTTTCACGCCATAGGAGCGGCTAACAACCTTCTCGCCGCAATGCTCGACAATCACATTCAACAAGGAAACGCCTTGAATATCGACGTTCGCAAGATAACTTGGAAACGTTGCGTCGATATGAACGACCGTCAACTTCGTTTCGTCGTCGACGGATTGGGCGGAAAACCGAACGGCGTTCCGCGCGAAGACGGGTTTGAAATTACCGTCGCGAGCGAGATTATGGCGGTGTTCTGCTTGGCTAATTCGATCAAGGATTTAAAAGAGAGACTCGGAAGAATCATCGTCGCGTATACCTACGACGATAAGCCCGTAACGGCGGCGGATTTGAAAGCCGTCGGGGCGATGGCGGCTCTCTTAAAAGACGCGATAAAGCCCAATCTCGTTCAAACTTTGGAAGGGGTTCCGGCGTTTGTTCACGGCGGACCGTTTGCCAACATCGCGCACGGCTGCAACTCGGTTATGGCGACAAAACTCGCGTTAAAGACGGGAGAATACGCCGTTACCGAAGCCGGATTTGGAGCCGATCTCGGGGCGGAGAAGTTCTTGGACATAAAGTGCAGAGCCGCCGGCTTAAAACCGAGCGCCGTAGTAGTCGTCGCGACGGTAAGAGCCTTGAAAATGCACGGCGGTATGGATAAAAAATCGCTCGGTCAAGAGAATCTCGACGCTTTGGAAAAGGGCGTACCGAATCTTCTTCGTCACGTTTCCAACGTAAAGAACGTTTACGGTCTTCCTTGCGTCGTAGCCGTTAACCGTTTCCCGACCGATACCGAGAGGGAAATCGAGTTTATTATCGAGAAATGCCGCGCTCTCGGCGTCAACGTCGTTTTGTCCGAGGTTTGGGGCAAGGGCGGAGACGGCGGAATCGAATTCGCGAAAGAGGTCGTACGCCTCTGCGAGGAAGAGAAAAACGAATTCAGATTTGCGTACGAGAGCGATAGTTCGATAGAAGAAAAGATAGACGCGATCGTCAAAAAGGTATACGGGGGCAAATGCGCCGCATTTACTCCGAGCGCGAAAAAACAAATTGCGAGACTGACCGAACTCGGTTTCGGTTCTATGCCGATATGCGTCGCCAAGACTCAATATAGTTTTTCGGACGACCCGATCAAACTCGGCGCTCCCGAAGATTTCGTCGTTACCGTGAGAAACGTCAAAGTTTCCGCCGGAGCGGGCTTCATCGTCGTTATGACCGGCGATATTCTCACGATGCCCGGACTTCCGAAAGTCCCCGCCGCGGAGAATATAGACGTGGACGACAACGGCAAGATAAGCGGATTGTTTTAAGAAAATGACCGAAATAAAAACCAAATTCGTCGGATTCGACTCTTATCCGACGGCGCGGATTGCCGCGGAAAAATTTATAGAGAACAACCCCGAATACGACTCCGCAGATCTTACGGTTTTCCCGGGGTTTTGCGACGTTCACGTTCATTTGAGAGAACCGGGGTTTTCCTACAAAGAGACGATAAAGACGGGGACTATGGCGGCGGCTCGCGGCGGATATACCGTCGTTTGCTCTATGCCGAACGTCAATCCCGTTCCCGATTCCGTTGAGAATTTAAAAATTCAACTCGACTTGATTGAAAAAGACGCCTCGATTCGCGTCGTTCCGTACGGCTCGATAACGAAATCGCAGTTCGGCGAGACCTTGTCGGATATGGACGCCCTCGCGCAGAGCGTCGTCGCTTTTTCCGACGACGGGAAAGGGGTTCAATCTCTCAGCGTTTCGAAAGAAGCGATGATCAAAGCGAAATCGCTCGGAAAAGCGATCGTCGCTCATTGCGAAGACAACTCGCTTCTTAAAGGCGGATATATTTGCGACGGCGAATACGCTAAGAAACATAACCATAGGGGCATTTGCGCCGAAAGCGAATGGGGACCGATAAAAAGGGATCTCGAACTCGCGAAAGAGACGGGGTGCGCCTATCACGTCTGCCACGTTTCGAGAAAGGAGAGCGTCGCTCTCATAAGAAAAGCCAAGGCTCTCGGGGTAGACGCGACGTGCGAGACGGCTCCTCATTATCTTCTCCTCGACGAAGGGGATCTTAGAGAAGACGGGCGGTTTAAGATGAATCCGCCTCTCGGAAGGAGAGAGGACAGACTCGCTCTTATAGAGGGATTGAAAGACGGAACGGTCGATATGATAGCGACCGATCACGCTCCACATTCGATCGAAGAAAAATCGAGAGGGCTCGAGAAAAGCCCGTTCGGAGTCGCGGGGCTTGAAACGGCGTTTTCGGTTTTGTATAGCGGACTCGTAAAAAAAGGAATAATAACGCTCGAGAAACTTATCGAAGCTCTCGCGGTCAATCCGAGAAAGAGATTTAATCTTCCAATTGGCGAGGAGTTTTCGATTTGGCGACTCGACGAGGAATATACGATAAATTCGAACGATTTTCTATCTCTCGGAAAGACTTCGCCTTTCGACGGAGAAAAGGCGTTCGCTAAGAACTTATTGACCGCGTTTAACGGAAAGATAGTTTATAAACAATAGAAAAAGACCATATCGGGAGGCAATATATGGCAAAAAGAACGGATATAAAAAAGGTTTTAATTATAGGCTCCGGACCTATCGTCATAGGACAAGCGGCTGAATTCGATTACGCCGGAACGCAAGCGTGTCTCGCATTGAAAGAGGAGGGCTACGAGGTAATTCTTTGCAACTCCAACCCCGCCACGATTATGACCGACACGTCGATCGCGGACAAAGTATATATGGAACCGTTGACGCTCGAATACGTAGCGAAGATATTGCGTTACGAAAGACCCGACGCCATCGTTCCGGGCATAGGCGGACAAACGGGATTGAATCTCGCGATGCAACTTGAGAAGAAAGGAGTTTTGAAAGAGTGCGGAGTCGAACTTCTCGGAACTTCGAGCGAGAGTATCGAGAGGGCGGAAGATCGCGAACTCTTTAAGGAAATGTGCGAATCTATCGGCGAACCGGTAATTCCTTCCAAAATAACCTACAATCTCGACGAAGCAAAAGAAGCGGCGAAAGAAATCGGTTATCCCGTCGTTCTTCGCCCGGCGTTTACGCTCGGAGGAACGGGCGGCGGATTCGCCAACGACGAAGCCGAACTCGAAGAGATCGGTCTCGGCGCGTTCAAACTTTCTCCCGTTCATCAAGTTTTGATAGAAAAGAGCGTAAAGGGCTATAAAGAGATAGAGTTCGAGGTCATGCGCGACTCTAACGACAAGGCGATTACCATTTGCGGAATGGAAAATATCGACCCCGTCGGCGTGCATACGGGAGATTCGATTGTCGTCGCTCCGATTTTATCGCTTAGCGACGCCGACAAGAAAATGCTCAACGACAGCGCCATTAAGATTATCAGAGAACTTAAAATCGAGGGCGGCTGCAACGTACAATTCGCTTTAAATCCCAATAGCAGCGAATATTATCTCATCGAGGTAAACCCTAGAGTTTCCCGTTCGTCGGCATTGGCGTCTAAAGCAAGCGGATACCCGATTGCGAGAGTTACTGCGAAAATCGCAGTCGGAATGGGTCTCGAAGAGATACCCGTAGCCGGAGGAACGGCGGCTATCGAGCCTACGCTCGATTACGTCGTCGCCAAATTCCCGCGTTTCCCCTTCGATAAATTTACCGACGCCCCGAACACTCTCGGAACGCAAATGAAAGCGACGGGCGAGGTTATGGGCATAGGCTCGACCTTGGAAGAATGTCTTTTGAAGTCTGTTCGTTCGCTCGAAACAGGAGTATGCCACTTCCATCTCGCGAAATTCGATTCGATGACCGACGCCGAACTTTTTGACTACGTCGGAGTTTTCAAAGACGATAACGTATATGCGATATTCGAACTTCTTCGCAGAGGCAGAACAATCGAAGAACTTCGCGCCGCGACGGCGATCACGCCGCTTTTCTTGAATTCGTTCAAGACCATAGTAGACGCGGAAAAGAAAATCGCCGACAATAAAGGAAATATAGACGTTTTGAGAGAAGCCAAAAAAATAGGTTTCTCGGATAAGTATTTGTCTAAAATTTGGGGAGTTCCCGAAATCGAGATATTCAATCTCAGAAAGAAGAACGGTATCGTTCCCGTATTCAGAATGGTAGACACTCTTCACACGGGAAAATATATCGCCTATCTCTATTCGTCTTATACCGGCGAAAATCAATCGCGCTTAACCGACAAAAAGAAGATTATCGTTCTCGGCGCCGGACCTATAAGAATCGGACAAGGCGTAGAATTTGACTATTCGACCGTAAGAGCCGTTCAAACGATAAGAAGAGCGGGCTACGAAGCAATTATAATCAACAACAACCCCGAAACGGTTTCGACCGATTATACGACCGCCGACAAACTTTATTTCGAGCCATTGACGCCCGAAGACGTCATGGCGATAATCGACTTCGAAAACCCCGAGGGCGTTATCGCGTCTCTCGGCGGACAAACGGCGATAAACCTCGCTCAACCGCTTATGGAAAGGGGCGTTAAGATTATCGGAACAGATTGCGAGGCAATCGACAGAGCCGAAAACAGAGACAGATTCGAAAAGATTCTTCTCGAACTCAACATTCCCCAACCTAAGGGAAAAGCGGTTACGAGAATAGAGGACGGAGTCGCCGCGGCTAACGAAATAGGTTATCCCACGCTCGTTCGTCCGAGTTTCGTTCTCGGCGGAAGAGCCATGCAAATCGTCGCGAACGAGAAGCAACTCAGACATTATTTGAAGACCGCCGTCGAAATCGACGCCGACAAACCCGTGCTCGTCGATCAGTATATCCAAGGCAAAGAGGTCGAAGTCGACGCCATTTGCGACGGAAGAGACGTATTTATCCCTGGAATAATGGAACTCGTCGAGCGTACGGGAATTCACTCGGGCGACTCGATAAGCGTTTATCCGACGTTTAGCATATCCGACAAGGTAAAGGGAATTATCTTGCAATACGCAAAGAAACTCGGTCTCGGAATCGGTATTAAAGGCTTGTATAATATTCAATTCATCGTCGATAAGAACGAAGACGTTTACATAATCGAGGTCAATCCTCGCTCGTCGAGAACGGTTCCCTTCCTTTCGAAATCCACGGGATACAATCTTGCCGACATAGCGACCGAGGTCATTCTCGGAAAATCGCTTAAAGAACAAGGAATTTTCGATATTTATCCCGAAGAAAAGAAACGTTATTACGTTAAAGTTCCCGTATTCTCGTTTAGCAAAATAAAAGGTCTCGACGCCTATCTTTCCCCCGAAATGAAATCGACGGGCGAGGCGATAGGTTACGACGATAAGTTGAACAGAGCGCTTTACAAGGCTTTGCAAGCCGCCGGAACGAAACTTCAAAATTACGGTTCGGTATTCGCCACCATTGCGGATAAAGATAAGGACGAGGCGTTGCCGTTAATCCGTCGTTTTTATAATCTCGGGTTCAATATACTCGCGACCGAGGGCACGGCGAAGTTCTTCAAAGAGAACGGAATCAGAACGCACGTACTTCATAAAATTAGCGACGGAAGCGAGGATATCCCCGACGCTATAAGACAAGGTCATATCGCGTACGTTATAAACACTCGCGATATCGGCGCGTCCGCCGAAGAGAGCGACGGACTTATGATTCGCCGTTTGGCGACCGAAAACAACGTCACGATCTTTACGTCGCTCGACACGGTTAAAGTCTTGCTCGACGTATTGGAAGAGACGACTCTCACCATATCCACGATAAACGCTTAAGGAAGTCCGCCGCGCTTAAAAAGCGCGGCGCAACCGAGGAAAATGAAACAAGGCATATTTGAAATAATCGAAAACGTTCGCTTGACCGACAACGTTTACAAAGCGCGTTTGTCGGGAGACGTAAGCGAGATAATCGCGCCCGGACAATTCGTAAACGTTCTTATTGACGGGCTGTATTTGAGAAGACCGATATCCGTGTGCGATAAGGACGAGACTTCGCTTACCATAATTTATAAGACGGTAGGAAAAGGAACGGAGAAGATGTCCGAAATGGCAAAGGGAGACAAACTCGATCTCTTGACGGGGCTCGGGAAATGGTTACGACCTCTCTTTGTCGGGGGATAAGCCTCTTCT
>CAZVPW010000019.1:0-4421 GCA_964629115.1 uncultured Acidiphilium sp.
CTTCAACGTCGCTGGCGTAAAAGATTTTCTGTATCGTTGCCATTGTGTCGGGATTCGTTTGGTCAACAGGAACGGGGTTTCCGCTAAATACGTCGGACAATGTTTCTGCGATACCGAGCTTGGAAAGCCTTTTAAACGACAAATCAAAAACAAAAAAGAATATTCTTCGGGAAATAAAAGAACCTCGATCGACAATTTACTGTCTAATTATTTCGTTTTTATTTTTTGATTTATAACTCTAAAAGCCCTTAGAATCGCCTTGTCGCGATATATTTCGACAACCAAAAACCGAACGCGATACCGCGTTCGGTTTTTGCCCTTTATTCCCTTAAAACACACTATAATCTCTCTATCTTACGAAGCCCCCTTCGCTTCGTATTATCTTCTTTTCGATCCTTTTTTCAAAATCAACGCCGCGGCGAAAAGGGTCGCCAACGCGCCGATACCCGAATCCCCAATCGAACTCTTGCATCCTTTCTTTTTTATTTCCTCTACCGCGGGAATTGAGTTTTGAGCGACTAAAATCTCTCCGCATTCCGAACATCTCGAACCTTCGGTTAAGCCCGTCTCGGTCGCGGTGGGAGCCTTGCCCACCAACTTTTCCGCCTTATGCCCTTTTGCCGCGACGATTTGTTGTTGAACCAAGATCTCTCCGCACTCGGAGCAACGTTTACCTTCGGTTAAACCCGTTTCTTCGCACGTCGGAGCGACCGCCGCGTCTATAACTTCGCTGTGTCCCTTTGCCGGAATTTCCTTATAAGTCGTATAATCGCAATTTTTGCACGTTTCGTAGACTTCCCACCCCTTCTCCGAGCAAGTCGGGCTCTTTGCGTCGGTCTTGGTCGCGGAGTGTCCGCTCGCCTTTATAGTCAAGTCTTCAATCTCAACCTCGTCGGCGTCGAAATGTTTGCCGCATACCGTACAATCCTTATGACCTTTGATTCCGTCTTCGAGGCATTTGGCGTCGACTTTGTCTATCCAAGTTCCGAACGTATGACCGTTCGCCTTTATAGTCAAGTCTTCAATCTCGACCCCGTCGGCGTCGAAATGTTTGCCGCATACCGAGCAATCCTTATGACCTTTGGTTCCGTCTTCGAGACACTTGGCGTCGACTTTGTCTATCCAAGTTCCGAACGTGTGACCGTTTGCCCTTATAGTCAAGTCCTCTATCTCGACCCCGTCGGCGCCGAAATATTTTCCGCATACCGTACATTCGTAATGAGCCTTGACGCCGTCCGTCGCGCATTCTGCCGGAACTTCGCCAGTCCATGCTCCGCCGTGAGAATGAGGCGTTTCCAGCGCGGGCAATTCAAAGCAAACGGAAACTAAAACGGAACTCATTCCGCCGCCCGTTCTTTCAAGGAACCAAGCCTTTATATCCGCGTTGCCGACGCCTTTAAGAATTAAATCGTCCATTGTTAATCCGCTCGTATCGAATTCCGGATTAAGAGCAATCGTTAACGCCAATTTATGAGTCTGCTCGGGCAATACGATATCGGCGTAAACGACTTCCATAGTCGTAAAATCTACATCTTTGAATATTTCGCCGAAAAATACTCTTGCGTTCGGATTGTTTGTTTGAACGTTCGGAGAATCGCAATACAACCCGACATAATAGTCCGCAACAAGTTCTATCTTTCCAATCGGAAGAGCTCGCCTATAAGAACAAACCGAACAATATCTCGAATCGTCATCTAAATAGGAGTGAACGGACGTCGAACCGACCGCTCCGCATTCGCAAATCGGAGCGTGAGCGTTTCCGTCGAGCCAATAGTTTACGTTCTCGCCGTCAAATTTATGAACGTGCCCCTCGCCCATATCGAATTCGATTATAAAGAAATAAGAAACGTAAATCTCGTAGTTTCCGTCAAACTCGTCCTCTCCGTAATAAATTTCTCCTACTTGACGATAATTACCGAGCGTTAAATCTCCGAGTTCCATTCCGTCGGGATAATACCGATCGTTCAAAATCGCCGTAATTTTTATGACGAAACTGTATCCGCTCTCGAACGACAACAATCCGCCGACGGGAGCGCCGTCGCGATAGATTTGTACCTCTGTTTTCTTTACCGCCGAATGTTCTTCCGCGAGACTTACGACAACGTCTTCGACCGCTTCGCCGAGAACAAAGCCTTCCGCGTCATAAGCGATTCCCTCGGCCTTTTGCATATTCGTTTCGCCGCTCAACGGAGCCAACCCGTAAACGCATTCCCACGTTTGACTGCCGTACGAACTCGTAGCGGAATATAATTGAACTTTTTGACCGTTTACGTAAGTCTCTTGAGACATCGCTTCGGTTATATCCGTCGGGTTAGGTTCGCTAAGTTCCACTATCAAATAATACTGCTTGCCGGGCATAAAACGCGCGGTCGAGGATCTAACGACGCTATACCGAGAAGCGTCTGCCGAAATCCAATATCCGTCGAAGCCGTAAGAAGCGCCGACAACGGTCACGCCGTAATCGTTCTCCGCTACGCCAACCGAAATATCGATTATTTTTCCGTCGACCTCGTAGCCGTCGACTATAATATCTATACGACTCGGAGCGACCTTTCTCGTAAAGCCGCACAGAGCGCAATCTTCGTCCAAAACCCCGTCGTAAACGTGGGCTTCGTAAACGTATTCTCCGCAAACGCCGCAAGATTTTTTATGTAAATTCTCATAGTCGGGATTTAACCAATCGTCGTTGGGAGAAACTATGGTATCAAAAAGACATTCGTGAGTTTTTACGATATTCTTCGAATCTATGCAAACGTATAACGCTCCGCCGCCGCTCGATACGTAGACGTATGCCAAAACTCCGAAATCTTCGTCAATCGTTATATCGTCCTCGGTAAACCCGAAGAAGTTATTCCCTTCCGGCGCAATCAAGGTAAAATATATGCTCGTGACCGTTTGATCGCTGAGAATCGACTCGTCGTTCAATTTTGCGGATTGACGCCACATTTCAAAATCTTTAACGACCACGCCGTTTACGTCGGTAGTCGCGGTAACTTCGCTCGCCGTCTCGCCGACAACGAAACCGTTTATCGAGATCTCCGTTCGAGGCATTTTTTTATTCTTGCCGACGCCGCCCAGCGCTTGCGTCAAGAGTCTAAATCTCATATAATTGCCGTTCGCGTCGGAAACGACGGTAAGACCCGCGAGTTTTACCCCTTCGGGCAAAACTATCGACCGTTCCAAATTATCTCCGGGATAAACGTCTCCCGAACGAAGCGTAACGTGGATTTCATACGTTTGATTAGGTCTAAACGCCGCCGTTTTATCGTCTCCGAGAAAGTCGATCGGATATCCGCCCAACTCGCATATCGCATCGGAGTTAACCGAAAACTTAACGTTTCGATTTGACGATTTCGCCGCGACCTTAAAATCTTTAATAAGAGAATCTATGCCGTAGCCCTCGAAATCTATCGTCAAATCGTTAAATCTCTCGTATCCGCACCCCTCCGTCGAGCAAGTCGTAGATTCGTCCGACTCAAAAGAGTGAGCGATATATTCGGACAACCGCTTGTCGCAAATCGAACATATCAACCAATGATCTTCATCGTCGAATACAATTTTCTGCGAGTGGTTTGCTTTTTCTATATGCTCTTTGCATACCGAACATTCGCGCCAATGATAGTCGTCGTCTTTTTTCCACGAAGCGCCCGCGGAACACTCTTCTCTTTCGCCTTTCCACGCTCCGCAATACGAGCATTTGCCGTCGTGGAAATTTCCGTCCTCGGCGTCGCAAAACGCTGTTTGGAAATAGTGACTATACGCGAATCCGATTTGGTGATTTCCAATCGAACAACGCATGACGTGGTTCCCCTCTCCGTCGTCTTGATAGTAAATTCCGCAAGCGACCGCTTGAGAATAATCGTCGATTTGACAGAGAGAACATCTCGGGAAGTGTCGATATCCGTTTTCGCCGAGCGATCCGTATGCGATACCCCAATCGTGCTCGCCGTATTCGGTATACCCGCAACCGTTTAAACAATTTCTGTAATGGCGCGTATCTACCGTTCCCGTGTTATACGGACCTAAGTTATGAATCAATCCCGACTGCGGACGAACGTATTCGCATCCGTCGCAAGTCGCGTCGCAATCAAACGAATAGGTATGAGCCGCCGCGTTTCTCTTCTCCGAGCACCCCTCGCGTCGACATTCTTGCCAGTGATTCGTCGAGTCGCTCTTGTTCGCTTTGCCGTCGCTCGGGAAATCGTGTCCCAACGCGTCGAGAGCGACGGAATCGTCGAATTCGCTCTGCGAGCACGTTTTGGTCGCTCCGTCGGCGACGTATTCGTAGCCGTTACAGTTCAAACATTTGCGGTATTTATAGTTTCCCGTAGACTCGCAAGTCGGATCGACTGCGTTCGTCCAAGACCCATACGAATGTCCGAGCGCCGATCTCTTTATTTTAGTATCGTATTCGCTCTGCG
>CAZVPW010000019.1:4521-17638 GCA_964629115.1 uncultured Acidiphilium sp.
TGCAGTTCGAGCATTTGCGGTATTTGTAATTTCCCGTCGCCGTACAAGTCGGATCTACGGCATTCGTCCAAGATCCATACGAATGTCCGAGCGCCGATCTCTTTATTTTAGTATCGTATTCGCTCTGCGAGCACGTTTTGGTCGCTCCGTCGGCGACGTATTCGTAACCGTTGCAGTTCGAGCATTTGCGGTATTTGTAATTTCCCGTCGCCGTACAAGTCGGATCGACTGCGTTCGTCCAAGATCCGTAAGAGTGTCCGAGTTCGGCGATGGGGATAGTTCTGCTAAACGCGTCGACCTCGCAAGTTTGCAAAGCGCCTTTGTCGTCGTAATATTGAGAGGCTCCGCAGCCGTTGGCGCACAAACGATATTTGCGATTTCCGTCGGCAAGACAAGTCGCGTCGACTCTTTCGACGTAAGATCCCGACCAAGAGTGCTCGCATTGGAAGCGATATAAAACGTCTATCTCCGCGACTTTTACCGTTCCTTGAGTTAGGTTCGATCCCGTACTCGTCGTCTTCGTCGTTATTTCGTATTTTTGAGTATAAGCGGTCGCGTTGTCCAACAAAAACGTATAAACCTTTTTGTCCGCGCCTACGCTCTTCGACGCCACCGCCAAATTGTGTTTTTCGTTAATCGAGTTTTGTCCCCTTACGAACAACGACCCGAGCAATTTATTCGCGTTTTCCTCCGTCGGAGCTTCCGATAGATAGAAAACTACTCCGTAAACGACCAAGCCTTGCATTTTTTCCTTGGGCGTTATCGTGACTTTTATCTCTGTTCCGTCGGCGACGGTCGCGGCGTTATAATTGCCGTCGCGCCAACCGCTCGCCCATTTAGACTCCGCCATATCCCCCGCGTATTCGTTTTTCAGTTTAGTCTGCGAATAGTCTACCGAGCAAATCATTTCGATTTCCGCAAGCTGCATAAGATTATCGCCGCTTTCGGACAATCCTCCCTTGCGAGCGGTAAACTCAAACTTATAATTGTCTATAGTAAAGACAAAAGTATAATAATATCCTGAACCTCTATATCCATCTGCCAAATCTTCATTATAAGTATCATTAGTTTTAGATATAACACTTATGGTAAAATTTTCCGCTTTATAACCATTATTTTTATTTACAGTAATAACCGTTATAATCATTGCCGCAATTAATATAGCCACAATAATCGCTGAAAAAACGGAAAACTTTTTTACTTTTTTCTTATGTGCGATTATTCGCTCCTGTTCAACAATTCGTGCGATTTTATTTTCATTGTAATTTACAAATTTATCAAACGAAGGAATAGTTGAATTATCAAGGTCTAAAAACATATTTTTTATTTTAATCAACTGTTCTTTCTTATTTTCACATTCAATAATTTGCAAAAAATTTTTTTCAATAAATGAAATTGCCTGTACCTTGCAAGATTCAATAATCTTTATATCAATTTCATCATGTTTTCGACCATCTTTCGTTGTTCGAACTAAACTTTCTATAACCTCATACAAACAATAAGCATCTTATCTCCTTTTTATTTTTTGTCTTGATAACTTTTTTAAACTTGTTCATTAATTATACCACAAATCGCCATAAATTTCATTACTTATGAAAAAATATCCACCCTTGCCTGAGTGGATATTTTTATCTTTTAAAAATTAACATAATATTTGTTTCATTATATATTTCAAATCGAACAAGTTCCCAACCAGATTGTCCCATTTCATTACATTTTTTATCAATTTCAAATTGAGATACTTCTGAGTCCATTGGTGTTAAAAATAAATTTACTGTTTTATATTCGTATTTTTTCATAGCTGTTCCTCCTAATATTTACCAGTATTAATATATTCCCATGCATCCTTTTCTACTTCATTTAGTATTTCATATGCATGTATTAAATAATGCAATTTCCATAATCTCCACATTTTATTCCACTTCTTATAAGTATAACTTTCCATCTTACGCATATTATTCACCCCTTATTTTTGCATAGTATATCAAAAAAGAAAATGTTTGGGTGAAAAAGTTTGTTTTTTGACCTAGAATCAATCAAATATTGCCAGTCAAAATGCAATACCAGACCCTTTTATGCCCACGTTGTTTAAACCGTATTCCGCGTAGCACTCGTAGCATTTTTCCATTATTTCTCTCTTTCGTTTTTCGTGTTGTTCTTCGTTAATCGTTCTCATTGAGTCTCCGTTATTGAATGTTTGATTGAGCAATCATTTAATAAGGCGTAAAAAACCCTTTGCTCAATACTTGGTCGCATTATATCATATCCTTTCGTCGTTTTCAAGCGTTTTTTAAAATTTTTTTTTGTTTTTGTCACAAATAGTTCGCATTTGTGATAAGCCGCGCGTAAAACGTTTGTTTTTGTTGTTTCGTCACAAGTTTTTTTGGTCTGCCGTGACGAAATTACAAGCGACGTATTTTATCGTTTTCCTAAAATGATAAAAGGGGCGGCAACTCGCCTCCCCTATCCGTTTATTTTTTTCGGCCCGCTTTTCGTTCGACGAGTTTTCCCCGTCGAACGAACGCCGATTTTTTTATTTGTTCGCTCGTTTTGCGCTCGCCGCGTTAATCGCGAGATAAATAATTGCCAAAACGAGAATCGAAACGACGACTATGGCGTAAGACCCCAAAGCGGATACCCTTTCCCCGAAGAAATAGATATTGCAATCGACCGAATCTTTGAAGGCTCGTATCAATTCCTCGCTCGCGCCGTATTCCGCGGTTTTTGCAAGAGCGCCGCGCATGGCGCAGTCTCTAACGAGCGACGTTCCGTAGGTTCCCGGAAGGAATGTCAACGCCTTTCTCAACCCCTCGCCAAACGAAGACAACGGCATATAAGCGCCGCAAATAAACCCGTATCCCGAACTGACGATCGTTCCGACGGCGGAAATCGCGCCTTGGGAATTTAAAAAGAAGTTGACGACCGACGACAAAGCGCTTCCGAAAAAAGATAAAAGCGTAACGTCGAGAACGAGCAAAATAACGTCTAACGCGGATAAATAAAACCCCACGACGGCAAGGTAAACGAGACACGCCGCGCTTGCGATATAAACGACGACGAGCGTCGAAATAAGGTTAGATAAATAATAAGCGAGCGATATCGTCGAAGCGCTCGCGGGAGACGCCTTTATATCTTTCGCCGCTCCGCAAACCTTATCTTGAACCATCAAAAAGTTGGAACAAAAGGCGACCGTAACGCAAGAAACGGCAAGCAAAGACGAAACCAACTCTCCGCCGACGATTCCGTCGATAACCCTTTGCGGAACGCTTATTCCGCCGGCGCTAAAAGCCGACGCTATGCTATCCTCGTAGACATTTCCCAAAAACGTAACGTACAAAACCAACAAAATCGCCGGAGTTATCAGCGAGGTGAAAAGCAATCCTTTATCCTTAAAAAACAGTTTTACGTTTCTTTTAACGAGCGCCGAGAGCGTTTTCATTATCGTTTCCTCCGAGTTTTTTTCCGGTAACGGCGAGAAATACGTCGTCCATTTTGCCTTTTGTCACTTCGTAATCTACGAACGTCTCTCCGTTTTCCACGATGAGTTTTGTCGCGGTTTTTACGTCGGGCACAGATATGCGAAAAGCGTCGCCGATTTTCTCGTAAGGAAATCCGAGCCTTTTAACATCTTCCTCGGTCGCCCCGTAGAGCGAGACGTAATCTCCGACGTAACGATTTTTCAGTTCGATCGGAGTTCCTTCGGCGACGATTCGCCCCTCGTCGATTATGACGACCCTATCGGCTTCCGCCGCCTCTTCCATATAATGAGTCGTTAAAAAAACGGTCAAATTCTCTTGTCTTCTCAAATCGGAAATTACATTCCAAAGATTCTTTCTCGTCTGCGGATCCAAACCCGTCGTCGGCTCGTCCAAAACGAGTATTTTCGGCTTATGAAACAAAGCCCTCGCGACGTCTATGCGCCTTCTTTGACCCCCAGACAATTTTCCGACCGCGCGTTTTGATAGGTTTTTGAAATCGAGCAAGGTCGAAAGTTCTTCGTATCTCTCTTGAAATTCTTGACCCGCGACGCCGTACAACGCCGCTCTGCATTTTAAGTTGTCGTAAACGGATAAAGCCGAGTCTAAGCCCGAACCTTGGAAAACGACGCCGAGCGAACGTTTTATTCTTTCCGCTCCGTCATCCAAGCTTCCGCCGTCGATTTCAACCTTTCCCCCGTCCTTTTTTAATTGTCCGCAAACGACGTTGATCGTCGTCGATTTTCCCGCGCCGTTAGACCCGAGAAAGGCAAATAATTCGCCTTTTTTCACCCGAAAACTCAGCGATTTTACCGCTTCGACGTCGCCGAAACTCTTTCGCAAATTTTCGATTTTGATTATATCCTCCATAAATCCTCCCATTTCTTTCGTACATCAGTCCTACTCAAGCCTTTAAGACTGTTTTTTATTACGTCCGTAGCCATTATAGAACGACAAAATTTTCTTTGTCAAGTCGACGTGAAAAATTCCCCGCCTTTTTCTCGTCAAAAAGACCCAAGTCGTCGGTGCAAAAAGAAGAAGCCGAACTTTTCGACGAAGTTCCTTTTCAAAATCCGTACGAATCTTTTGAGCGATTCGCGATAAAATTCGGCTTAAATATTCTGTAGTTATTCGGGCAAAGAACCCCTATCTCTTATAAGTTCGATAAAAAGTTTTGCCGTTGCGTGAGCGTCCGACAAGGCGCGGTGATGCAAAAATTCGATTCCGTATTTTTCGCACGCCGTGTTGAGTTTGTGGTTTTTTAGTCTCGGGTTGACCTCTCTGGACAGGGCGCAAGTGTCCATTCCTTTGTTTGTAAACGTATACCCGACTTTCTTCGCGTAATAGCTTATGAATTGATAGTCGAAGTCGAGGTTGTGCCCGACGATGACGCTATCCGCGGCGTACTTGAAGAAATCGGGGATAACTTTGTCGATAATCGGCTTATCGGCGACCATTTCGTTGTCGATACCCGTCAATTCGGTTATTTGTTCGCTTATAGGTTTTTCGGGATTAATCAACGTTTGGAACTTATCGACGATCTTTCCGTCGACAATTCTCACGGCTCCGATTTCGGTTATTTTGTCGCCGTTGACGTAAGAGAGACCCGTCGTTTCGATATCGACTACGGTAAACCTTTTTCCGATTAAACACTCGGGTACGCTCTTGTCCGCGTCGAACAAAAAGGACTGAGACATATCCTCGATTTTCTCGGGAGCAACCAAGGTATAAAACTCGGGAACCGATTTGCTCGCCCTCTCCTCGGGCTTAAAATCGGACGGGAACGAACAAAAGGAAACGTCGTTTATCTTAAAACTCGGCGATCCGTTGAACGACCCGAGTTCTCCGCGACAAATTAATTGCGTTCCGACTTGAATTTTGTCGATTTTCTTTAGTTTCTCGACGGTCGTGAATATTTTTCCGACAAGTTTTCCCGTCATATCGTTCAACTCGACTAAATAAAAGGTCTTTCCCGTCTTCGTCTCTCTCGTACTTATCGACTCGACGACCCCCGAAAAGCAACAAATTCCGCTCGCCAAGGTCGCGTCGGCTATGTATAAAGCCGTTCCCTCTATATCTTCTCCCCACAATTTAACGGGGTCTCCGACCTTTAAAGTTCTAGGCTTTATCGTCTCGTAATCGGACGGATTGATTTTCCCTTTTAATATATCCGCGTCAAATCTTTCCTTTTTCGCGGCGTTAGCCTTCCCGACGAAGCGGCAACAGAACTCGCCGCAAAGATGCTCGGACAATTTATCGACTACGGCGTTTTGCTCGACGTAGTCGCTCACGTCCTCTTCCAAATCGAGATAATACTCGCAAACCCCGTCTATAGGTCGATTAACTCTAATATCGTCCAAACTTATCGAATGAGCGACGGACATAAAACCGTCGCTTAAATATCTGAAAATTTCGTTTTTAACGAGTTCGGGATCGGCTATTATCTTTTTTACTTCGACCGAACATTTTGTAAACGATTCGGGCAAATAAAGCTTTAAAATATCCCTTATCTTGTTCGAAGTTCGGTCGTCGACGGCGTTGTCGCAAATAAACTCGAACGAGGCTTCTCCGCTCGCAAAAAGCGAAACTTCTTTGAGCCTCAATCTCTCGAGATTTATATCCAAATCTTTGATTTTTGGTAAAATTTCCCTTTCAAATTTACGCAAGTTTCTCTATTTCCTTTAAAAACTCTTCTTCGGCTTTGGCAAATTCAACCTTTTTATACACGACGCCGTTTTTGAAAAAGGCGCAGTATCCGCTTCCCCCGGCAATGCCGAGATCGCAATCGGCGGCTTCGCCCGGTCCGTTCACGACGCACCCCATTACGGCGATTTTAAGACGTTTTTTTATTCCCGACGTCATCGCCTCTACCTTGTTTGCGAGCGTAACGCTATCGTATTCGGTTCTTCCGCACGTCGGACAAGATATGACCTCGACATAGTCTTCGTCCGCGCCTACGCTTCTCAAAATCCTCTTGGCGACGATTATCTCTTCTATCGGATCTGCGGTTAGGGAAACTCTTATCGTATCGCCTATCCCTTTAAGCAAAAGAGCCCCTATGCCCACGCTGCTTTTTACCGTTCCCGAAGCCAAAGTTCCCGATTCGGTAACCCCGACGTGAAGGGGGTAATTCGTTCTCTTAGCCAAATATTCGTAAGTTTTAACCGTGAGAGGAACGTTGCTCGCTTTTGCGGATATAACGATATTCTCCACCCCGAACTTTTCGAGTATCGCGACGTTTTTCAAGGCGCTTTCGGCAAGAGAAATCTCGTTTTTGCCGTATTTTGCCAAAAGTTCTTTCTCGACGCTTCCCGTGTTCGAACCGACCCTCACCGCCGCGCCCGAACTTTTCAAAGCCTTCGCGACCTCTTCGACGTTTGCGTCCGCCCCGATATTCCCGGGGTTAATTCTGATTTTATCAACGCCTCCGTCGATCGCGGCGAGAGCGTGTTTATAGTTAAAGTGAATATCGGCGACGAGTGGGATTCCTATCTCCTTCTTTATAAGAGACAACGCCTTGGCGTCCTCCGCGTCCTTAACCGAGACCCTTATCGCGTCGCACCCGACCCTTTCGAGATCCTTAATTTGACGTACGACGGCCGCGACGCGCGAAGTTTTCACGTTGCACATCGATTGAACGGCGATTTTGTTTCCTCCGCCTATTTTTAAATTTCCGATTTTTACTTCTTTTGTCATTTTGTCGCCTTTTGATTCATTTCGTATATCAATCTCAAACCGCGCAAAGTCAAGGTTTCGTCAAATCTATCGATACTTGACGATTCGCGATGAATAATCTTTCCGAGTCCGCCCGTCGCGATAACCTTCGTATCTTCGCGACCGAGTTCCTTTTTTATTTTCGCCACGATATTGTCGACAAGTCCGGCAAAGCCGTACACTATGCCGGCTTGCATGCAGTTTACGGTATTTTTCGCTATGATCGACGGCGGAGTTTCGAGTTCTATGCTCGGCAAGCTCGCCGTGGCGTTCACGAGCGAATCGAGCGAGCCCTTGATTCCGGGCGAAATGACAACTCCGATTAACTCTCCGTTTTCGTTTATAATATCGAAAGTCGTCGCCGTGCCGAAATCTATGCATATAATGGGCGTTCCTTTGCCATAACGACGAATCGCGCTCACGGAGTCGGCTATAATGTCCGCTCCGACCTCGCGAGGATTATCCGCCTTGACGTTTAAGCCCGTCTTGACGCCCGGTCCGACGATAATGGGAGCAATGCCCAAATAATCGGCGCACATATGTTCCATCGTGTAGTTAAGAGAGGGTATAACGGACGACATTATAACCCCCGTTATGCTCTCGCGCGGAATATCCGCCGACTTCAAAAGATCTCTCACGATAACGCCGTACTCGTCGCTCGTCGCGTTTCTCTGCGAGGTTACGCGAAAGGTCGCCTTGATTTCGTCGCCGTCGAAAATGGCGTATTTTATATTCGAATTTCCAATATCAATACAAAAAATCATAATTAAAAACTTCTTTTAACCGCTTTTATAATTCTTGACAACGTCGGAGCGAGAGCGACATTAATCGCAAATTCAATCAAGAAATTTACGCCGGCGCAACCAATGAATAAAAAGTATATAACCGAGGAATTATCCCCGACAAAATTCGCGTTCAAAGTATCCGTCATCAAAAGAGCGCCGAGGATAAAGAGACCGGTGTTTGCGATAGGCGCGATTGCGGCTGCCGCGGCTGTTGCTAAAACGTCGTTTTTATCGCGAAAAATGCGATAAACAATCCCCGAAAACGCGCCGGCGGCGGCGCCCTTTACAAGACAGACGAGCAAAGTGATAACGAAATGGTCGGATATAAGAACCGACGTAAAATAATCGGCTCCGTTTAACCCCATCAAAAATGTCGTCGCTCCGAAAAGCAATCCGAGAAAAGTTCCCCCGATAATTCCCGTCGTTATCGCCCCGAGAACAATCGGAACGAGAACGAACGAAAGAGAGACGGCGCCGATTTTGAAATAACTTCCAAAAACTTGCGCCACGACTACAAAAGCCGAAAGAACGCCCAAAATTGCGACGTTCTTTGCCGTAAAAAACTTGTTTTCCTTCAACATAATAACCTCCAATCGAGTTCGCGAAACGCGATACCCGTCGAAAAAATAAAAATTTAAAACGTCGAGCCTCTGTTAAGAGCGCCCGCGATTACCTTTTTATAGGCGTCCGAATTTATCGGCGCCCGTATTTACTTCTTTTGCGTCCGAATTTATCGACGTCCGCAACGCCTAAAGTCCGCTCCGCAAACCTAAGTTTTTAGCCTTATAAACCAAATGTTTGCATTTCGCGACGCGTAAATTTTGAGCCTTAAACCGTTCTTTTTTCTCGATGCGCTTCGCCTCTCGCGATAACGGTCTTGCGAAAAAAATTGTCTATAAGGCGATTATCGCGCTAAAATCGCGCGATATAAATCACATTTCTTTTCTGTCGATAAGAGCCCTCGACAAGGTCGCCTCGTCGGCGTATTCGAGTTCGCTTCCGATCGGTATGCCGTGAGCGAGCCTCGTAACTTTTACTCCGAGAGGTTTCAAAAGTCCGGAAATATACATTGCGGTCGCCTCACCCTCGACGTCGGGATTGGTCGCCATGATAACCTCTTTGATTCCGTCCTTATTTATTCTGCCCAAAAGTTCCTTTATGCGTATGTCGTTGGGAGTGATTCCCTCCATCGGACTCAAAACGCCTCGCAAAACGTGGTAGGTTCCCCTAAACTCGCGAGTCTTTTCCATCGCCAAAACGTCTTTGGGTTCCTTTACGACGCAAACGACGGACGAATCCCTCGTCGCGCATATATCGCAAATCTCTTTGTCCGAGTAATTTCCGCATACCGAACAATATCGCACTTCTTTTTTCGCGCGTACGATGCTTTCGACAAAATCCGCCGCTTCCTCGTCGGTCATATTGATTATTCTATACGCGTAGCGTTGAGCGGTTTTTGCTCCGACGCCCGGCAACTTCGTAAACGCGTTGATAAGTTTGCCTATCGGTTCGATATACGCGCTCATAAATTATAACAATCCGCCCGCTCCGCCGAATTGACCCATTTTATCTTCATACTCCGCGTCCGCTTCTTCGTACGCGTTGTTGAGCGCCGCCATTATGAGATCTTCGAGCATTTCGATATCGTCGAGATCGACGGCCTCGGGGTTGATTGATATCGAACTGACGACTTTTTTGCCGTTTACGACGACTTTTACGAGCCCGCCGCCGCTTTCGCCCTCTATCTCCGCCTCTTCGAGTTCCTCTTGAGCTTTGGTCATTTGCTCTTGCATTTTTTGAGCTTGTTTCATAAGTTGTTGCATTTGGTTTCCGCCTCCGAATCCGCCGAAACCGCCTCTGCCGTATGCCATTTTTCTCTCTCCTCGGGATTTTTCCCTTTATAATTTTTTATTGAATCGTTCCGCGCCGCGCTTTGCGAAAACTCGAACGATTCTCTCCCAAGCGGCTTCGCCGCTCTTTACTGTTTTACCTTTACGACGTTTTCCCCGAAAGTATCAATCATTTTGTCGACGTCCTTGTCAAACTGCGACTTTCCGTCGTCCGAACCGTCCGGTCCTTTTATCTCGACTTCGTAGTCTCCGATCGATTTGACGGCGTCCGACAAAATCTCCAAGTTCGCGCGTTTTGTCGCCGCGTTGTATCCGGCTTCGTCCGCCGCCTTTACGACTAAAACGTTTCCGTTTAAAACGGCGGTCATTTCTTGACATGCTATCCAAAGAACTATTTGCTTATCGGCTCGAAGTTTTCTAATCACCGCGCCCCAAATTTTACCGGCGCTCATCGAACCCCTCGGCTTTTCGTCGACCTTTGGAGTCTCGTTTCTCGTCGACGACAAGACCGTCGTTTGGGATTTTTCTTCCGCCGCTAAACTTTCGATTCTTCTATCGACCAAAACCTCTTTTTGCTTGTTAATCGGCTTATACGCCGAGTAATTAAAATCTTCCTCGCTCGGCGGAGGCGGAACGGGTTCGTCGAACGGAATATAATCGTCCGCGTTAGAACCGTCGTCCGAAACGCTCGCTTTCCGACTTTCACTCGTCTTTTCGACGACTTTTAAACTCGAAAACTCATCGCTCGAACAATTATTCTTAGGCTCGAATTTTACTCCGCCCTCTTCGATTAATTTCTCAAGAGCCGAAACTCTGCTCAACAGAGCGTCCAAATTATAATCGGTCTCGGGGCGAGAGGCCTTTACGCACGCGCACTCGAGCAAAATCTTTGGGCTCGTCCCGTAACGCATCGAGCCCTCGGCTTCGCCGAAAATCTCAATCGTTCTCAAAATTCTTTTTTCGTCGGCGATTTTTGCGGTCGCCGATATTTCGTCGAAAACATCGTCGGGAAGTTCGAGAATATCTCTCGCGTTCGGGCAAGTCTTTGCGATAATCGTCTCGCGAAGACGAGAGATTATGTCCTTGCACAAAACTCCGACGCTTTTGCCGTTTTCGGTCAAACTCTCGATAATTTCCAGCGCCTCGCCCGATTTCGACGACAAAATGCTCTCTACGAGTTTTGTAATTTTCGCCGAGTCGGTCGCTCCCAAAACTTCCAAAACGTCGCCGTAGGTCAATTTGCCTTGCTTATACGAAACGCAAACGTCGGCAATCGAAAGCGCGTCTCTTACGCTTCCGGCTCCCGCCCTCGCTATCGCCGCGAGCGCGTCCGAGTCGTATTCCTTTCCGACCTCGTCGTAAATCTTTCCGATGAGCGACGCGATCTTCGACGCGGAAATAAGCTTAAAGTCAAAACGCATGCAGCGCGATAAAATGGTCGACGGAAGTTTGTGAACCTCTGTCGTCGCCAAGATAAAAACGGCGTGCTTGGGAGGCTCTTCTAAGGTCTTTAACAATGCGTTAAACGCCTCGGTCGTCAACATATGAGCCTCGTCTATTATATAAACCTTATATTTCCCGCTAACGGGCGGATATTGAATTTTCTCGCGAATTTCTCTGACGTTTTCCACCTTGTTGTTGGAGGCGGCGTCCATTTCCAAAATATCCAAATTAGCCGCGTCGGACAAAGCCTTGCACGCCGAGCACTCGCCGCACGGCGAACCGTCGACGGGAGAAAGACAGTTTATCGCGCGAGCGAATATTTTCGCCGCCGACGTCTTTCCCGTGCCTCGCGCTCCGCAAAAGAGATACGCGTGCCCGATTCGATCGGAATTAATTTGATTTTTTAAAGTCTTGACTATATGGTCTTGACCGATCAGTCCGTCAAATCCGCGCGGACGAAATCTTCTATACAGCGCGAGATACGCCATATCATTCACCTCCGAGTCTTACGCGTCGCAAAAGACGCGGTATAAGCCGTTTATTTGGACCTTCTTTGACGCAACACCTCAAACGTCGCTATTCCGCACGCGACGGACGCGTTCAAGGAATTGACCTTTCCGACCATCGGTATCGTAGCGACCGCGTCGCATTTTTTGCGAGTGAGTTGATTGACGCCCGTGTCCTCTCCGCCGACGACTAAAGCAACTCTGCCGCGGAAATCCGTCTTATAAATGTCGCCGCCGCCCAATTCCAACGCGTACGTCCAAATATTGGCGTCTTTGATCTTGTCAACGGCTGAATTTATATTGGTCGCTCTCGCGATTTTAACGTGGTTGGCGCTGCCTTCGGATATACGCATAACGGCGTCGGTAACGCTCGCGCTTCTATGTTTTCCGATAACGAGTCCGTCGACGCCTCCGCATTCGCAAACTCTGATAATGCTTCCGAGGTTGTGGGGGTCTTCGATTCCGTCCAACACGACGATAAACGCGTCTTCCTTATCGGCGGTCGCGTTCAAAATGTCGTCGAGTTCGCAATACTTATAGTCGGAGACGAAAGCGATAAATCCTTGATGACGGCGAGTTTCGCTCTCCTTATCGAGAACGGACTTGTCCGCGAAAGATATCTTCGCTCCGCTCTTTTTAATCTGTCCGAGCAAAGTTTTGGACTCTTCGTCTCTCATTCCGTTTTGGACGAGGATTTTATCTATCGTCTTTCCGCTTTTCAACAACTCTCTGACCGAGTTTTTTCCTTCGATTTTCATTTTTTTATTTCCTTTTTTCGTTATTTGTTTATCGTCCGAGTTTTCAATCGTTCTCGCTTTTAACGGCTATTCTTCCCCGTAATAAGCTATGGAATCCAACCTTTCGTCTTGTCCCGTGAGATATAAATACCCGAGCAAAGCCTCGAAACCCGTCGACTTATGATAATTGTATACCGTGGCGTTCTTCGCCTTATTCGCCTTTTTCGCGTTTCTCGCTCTCTTGTAAATTGAGATTTCCTCGTCGGTTAAAACCCCGTCGGCAAGCAATTTTTCAACCTTTTCCGCTTGTCTTGTCGCACTTACCTTATCCGAACAGAGTTCGGAAATTTCGAAGGGCTTAGCGTCGTCAAAACAACGCCTTTCGCGGATTTTCAGAGAATAAACGGCGTCTCCGACAAAAGCCAGAACAATATTATTCGTCGTAACAACGTCTTTTTTATCGTAAATTTTTCTCATTATCTCTCTAAACAATTTCCGACCGTCTCGAGGTCTCTCTTCTTTTACGTTTCGAGCCGTTTAGTCGACGGCTTGCCGCCGATAAGCGAACTTATCGCCGACGATTATACTCTCACTATCGTATTATAC
>CAZVPW010000020.1:0-17480 GCA_964629115.1 uncultured Acidiphilium sp.
ATGGTTAAGTATATAATTACGAATCAGCTGCTCTACCGACTGAGCCACAGTAGCGTCTATTTCGCGCTCATACGCGATTGCTCTAATATTATAGCGCATAAGTCTTTAAAAAAGCAACTTTTTTCGGGCTAAAAACTTAAAATAAAAAAATACTTTCGATTCGGCAAAACGTTACTTTCTTCGACCTCTTTCGGGAGACTCCTCGATTTCTCTTCGTTCTAAAAAAGATTTCGATACCATAAGATAGAATAGAAACAAAAAGGAGCGATTGTATGAAAGACGGTATGGAATACGCTGAAATGCTCGGACTTCAAGTTTCGTCGTGCGACGTTATAGTAAAGCCCAAGAGAACGAGAAAGAAAAAGGTTGTCAAAGAGGACGCGATGAAAAAAATCGAAGAGGCGCCTATCTTAGAAGTTAACGACGAGTTCGAGACGATTGATATCGATCAAAACGAACCTTGCAAGCGAAAGTTTAAGTTCGATTTGGCTTATGCCGAGGGGGTCGCGGTTTTTGTCCTTGCCGCCGGCATTTTGTTGACGAATATTTTTTGGGAAAACAGCGGTATAAATCGCTTGTTTAAAGCGGCTTTTGGGTCCTCGTCGACAACCGCGGCGGATTTGAGAACGAGCGCCGAATTTAACGCGCAAACGCCGACCGATCAACTCGAAGCGACGCTTGAAAACGGCGTTATGGTCTTTAACGGCAAGGGAACTCTTTATCCCGTTTGCGACGGATCGGTTGCCGCGATCGAGGAAGAAAATGGAAAATACTCGATTACGCTCAAGCATAGCGACGTTTTCAAAACGGTTATTTCGGGCGTCGATTTCGTCTACGCCGATAAAGGCGACGACGTGTTTAAATACGTGCCGGTATGTTTTGTAAACGGCGGAAGCGCTCGCGTGAGTATGTATAACGAGGATAAATTGATAACCGATTACGTCGTCGAGGACGGATCGATCGTATGGGCAAGTTAACTTTTAAAATTCACCCGCTATTCATAATTTTCGGACTATACTTTGCCTTTACGGGCAAAGTATTTTCTTTTTTGACATACGCCGTATGCGCGTGCGCGCACGAATTCGGGCACTCGATTACCGCGGAAAAGTTAGGCTATAAGTTGAAAAATGCGACTTTAATGCCTTACGGGGCGGTGGTCTCGGGGGATATGGACGGAATGACTTTAAAAGAAGAGGCGCAAATTGTCGCCGCGGGACCTCTTTTTTCGCTTTCGGTCGGATTTTTCTTTCTCGCGCTTTGGTGGGCGTTTCCGAATCTCTATCCTTACACCTCGCTCGCCGCGGAAGCCAATTTTGCGCTCGGCGTCGTAAATTTGCTTCCGGCGTTTCCTCTCGACGGCGGTCGGCTCTTATTGTGTTTGTTATCCCGAGAGATTGGAAGGGTTAAGGCGACGAAAATAACCAAAGGAGCCGGGTTTTTCTTGGCTTTCGCGCTTTTAGGACTTTTCGTTTATTCGCTTTTTAAATCCGCGAACTTTTCAATACTGTTTTTTGCTTTGTTCGTTATTTTCGGGGTTGCGGACAAATCGAGCGCCGACGCGTATATAAGAACTTTTGACGCTTTGTCTCCTTTTAAAACAAAAAAAACTCGCGAAATCAAGGAGTTGGCGGTCGCGGAGGGAATAACCGTGAAAAAACTTTACGGAGCGTTGACGGACGGATATCTTTATCGGCTTCGCGTCTTTTCTTCGGACGGACAATTGAAAAGGACAATCGAGCCGTCGGAAATCGTAGAGTTTCTCTCGTCTAAAAGACCGAACGATAAAATTTAATAAGGCGACGCATAAGTCGTTTAACGAGCATTTTTTGCTTTTATTTCTCTCTCTTTCGCCTTTGCGAAGCTCCTTGGAGCCGAAGCGGTCTCTAAGCCGCTTTTTATATCCGTCCGTCGTTGCGAGGTTTTGAAAAAACCGAAGCAATCTCAAAACGGCGGTATATTCAAGCGAGATTGCTTCGTCGCTTCGCGCCTCGCAATGACCTAAAATGAATGGGGGATTGCCGCGTCGCTTCGCTCCTCGGAATGACCAAAGGAAAGAGGCAACGACTAAGAAGAGACAATGATATAAAATGAATGAGAGAGCGCGGCGCGGCGATATCGGATAGGGCAAATAAAAACCGCGAGCAAAAATGCTCGCGGAAAATTTTAAGTTATTCGTATATTGCCACGCTCGTTTCGCCGTCGGTCGCGTCGAGTTTGACGACAATCTCTTCTCTCAGCGACGAAGGAACGTTTTTGCCGACAAAATCGGCTCTTATCGGAAGTTCGCGGTGACCCCTATCGACCAAGACGGCAAGTTTAATGCTGCTCGCTCTTCCCGCCGAAAAGACGGCGTCGATCGCGGCTCTCGTCGTTCTGCCCGTAAAGAGCACGTCGTCGACCAAAATTACGTCTTTACCCTCGACGTCGGCTCTGTTTAAAGCAACGCGTCTTAAACTTTCGTCCTTTGTGTCGTCGCGATATCCTGTTGCGTCGAGCTCGAGGACGGGAACGTCCGCGCCCGAGTTTTTTTTCAAGTTTTCTCGAAGAATCTCCGCGAGGGGAACGCCTCTCGTTTTTATCCCGACGAGGATCGTGTTTTCAATGTTCTCGCTGCGTTCGAGAATTTCGTAAGATAATCTTGCGAGCGCTCGTTTTACCGCCGTTTCGTCGAAGAGGATTGTTTTCAGTCGCATTTCGAAGATCTCCTTGTTTAGCGTGTATAAAATTATAGCGCGATTCTATCTTTCCGTCAATTTAAAAACGCTTTATAAAAGCTAAAAAAAGACGCTTTTTAACAAAATTTGTCATTTTTTAATTCTTTTCAAAATATATAATTATCGTATTGTTCTCCTTGTTTGATTGTCGGGATTCCCGACGGTTGCCGCGGCGACGGTCAAGACGCGGATTTTGGGAGACGGAGGTTCGAATGAACGATAGTCGTAGGGCGGCTTTGTTGAAGCCGACGGCGGAAGGAAGAGATTTAGGGTTTTCGAGGGGCGTCGTCGCCTTGGCGTCGAACGGCTCCGTTTCGCTTTCGTTTAGCGGTTTCCCGTTCTTTTTGAACGGGACGAATTATTTGTTCGTCGAGGGCGTCGGCTCGGAGTTTTTTAAACTCGATTACCCGTCTTTTCGCGGCGTTTTGGCGAAAGGCGACGAGGCTCGCCGCTCGGTCGCCGTTGTTTATATTGTTCAAAAAGAGGCGATAATCGTCCTATACGGGCGTTTTTATGAAATTGGAATGAATACTGCGGAGGTAAAAAAGTATGCGGAGAGGTTTTTCTTCGGCGAAAACGGCGTCGCGAAGACGAAGAGCGAACGTTTTTGCCGCGAGGGGAAAAGAGACGGAGAGGCGCGTTCTTATAAACTTAACGACGGAGGAGCAAATCGAGAAACGGGCGGAAAAACAAACGGATTTTTTGATTTTGGAGAAGAAAGAAGTCGGGGCGGAAATATAGAAACTCGCGCGACGGACGAAATCAAGTCGGCGGAAAAACGCAAAATCGACGGTCGCGAGGAGATTAGCGCCAAGAGAAAGAAGAGCGAAGAATATGACGACGAGGTCGTCGCGACCGATAATTATTTTTGTTACGACGCCGCGTCGAGGGGGAGGGAATATCGTGGAGAAAGCCAAAAAGACCAAGATGCTCGAACTGTCGGTCGCGAGGAGTCGTTCTCGCAAGAAGCGCTCGGCGGCGATTTTGCTTGCGAAAATGAAATTTGCAAAAGCGACTCTATCAAAGGATTTTTCGAAAACGAGAGATTTGACGAAACCTACGGAGAGAGGATTGTTAAAGGCTTCTCAAACTACGGTGAAGCGCGTATTGTCGGAGAGCGGTCTAACGCCGCCGACCAAGAGGGAGCGGACGTCAACGAGGGAGGATTTCCTCCAAATGGGGCTAACGTTGCCGACGAGTGGGGATTTGTCGAAAAATGCTCTGCCGCCGACGAAGAACGTCCCGCCGACGAAGAAAAGGGCGACCCCGAATTTGAAAGGCGATTTTTCTTTGAAAGCGTAAGAAAAGAAATGGACGAACTGTTCGAATCTTTTCCAAAGGAAGAATCTCTCTCGAAAATGGTCGCCGAGAGCAAATGGGTTAAAGTTTCGTACGAGGGGGAAAAGAGTTACGTCGTCGGAATCATATATTCCGAGCAAACGCCGTTGTTTATATGTTACGGCGTTCCCGGGAAGTTCGGGGAAAAACCGTCCGAATTCAAGGGATATTGTTCTTTTATCCCCTCATCTCCGTTTGCGCTCGAAAAAGACGGTTATTGGGTTATTTATCAAGACGCTCGAACGGGCGAGAGAATTTAATCGAAGAGCCGAGTTTCACGATAAACTTTTTATCTCGAGAAATTTGCCGTAAAATTTGAACACGCGTCGTGCTAAACGCCGCTGAGAAGTTACAAAAATGTCGCCAAGAAGATAAAAACGCCGCCGCGAAGCCAAAGAAGCTAAAAAACTCGCCGCGAGACGAAAATTATCAGAGCGAACGAAAGGGGCGAAGGCAAAAGGCAAAAAGCTCGAAAATAAAAGGAAAAACGGAGCGCGAAAGCGTCGGCAAGCGGCTTTTCGTTTGTAAAAAAAATAAAAGTATGGTATAATGAAACCGTCACGCCGATACAAATATAATTTATTCGTCAAGAGGGAGTATTACGCCCTCCTTTCGGTCATACTTTTTTTGGCAGAAGTACTTTATCGCGCTATTGACTGAAAGACGAGTAAGTTATAAACGGTGTGACAACTAAGCGAGAGGTATTATGCGGCGTCGTCTCGGTTAGGGGCGACGTTTTTTTATCTCGAAGGCGGTTTTATGTCAAAAATCTGCTCGGTTTTCGGTCACAGAGAAACTCCCGTTACGGACGCGTTGCGCGAAAAAGTCCGCGCCGAAGTCGAAAAAGCCGCGCGGGACGGTTGTCGCGACTTTTATTTCGGAGGCTTCGGAGAGTTCGATTCTCTTTGTTTGAAAATCGTGACCGAACTGAAGGAAGCAAATCCGACGTTGGGGATTAAAAGGGTTGTATGCGTGTTGAGCGAAAGGGAACTCGGCGGAAGGTCGAGGCTTTTTCGTCGAGATCTTTACGACGAAGCCGTATACCTGCCGCCGTCGTTCGACTATTGGTATTCGAGCATATATTATCGCAATATCGCTATGGTCGACGTAAGCGATTACGTTATCTTTTACGCCGAGAGGCGCGAGGGCAGCGGAGCGTACAAGACGTATAAGTATGCCGTGAAACAAAAAGGGAAGATAATTTCCAACCTTTATTGAACTTGCGGATTGAAAAACGCTTGAAAAAAACGCCGCGAAGCGCTATAATCTCGGCATGGTTAAATTATGGATAAAAGTCGTTCGCGACAATAAAATAATCAAGCATACGATCGTCGAGAGAGACGAGAAATTTTCTTACGCTTATTTCAGAGATTACGTGAGCGAGGGGTGTTACGCCCTCGACGAGGCGACTCCGGCGATAATACGGTCGCATTTGACTAACTTCGCAAAGTTCCATAGAGTGGTTTTTACCCCGTCCGATTTCGTCGAGACCGTTTCGTTCGATAAGCTTGTGGTCGAAGAACTCGAATAGGTTCTCGGCGAGTTTCTTGGTTTAGCGTGTCGCTTCGTTTGAATGCGTCTACGCGGCAGACGCGGCGACTTTTTGTTTCGTTTGCAGAAAAACCGAATATTTTGTTTTTTTACGCCGATACTTTTTCCGTATGAAAATATCGGCGTATTTTTGTTTTTGTCTGGCGATTTTGCAAATGGTCAATTGTTTTATCGAGGGCGCGTTCGGGGTAAACGTTCTCGAACGGCTTTTGGGCGAGGGGAGTTTCGTTCTCCGAGCCTTTTACGTCGCCGTCGGAGTCGCGGCGTGTTTTTTTGTTTCGTTCGTCTGGATTTGTAATCCGTTTAGAGATTTAAAATAACGCGTAAGTCGCCGTATAAGTCGATTATCGAGGTCTTAGGGTTTTTGAGCGGCGAGGCGAGAAGTCGTTTTTGTCTTTTCGGGAAGGTCGCCTTTTGCCTCGGCGAGGCAAAAAAAATTAAGATAATCTCGCGAAAAAATAAAAAAATTCGGGATTTTACTCAAAAATAGTTTACAAATTCATATAATATGGTATAATTATGCCGCGTTTGAAAATCAGCCGAAAACGCCGTTTTCGCGTCGTTTTTTGGGATTAAAACCGATATCTCGGCTTTCAATCGGACGCCGAGCGGAGGAAGTTGTTTTCAATGAAATATATAAAGTGTCCGAGGTGCGACCTCAATTACATGCCCGATACCGAAAAATATTGCGACGTATGCAAAGCCGAACTTAAGATCGGTCCGACCATTAAGTTTGCGGCGTTCGGAGACGAAGAGGAGAACGAGCAAGTTCTCTGCCCGATTTGCAAGAGAAATTATATGGATCCGAACGACGATATGTGCTCGGAATGTAAGGAAAACAGAAATTCCAAGGCTCTCGAACCCGAGCAAGACGTCGATCCCGAAAACGACGAAGAGTGGAGAAATTATCTCGACGAGGACGAAAAGGAAGCCATAAGCAACAAGACCGAAGAGGGCGAGGAGATTTTGTCTTTGTCGCAACTCGAGGAAGACGAGGCTCGCGAACTTTTCGACGACGAAGAGGAAGAAGATACCGATTTTTACGATAACGACGTCGACGACGATTTCGATTATCCCGTTGCCGACGCCGCCGATTTCGAGGACTACGACGACGAAGAAAACGTCGACGAGGACGACGAATTTTAAAATCCCGGTCGTTTTTAAAACGATATTTGGCTAAACGCGCCGCGTTTAGGTCCTTAAAAAACCAAAAAAGCGCTCGACAAAATTTAAAAAAAGCGCTAAAATATACTAAATCGTTGCGAGGAAAAGTAACGCTTCGTTTGTTTTTAGAGAGAGGGCGGTCGGTGAAAGCCCGAAACGTAGGAGCGCCAAATGCGCCTCGCTGTTAAGAGGGGTTAATAGCCTTCGGTTTGTCCGCCGTCAAAGGGCAAAGAGGGAGCGACGCTCCGAAGAAAAGTGGAACCGCGTTGATGAGACGTCTTTTCGTGTTTTATGCGAAAAGGCGTTTCTTTATAGTTCGCCGTCTATGAAAAACGCGGAGACTTTTCAAAACGGCGACGCGAATCGAATAGAAGAATAGACTAGACAAAGGAAAGATATGTTTTTTAAAAGTTTGCGCGAGGATATAGCCTTTGCCAAAGCCAACGACCCGGCGGCGAGATCGAAATTCGAAATATGGCTGACCTATCCCGGGATTAAGGCGTTGTCTTGGCACAGATACGCCAATTTTCTCTATCGAATAAAGTTGAAATTTCTCGCGTCCGCGACGAGTAAATTCGCGCGGTTTTTGACGGGAATCGAAATTCATCCGGCGGCTAAAATCGCGCCCGGGGTGTTTATAGATCACGGAGCCGGCGTCGTAATCGGCGAGACCGCGGTGATTGAAAAGGGCGTTTTGATTTATCAATGCGTAACTCTCGGCGGAACGGGAAAGGATACGGGCGCGAGGCGTCACCCGATAATAAAAGAGGGTTGCGTTCTTTCTAGCGGAGCGAAGATTTTGGGCGGAGTCACCGTCGGGGAGTATTCCAAAATAGGCGCCGGAAGCGTCGTCCTAAAAGACGTTCCACCTCGAGCGACCGTCGTGGGAGTTCCGGGCAGAGTCGCCAGGATAGGCGGCGAAAAGGTCGTCGACGCGGATGAAAAGAGCGACCCTATTTTAGAAGAATTATGCAAACTTAGAACGAGGGCGGACGAACTCGAAGAGAGACTGAAACGCCTCGAACAAAAGGAGAAAGAACAATGAGAATTTACAACACGTTATCGGGAACGAAAGAAGAGTTCGTTCCGTTAAACGGCAAAAAAGTCAATATGTACGCTTGCGGAATAACCGTTTCGGGCGAGGCTCATATAGGTCACGCCTATCAAGCGCTTATTTACGACATAATCAGAAAATTTCTCGTCAAGCAAGGATACGACGTCACTTACGCTCGAAACTACACCGACGTCGACGATAAAATCATCGCGAGATCCAAAGAAACGGGAATCCCCGCGGACGCTTACGCGAAAATGATGATAAAAAAGATCGATAAGGTTATGAGGGCGGCGGATATCGACGACCCCGACGTGTGGCTAAAAGCGACCGAAAATATCGACGCGATTATCGATTTCGTCGCAAACCTCGTCGAAAAGGGACACGCCTATCCCACGAAGAAAGGCGACGTGTATTTTGCCGTCGAATCTTTCGAGCCGTACGGTTCTCTGTCGCATAGAAATCTCGAAGACGCGATGAACGGAGTTAGAATAGAGAACGACGGAGAAAAGCGTAACCCCCTCGACTTCGCCCTTTGGAAAAGCGCGAAAGAAGGGGAGATAAGTTGGGATTCGCCTTGGGGCAAAGGAAGACCCGGTTGGCATATCGAGTGCTCGGCGATGAGCCGCAAGGCGTTCGGAGACCAACTCGACTTGCACGGCGGCGGACGAGACTTGATTTTTCCTCACCACGAGAACGAAATCGCTCAAACCGAGGCGTTGACGGGCAAGAGATTCGTAAAATACTGGGTTCATAACGGACTTATAAAGGTCAACGGGCAAAAGATGAGCAAGTCGCTCGGAAACAGTTTGCTTTTGACCGATTTGTTGGATAAATATTCCGCAGAGGCGATAAAATTCGCTCTTTTGCAAACGAGTTATCGCGCCGATATCAACGTGACCCCCGAACTTTTCCCCGACGCCGAAAAACGTCTTTACGAATTCTATAAGGTATTCGTCGACGCCGCGAACGTCGGAATAGAAATTAAGGGGCGCAACGCCGAGATAGACGAATCTTTCGACGCCGCGATGAGCGACGATTTCAACACTTCGCTCGCGCTTTCCAACCTTTACGCTTTTTTTAAAAAGGCAAAAGCGCTCGTCGCTCAAAAGGATTCTTTGGCGGGCGAAATGCTTTCGCAAATAAAAAACACCTATTCGCTCCTCGGAATATTCAAAGCCGAGCCGTCGAAATTTGTTGCCGATTACGAGGCGAAAAACGCTTGCCAAGTTCCCGAAAACGTCCTTGCGCTCGCTCAAAAGATGAGCGAGGCGAGAGCCGCGAAAGATTACGCGACGAGCGACGCGATAAGGACGGAGATTCTTTCTCTCGGTTACGCGGTTATGATTTCAAAAGACGGCGTTTCGGTTAAAAAAGCCTAATAATCGACTTATAGCCCTATTTCTTGTTTTTAAAGATTGTTTTAACGCTCGAGCCGAACGGATTTCTCGAGTTTAAATCGGGGAGAGGCGTCGGCGGACTTAAGCGGCTTTTGGCGCTTCTAAACTCCGTTAAACCAAACGGACAAGCTAAGACGCGCGAGCCTAAAAAGAGTCGATTGTTTCGACGGACTGTTTAAGGGGCGAGGCGAGAGCGGAGGGAAAAGGCTAAGGCGAGAGCGCGCTCAAAGCGACCGTTTTCTTTTAAAAAAGAAAAATTAAGTCAAACGGTTTGCAAAATCAACCGAAATAATATATAATAGCGAATATAAAACCAATAACGAAAAAACAAGTTCGCGGTCGAGGCAGTCGGGCGGACGAAAAGGAAAACGAGATGATTACGTCTAAAGAATTAAGAAAAGCATGGATTAAATTTTACGAAGACAGAGGGCACGTCGACATTGGCGCCGTCTCTCTTATCGGAGACGGTTCGACCGGAGTTATGTTCAACGTCGCCGGTATGCAACCGCTCATGCCCTACCTCCTCGGCGCGAAACACCCGTCGGGCAAGACCAGACTTTGCAACGTTCAAGGTTGCGTCAGGACGGTGGATATCGAGAGCGTCGGCGACCCCGCCCACTTCACTTTCTTCGAAATGATGGGCAACTGGTCTCTCGGCGATTATTTCAAAAAAGAAAAGACCAAATGGTCGTACGAACTCTTGACCGAGGTATTCAAACTCGACGGAAAAGAGATTTGCTCGACCGTTTTCGAAGGCGATTCCGCCGCTCCTCGCGACGACGAGACCGCCGCTTTGTTAAAGGAAGTCGGAGTTCGTTCCGAGCATATTTTCTATCTTCCCAAAAAAGACAACTGGTGGGAACTCGAGGGAACGGTCGGAACTCCGTGCGGTCCCGACAACGAGTGGTTCTATCCCCGCCACGACAAGCCGTGCGGACCTAACTGCGGACCCGATTGCGGTTGCGGAAGATACGTCGAGATCGGAAACGACGTGTATATGCAATATAAAAAGACCGAGAGCGGATACGAACCGCTTTCGAGCAAGAACGTCGACACGGGCTTCGGTTTGGACAGATTGTTGGCTTTCTTGAACGGAATAACCGACGGATACAAAACCGATTTGTTCTTGCCGGTCATAAACGAACTCGAGAGAGCGACGGGCAAGAGTTACGACGACGATCCCGAAGCAAGAAAGGCTATGAGAATAGTCGCCGACCATATCAGAACGTCGGTTATGCTTATCGGCGACAGAAACGGAATCGTTCCGTCCAACGTCGGAGCGGGATATATTTTGAGAAGACTTATGAGAAGGGCTATTCGTTACGCCCGTATTCTCGGCGCGTCTTCCGAAATTTTGGGATCGGTCGCGAAAATATTTATCGAGCAAATTTACGACGAGGCGTATCCCCTTCTCGTCGAGAAAGAGGAATACATTCTCTCCGAGATAGCCAAGGAATGCGCTAAATTCGAGGCGACTTTGGCGACCGGACTCAAAGAGTTTAACAAATGCGTCGAGGGACTCAAGAGAAAGAGCGAATTCTTGGCGAGCAAAGATCCGAATCGCGTTCCCGATACCGAGATTAGCGGAAAACAAGCGTTTAGGCTTTACGACACCTTCGGTTTCCCCTTGGAACTCACCGAGGAGCTCGCGGCGGAGGCGGGATATACGGTCGACTCCAAGGGTTTTGCCGACGCTTTCAAGGAGCATCAAGAAAAGAGCAAGCAACAACCCCAAGGCGCGTTTAAGGGCGGTCTTGCCGAACAGAACGAAATCACGGCGAGATTGCACACGGCGACTCACCTCTTGAACGCCGCGTTGAAATCCGTTCTCAAAGACGACGGAATCAACCAAAAGGGTTCGAACATAACCGTCGAAAGACTTCGTTTCGACTTTAATTTCGACAGAAAACTTCTTCCCGAAGAACTTAAAGCCGTCGAGGATTGGGTAAACGAGGCTATAAAAGCCGACGTTCCCGTAACCCTTGAGGAGACGACTCCCGAACTCGCAAAAGCGAGCGGAGCGATAGGCGTGTTCGACGCGAAATACGGCGACAAGGTAAAAGTTTATACTATCGGAAAATACAGTAAAGAAATTTGCGGCGGACCTCACGCCGCGAGCACCGGCGAACTTAACCGTTTCAGAATAGTTAAGGAAGAAGCGTCGTCCGCCGGCGTCAGAAGAATAAAAGCAGTTCTCGAGTAAGAGGCGGAAAGAACGCAAAAACCCCGTTCGTATCGGAAAGATACGAACGGGGTTTTAGTTTTGATTGAGATTTTGCGCGGATTTTAGCCTCGCGGTTTTTAGGTCGTATTCGTTTTTATAAGCGTATAGCGCGTCGGTAAAACCTTGCTAAAACCTCGCGAAATTTTTAAGCGACCCCGTTTTATTTGTCGACGCCGTAAAAACATTCGGCGTCAAGTCCTTGCTTTCTCAAGGCGTCGGCAGCCCACAGACAGAGTTCGGGAGTTTCGAAAATCGCGAAGGTCGTCGAGCCGCTTCCCGTCATTCCGCAAGCCGACGGCGAAAGCGCTTTCAGTTTCGCGAGATTGTTTTTTACCTCGTCGTTGAGATCGCTCGCGGGTAGAGCGAGAGCGTTGGATATTTGCTCGCAAAGACCTTGGAAATCTCCCGTCTCGAGCGCTTCTTTCGCCTTTTGATTGTCGGCGAGAGCGCCTTGATATCCGCCGTCGTCAAACCGTTTATAACAGTCGGCGGTATTGACGCCGCTCTTTGCGAAGACGAGGACGAAGTTAAGTTCGAGTTTGCTTTGAATCGGTTCGACCTTTTCGCCCCTTCCGGAAATCAAAGCGAAGCCTCCGATCGTCATATAACCGGTATCGCTTCCGAGTTTGTCGGCGAGGGGTTTAACGTCGGCGTTTGTTTTGAAAACCTTGTTCATGGCGACGAGCGTCGCCGCCGCGTCCGCCGAACTTCCGCCGAGACCTCCGGCAAGCGGTATTCTCTTTTTGATTGAGATTTCGACTCCGCCCGTATTAAATGTCTCCGAAAAAAGTTTCGCCGCTTTATAGGCGTTGTTTTTTTGGGCGGGGATATCGTATTCGCCGATACCCGCGGTTTTAAGTTTGATTTCGCGCTTTTTGATTTTTCTCGCCGTAACGTCGTCTCTTAAATTTATCGGAACGACGATGCTCTCGATGTCGTGATAGCCGTCTTTTTTGCCGAAGACGTTAAGGGTTAAATTGATCTTTGCCGCGGCTTTTACTTTTGCGCTCATTCGAAATTTTTTGTTAAACTCCTTTCTTTTGTCTGTATACGACGATTCTTTCTTCTCCCGAAAGGGGAAATTCGAGTTCGTTGTTAAATCTCATGATCTCGTTTTCGTCGGTTCTAAGTTTCTTCGCGACGTCCCAAAGTTCGTCTCCCTTTTGGGGAATTAGAACGCTTATCGCGTCGTCGTTTTTCTTTCCGACTCTTTCTTCGACCGACGTTATGAATTGGTAATAATTGCGTTTAAACGACTTATACGATGCTTTTATCTTGCAATCAAACGAGATAGAGCCTTCTTTTGCGGCGGCGGAAAAGTCGAGGAGAGAAGTTTCGACGTCGTATATTTCGTCGCTTGAAGAGACCGATAACGAAAAAGGCGCTTGGGCTTTGGTCGCCGAAAAACCGTTGTCGGCGTTTTTGAAGAGCAGGTCGGCTTCGACGATTCCGACGATCGAATATCCTCCGTCTTGCTTTACGACGTCGGTCGTCCTCGCCCTTGAGCCGAACTCGGCGATTATCTTTCCGTCGGGCGGAATTTCTCCGTTCGCGTCGACGGTTATTTTTTCTGTCGTTTGGTTTAAGCCCGTAAACGTCGCGGAGGCAAACTCGGTCGTTTGGACGTCGGCGTCGCCGTCTATGGAGTAGACGTCGTCCGCAAAGGCGAAAGTTTGACTCTCGACGATCGCTCCCGAAAAGGATAGTGATATTTCCGCGCCGACCGAACTTACGCCCTTTCCCTCGTCGGCGTATACCTTAAACGCGATTTTTTCGATTTCGCAATCGCCTATCGCCGAGGCGTCGAGAGAAGAATCGGGGTCGCTTAGTTCGAATCTGAACGGGATAGTCCTTCTTTCGGTCGTAACGTCGCGGTCGTCCGAAAAGGGCGTCGCTTTGAGCGACAGTCCGATTTCGCCCTCGAAAAGAATACCCGACGCGGTCGCCGTTACCTCTCTTAAGTCGACGGTCGCCTCGTTTGTCAATACTTCTTTTACGGCGTAATCGACGTCGAATTCTTCGGTTACGACAAACTTATCGAATGAGAAATTCCCGACGGAATCGAAGTTTTCCGCGCGTTCTTTTGTTCTCAATCGATCTCCGCCGACGAGGGCGGTCGCTTGTTTTTCGACGAGGGCGCTCGCCTTGATTTCAATCGAGCATTTGGCGACGAGTCCGTCGGCTTTTCTGACCGTTCTCGCGCCTACGGCAATCGCTTTCGCGAGCGCGTTTTCAAACGGGATTTCGACTTGGGTCTCGGCAAACGCGTCGGCTTTTTTGAAACCGTCTTCCGCGAGATAAACCAAGCGGAACGCCGTTTTTACGTCGACTATCGTCTTTCCGTTTTTATTTTCCGTTCCGACGACGAACGCCGTCGCGGACGTTGAAAGTTCCTTCTTTACCTCTTGACCGACGGCGATTCGGCTTTCCGCCGAGACTTTGGTCTCGTAAAACGCCGTATCGACGCATCTCGCCTTGCCGAACTCCGGCTTTATCATATATCATACCTCCGATAGTTTTTTCGGTATAATATATGATTCGGTCTCGCCGTTTATGCGGCGTTCGTTCGTTTCGGCGTTTGTCGCCGCTTTTATCGCCGTTCGCTCTGCGGTTATTCGGTCGTTTTATCCGTTTTTACTCGCTTGTCTTGGGTTTGCCTCGACTTATCACGACGTTTCCGCAACAGACTTCGGAGTATGAAAAACTCGTCTTGCCGTTGAAGTCGCCGTACGGCGACACGGTGAATAGAGCCGGATATACGTTTGTGATTTTACCCTTGTAAAGAGCGTACTTGTTTCTTCCTAAATTCACGCGCACGCGCACGTCTTCGCCCATGCTTTTTGCGATGGCCCTCTTGACCGCGTCGACGCTAAGACTGCTTTTTATCATAAGCGGATTATAGACCGATCGCGACGAGAATATACCTATCTCGGGTTTCGTCGGATACGGGCGAGAGGAAAAATTTTTGTCGAAAAGATTTCGGTTGAAAAGTTTTTTATTGAAAAGATTTCGGGCGAAAAGGATTTTCGGGCGGATGGCTCAGTTTTCTGCTCTCGTGACAATAGAGATATATTATCTGAGTTTCTTGCGAAATTTCTTGCAAAAACGCGGCGGCGCGTTCGATATGCTCCTTGTCGAGACTTACGAACGGATCGTCCATGACGACGAAAGGTTTGTCGCCGGGGAAGGCGTTTTCGATTAGGCTGAATCTAAAACAAAGGGATAAAATCATTCTTTGCCCGGCGCTCAAATGCTTGTTGTGTCGGATTTCTCCCTCTCTCTCGAAAGAGATTTGGAAGTCTTTGTCCATTCGAACCTTTTCGCCGAGCGCCTTTTCGATCGGGGCGGCGAATTTGACGAATTTGTCTTTTATCGGCGCGACGTATTTTTCTTGCAAAAAGTCGTTTGCTTGGGTTAAATACTTTTTCGCCGATTCGATATTTTTGAGTTTTTCGCGATATGCCTTTAGGTTGTTTTCCTCGGTTTCAAGTCGAGATTTCTTTTCGTAAAAGCTCTCGCAGTCGTTCTCGTCCGCGGAAATGCTTTGTTTCAAGGCGACGATAGATCTCTGAAGCGCGCGATACTCTTCTTCGAGGTCGGTTTCTTCGGGCGAGGGGAGTCGTTCTTTGTCGTCGACGCCGTTTTCTTCTTTGTAGCGAAGAGCCTTTTGGTTTGCCGTCGCGAGGTCTTTTTTAAGCCTCTCGATTTCAAATAAGTCGGTCTCTATGCTCTTTAATCGCGATTTTGCGTCGCCGTCGAGCGATAGATTGAAACGCGAGAGCAAAAGGCGAGCCTCTTCTTTTTTCTCTTCTGCTCGCTGGGTTATCGCTTCCGCTCTCTCCGTTTGCGAACGGCGTTCCTCTCTCAAAGAAAGGTAGTCTTCGACGCTTCGTTTCAAGAGGTATAACCCCTCGCCGAGATTGCTTGAATCTATTTCGAATTTATTGAAAAAGTTAATTACGCGACCTTTTGCGTCGTCGATTTTATTTTGATTTTCTCGTTCTTCCCTTTTGGCTTTTTCATTTCTCGCTCGCGTCGCGAGGTAGAGGGAATAATCGCTCTTTAAATTGTAATATTCCTCGCGTTTGTCGTCCGAAACGTATCCGAACGACGAGAGAAGTTCTTCTATCTCGTTTGAGAGATTTTCTCTTTCTTCGCTCTCTTTTTTGAGTTTTTCGTCGAGTTCTCGGTTGAGTTTCGTCGTCTTGTTGTCTTTTAAAAGGCATACGGCGGACGCCGCCGCTCCGCAGACGAAGAGCGCCGCCCCGACGAAAACGGCGACGGGCGAGAGGGTCAAGGCGAGTGAAATCGCCGTCGCGACAATGCCGACGATTGAGGCCGAACAAGCCGCCGCGAGGCGAGCTTTTCCCGTTTTTTGTGGTTTTTCGGTTGAAATCGGGGATTTGTCGAGAGCGCGAAAGTCTCGTTCGAGTCTTTCGATTCTCTCCGGAGTCGAGGCTTCCGAAAAAGCCTTCGGAAAAGAGGAGACGTCGTCCGCTCCGCTCGCTTTGGCGTCGTTTTCGGCTTGAAGGCGCGCGATTTCGTCGATTTTTTCGCTCGCCGTTTTAAGGGCGTCGGCGGAGGGTATTCCGTTTTCAAAAGTCTGCCTATATGCTTGTAAACGGCGGTTTTTCTCGTCCGAGAGTTTTGTTTCCAATTGAAGAACGGAGAGTTTTTCTATCTCGTTTAAGAGGTTTTCGGCTCGTTCGACGTCGTCGGGCGATGGAGTGGAGTTTCCGTACGAAACGACGAGGCTATCGAGTTTTTTGGATAGTTTGTCTGCGTCCGAGGCGAGACTGTCGTAGGTTTTTCTCTTTTCGAATCTAACCTTTCGTTCGGCGTCGGCTTTCAAAACTTCTTTGGCTTGTTTTTCCCTTGCCTCGAGTTCGGAGAGTCGGGCGTATTTCTCGTCGAGCCCCGAATAGACTTTTTCGAGGTTTTCGACGGCGAAATTCAAGTCGGAAATTTTGGCTTTGGCGATTGAAATTTTATCGTTCGAGCCCCTCTGTTGCTTGTATTTTTTTGCCGCCGCGGTCAGTTTGTCAATCGCGTCGTCAAAGGTAGAGCCGTCGGTTTTGGCGAGGTATTCGCCCAAAAGGCCGTTTATCGTTCCCGTCGAGCAAATCTCGTCGACCGTCGAGTCGATAAAGGTCGTTCTGACGTAAGAATCGGCGTCGAGTCCGAAAAAGAAAAACCCGGGCTCGCCGTTAAAATCGTCGAGAAGAAGGTTGTTTTCAAAGACCTTAAGTTGGTCGTTTACGGGGCTCTTTTTATCGAAGAATCGCTCTATACGGTAGTTTTTGCCATTAAATTCCATTTCGAGAGAGCCGCCGAATTTTCCGCCCGAGAAGGGGTAATATCTCATTCGGTCGTTAAATTCCTTGGCGTTTGCTCGGACGGGCGGCAAACCGTAAAACATCGCTTTTAAAAAGGATGCGAGAGTGGTTTTCCCGTAACCGTTCTCGCCGAATATTTCATTCGCCCCGTCGGAAAAGACGTATTCTTTGGCGGATAGTTTTCCGTAGTTTTCAACGCGTAACGATTTTAATTTCATTTCGACTCCTTGCGCGATTATTGCGCTTTGTTCCTCCCGTAGTTTCGTCGCTCGGCGAAGCGTAAAGCGCTTGTTTTTTTATTCGGTTCTATCGCTTAAAATTCCGTTCGATCCGCAAACGAATTTATACAACGAAAAATACAAAATCGAGCCGAAAACCCCGATTGCTTCGAGTTGTCCGCCGCCGACCAAGAGAACCTCGATCCAATATCCGTACGATTCGACTCCGCTCAGCAAAAAGACGAGCGGAATTGCGAAAGCGTTGATTACTACCGGGAAAATCATCCCCAAAAAGAATCGCGCGCTTTTGTTTTTGACGGCTCTTCCGACCGCGTAAGAACAAGCGGCGGAAACGAGGGTCGCCAAAGAGCCGATCAAAACGTCGAACGCCCCCGTTCCGCCGAGATTTGCGAGGGCGCATCCGACGAAGAGAGCCGGGACGCTTTCGGCGTAAAAAAGAGGAAGCGTTGCGAGCGCCTCCGAC
>CAZVPW010000021.1:0-16880 GCA_964629115.1 uncultured Acidiphilium sp.
GGTCAAATGTGGTCAAAAAATTTGAAATTTCACCGAACGCCGCCTCCTCCCCGCTCTTTATAACGCTCCTCGGAAAGGCTTTTTGAAAATCGTCGGCAAGTCGGGAAAAATGCGTGCAACCGAGCGAGACGACGTCGAACGATCTGTCGACCCCATCCAACCACTTTTCAACGTTCGGTTTTTCGCCGCCCTCGCTCCATTTATCGATCGCCTCCGCCAAAAAACGCAGTGGAAAAAAAGTCGTTTTTTCCCCGACGAGCCGCGCAACGTACTCCGAACGAGAGGTCGAAAGGGTCGACAAGAGGATAGTTCTTTCCCCTTTTCTCCCCAAATACGGAACGACCCAAACGATCTTTACCGGAAAATTCTTTGCCCTATCCTTCATCGAGCAAGACATCGTGTTGCACGCGACGACGATAAGCTTTGGCGAAAAACTCGCGATTTTTTTTAACGCCGCGTAAAATATGTTCTCTAATTCCCCTTGACTTTTCTCGCCGTACGGCATATTTTTCAAATCGGCGAAATAGACGTAATCCTCGCTCGGAAAAGAATTTCTCGTCCTTTCGAGCAAAGTCAAACCGCCGAAACCGCTGTCGTAAAACGCCACGCATCTCTTATCCACGCTCTTTTTCCTCGATTGTACATTATATGCCGAGAAAAAAAGAAATATCTTTAACCGTAGACGCGGAATTTTTAAAAGAATATTTGAAAATCGTCGAAATATTCTTGTCAAACGTTTTTTTTTGTGGTAAAATAAATAAGACTTAAAAATGAAAAACTCATAAAAGGAGAAAATAAAGTGCCTAATATTAAATCCGCCAAGAAGCGCGTTCTCGTAAACGCTAAAAAGAACCTTGTAAACAAAAACAATAAATCCGAAGTTAAGACCGCCATCAAAAAACTCAACGCGGTCATCGACAGCGGAAATTACGAAGAAGCGGTTAAGCTTTACCCCGAGACCGCGTCCATCATCGATTCTTCCGTTTCCAAGGGCGTTTACCACAAAAACACCGCCGCTAACAAGAAGTCGGGTCTCAGCAAAAGAATCAACGCTTTGAAAGCATAATCGAAAAAGAATTATTCCTCGCCTTATTTAAGGCGAGGTTTTTTCATAAACTCAAAAACAAAAAAAAGTCCGACGCTCTTTCTCGTCGGTTTTTTCAATGCTTTTAACTTTGACTTTATTTTTAATCTATCGGCTCGCCGCCGTTCTCTTTGATAAACGAGTCGACCCTTTCTCTCGTCGGAATAGACGTTTGAGCCCCTTTGTTCAAACACGCCGCGGAAGCCGGCGGCGGACGCTATTTGAGCCGCTCTCTCAACCGTTTTACCCTCGGCGAGACAAACGGCGAACACGCCGCAAAAAGTATCTCCGGCGGCGGTCGTATCCACCGCCTTTATTTTTACGCAAGGATACTCTTTGTATTCGTTTCCCTTGCTTATAGCGTAACCCTTTCCGCCCAAAGTCGTTATGACGACGGCGTCCGTTTTTCTCTTTATCTCATCGAGTCCGCCAAACGTCTCCGCCTCGGTCTCGTTGGGAATCAAATAGTCGCATAAGCCGAAAAATTCCTCGTACGCCTTATCGGCGGGCGCGGGGTTGAAAATGGTCGTCATTCCTTTTTGTTTAGCCGACTTTAACGCGTATCCCGTAGCCGCAATCGGAGTTTCGGCTTGAGTCAATAAGATATCGCCGTCCGACGCCAAAGACAACGCGGCGTCGACGTCGCTCTCGTCAAGCAGAGCGTTCGTACCCTTATCGAGTATTATACGGTTGTCGCCGTCGATTACGGTTATTACGGCGACTCCGCCGTTAGCCTCATCGCTTACGCGAACGGCAGTCGTATCAATTTTCTCGATTTCAAGAGACTTCAAAGCGTCTTTCCCAAACAAATCGTCTCCGACCACGGCGCTCATCGCGACGTTTCCGCCAAAGCGAACCGCCGCGACCGCTTGATTTGCCCCTTTTCCTCCGCGAGCGATAAAGAAGCCTCCGCCCGTTATAGTCTCGCCTTTTGCCGGAGCCTTGGGAGCCCCGATAACCAAATCGGTATTCGTACTTCCAACCACAATTACTTTTTTCATTTCGTATCCCCTTTTATATAATCGTTTAATTTTTCTCGTATATCTTTTAAATTTGTCTTCGTAGAAACGTACGAGCTTTTTCCGTTGGGATTAGGCTTAAAGACAGCCTCCCCCTCGGAGCCCCGATAACCAAATCGGTATTCGTACTTCCAACCACAATTACTTTTTTCATTTCGTATCCCCTTTTATATAATCGTTTAATTTTTCTCGTATATCTTTTAAATTTGTCTTCGTAGAAACGTACGAGCTTTTTCCGTTGGGATTAGGCTTAAAGACAGCCTCCCCCTCGGCGGTTATTTCGACGTCTCCGCGTTTCGAAAACTCAAATTTCCACTCGTCTCTTTCCAACGCCGCCATAACCGTTATCGGATCGAAGGAAAAATTCCGAATAACGTCGTCGTATTTCGACTCGGCGGCGTCGGCAAAGGCTTTCATACAATCCCACAGAGGCTCGTCCCTTTTATAAACCTCGGCAATAACTTCCGCCCCAACCTCAAACGGGATAAATACTATATCTGTCGGGCAAAGACTCAAAGTTTCCCTCGCCGAATTTTCGTCTTGAGCGATATTGAACTCTTTGGGGTTAAATCTACCGATTTTTTCGGCGTTTTCTCTAAACGAACCGCCCATAACGTAAAGTTTGTCTACCTTTTGAGCAAACAACTCGACGCCGCTTAAAGGCGATTATTTCGTCCGGCAAACTTTTTGAGCAAGTCGCTTGCGTTTTTCAGCGGTCCGATTCCGACAAAAGTTACCTTTTCCGCGCTTTGCGCCAACGTCCGACGCAAAAGTTTCGTCGCGTCTACGCTTTCGACTTCCGCCTTATATCGGTTTTTTATTGTTTTCGCATAATAGTCGACTTCGTCGCATTTAAGAGCCCCGTTCATCTTGCCGACGGGTATTTTTCTTTTATTGTAAAACTCCGAAAACGTCCGCGCGGTTTCCGCCGCTCCGTCTCGAGCCGTACAAACGGTTACCGCAAGAATTTCGCAAAGAGATTCTCTCTCGCTTTTAACAACAACGACAGAGCGATTGCGTCGTCGCTATCCGCTCCTATATCCGTATCTATAACAATCCTTTTCATAAACCCACGTCGTATAACGCGATTCGGTCGACGAACGCGTTTTTTATACGCAAATACGCGCCGTAATCTAAAATCGCGACGCGTATCCTTAATCTAAATTAAATTTTAAAAACTCTTCCCTCTCTTCTCGGCTTGGCTTCGGGAATCTCCTCGTCGGTATAACCCAAAATAACGTGACCTACGCCGACGTAATCGCCTTCGATCCCGAGCCTTTTCAAGAGATTGATTCCGTATTCGCTCTTTAACTCCTCGTCGGCTCTGTGTATCCAACAAGAACTAACTCCGAGAGCGTAAGCGGCGTTCAACATATTGTCGATTACGCAGCTACCGTCGCAAACAGCAGTCGGAGTATTTTCGGAAGCGACGAGCAAAACGGTCGGAGCGCCGTAAAAGGGATCGCGTTCGATTTCGGCTATGCTCGCGTTTAAAGCCGACAACTCGTCGCGAGTCTTTTTATCGCTTATCTCAATGATAATCGTCTTTTGTTTTCCGAGCGCCGACGGAGCGTATAAGCCCGCCTCGATAATTTTATCGACCAACTCGGTCGGAACGGGCTTGCCGTTGTAACTCCTCACGCTTCTTCTTTCAAAAAATACGTCGATTTGTTCCATTTTTCTCCTTTTATTCGAGCTCGAAAGCCCCGGTGTACAATTGATAATAAGTGCTCTTTTCGGCTATGAGTTTTTCGTGACTTCCTCTCTCGATGATTCTGCCGTGGTCGAGAACCATAATAACGTCGGAGTTTCTAACGGTAGACAATCTATGCGCTATTACGAATACCGTTCTTCCTTCCATAAGTTTATCCATTCCGCGCGAAACAATCGCTTCCGTTCTCGTATCGATCGAAGAGGTAGCCTCGTCGAGAATCATTACCGGAGGATCGGCGACCGCCGCTCTCGCGATGGAGATAAGTTGTCTTTGACCTTGCGAAAGATTTGCTCCGTTGTTTGTCAACATCGTAGAATATCCGTCGGGAAGCCGCTCGATGAAATCGTCCGCTCCGGCAAGTTTTGCCGCGGCGATACACTCATCGTCGGTCGCGTCGAGTTTGCCGTATCTGATATTATCCATTACCGTTCCCGCGAACAAATTGACGTCTTGCAAGACGACGCCGAGAGATCTTCTCAAATCGTCCTTGGCGATCTTGTTGATATTGATTCCGTCGTAACGAATCTTTCCGTCGGCGATATCGTAAAATCTGTTGATAAGATTGGTTATCGTCGTCTTTCCGGCTCCCGTCGCCCCTACGAACGCGACTTTTTGTCCGGGCTTTGCGTAAAGGGTTATATTGTGAAGAACTATCTTGTTTTCGTCGTACCCGAAGTCGACGTCGTCCATCACTATATCGCCTTGCAAAAGAGTGTAAGTTACGCTTCCGTCGGCGCTGTGCGGATGTTTCCACGCCCAAACTCCCGTTCTCTTTTCGCTCTCGCGCAAGGCGCCGCTTTCGTCGTATTCGGCGTTAACGAGGGTGACGTAACCGTTGTCCTCTTCGATCTTTTGGTCGAGCAAATCGAAAAATCTCGTCGCGCCCGCCATAGCCATTACGACGGAGTTTATCTGGTTGGAAATTTGACCCATTTGGTTTGCGAATTGTCTTGCCATTCCGAGGAAAGATACGACTATGGGAATGGATAAAGCGTACGCAAACGATCCGTTCTCGATAAGCCCTTTGAAGCCGAAGTTTACCCCAGCGCCGTCGCTAGCGATATATATTCCGCAACCGATAAAGGCTATTACGACGTACATTATGTTTCCGATATTGTGAATTATCGGCATAAGCATATTGGAAAACGCGTTCGCCTTGCAAGATACTTCGCGAAGTTCGCCGTTTAAAGCGTCGAAATCCGCGACCGCTTTTTCTTCGTGACAGAACACCTTAACGACCTTCTGTCCGTTCATCATTTCTTCGACGCAACCCTCGACTTTTCCGACGGATTTTTGTTGAGCCATAAAGAATTTAGCGCTCTTGCCGCCTATCTTCTTTGTAATGAGAAGAATTACGATCGTTCCCAAAACGACGATAGCCCACAACAACGCGCTAAAATATAGCATTACGCAAGTTAACGTGATAAGAATTATGACCGTCGAAAGAAGTTGCGGCATACTCTGGGATACGAGTTGTCTTATGGCGTCGATATCGTTGGTGTATACGCTCATTATGTCGCCGTGCGCGTTGCGGTCGAAGTACTTGATGGGCAATCTCTGCATTTTATTGAAGAGATCGTTTCTCATATCTCGCAAGAACCTTTGAGTTAAAACGGCTCCCAAGCGACCTAAAAGATAGTTCGCAATCCAACCGACGACGTAAACGCCAAGCATTACCGCCAAAACTTTCAAGATGTTTGCCCACGCTTGGTTGAAGTTTTGCGCTCCTTTTAAGAATACGTCTATCTCAGTATATATATTTTCAAGGAATATGCCCGCAACCGAACTCGATATCGCGCTGAAAAAGATACACGCGATAATTCCGACGAGCATTATTTTGTAGTTTTTAAAGAGAATTCCGATTATTCTCTTGAGAGAATTAAAATTAGCCTTTCCGACCTTTTTCGGAGGTCTGACGCCGTTTGTTTTTTTCTCGGACATTAATCGTTCCCTCCTTCCGAATCGCTCTGTTTATTTTGCGAATAGTAAACTTCTTTGTAAATCTCGTTGCTCGCGAGAAGGTCATCGTGCGTTCCGACCGCGTCGACCTTTCCGTTGTCCATAACGATTATCAAATCGGCGTCCATAACCGAAGAAATTCTTTGAGCGATGATTATCTTGGTCGTTTCGGGTATGTATTTGTCGAACGCCGCGCGAAGCAAAGCGTCCGTCTTCATATCGACCGCGCTGGTCGAATCGTCCAAAATAAGAATCCTCGGGTTTGCGAGAAGCGCTCTCGCAATACAAAGTCTCTGCTTCTGACCGCCCGAAACGTTCGCTCCGCCTTGATCGATCCTAGTATCGTAACCGTCGGGGAACGAGCAAATGAATTCGTCCGCTTGAGCGAGTTTGCACGCGGCGACGAGTTCTTCGTCCGTCGCGTTCGCTTTTCCCCAACGGAGATTCTCTTTTATGGTTCCGCTAAACAAAGTGTTCTTTTGCAAAACGACGGCTACGCTCTTTCTGAGAACTTCCATATCGTATTCTCTAACGTCCGCTCCGCCAACCTTAACCGAACCCTCGGTAACGTCGTAAAGTCTGGAAATAAGATTGACGAGGGTCGTTTTAGACGATCCCGTTCCGCCGATAATTCCGACCGTTTGACCCGATTTGATTTTTACGTTGATATTTTCTAGAGCAAAACGCTCGGCTTTGCTCGAATATTTGAAGCTGACGTCGTCAAATTCGATATCTCCGTTCTTAACCTCTGTCAAGGGGTTTTCGGGGTTCGAAAGATCGCTCTTTTCGTCCAAAACCTCGACGATACGTCTCGCCGATTCCAAGGACATAACGATCATAACGAAAACCGACGAAATCATCATCAACGCCATAAGAATTTGAAGGGAATAAGTCGTGAGAGATTGAAGTCCGAAAACGTTGAGTCCGGCTTCTCCGCGAAGAATGATACGCGAGCCGAAAAACGCGAGCGCGAGAAGCGCGCCGTGCAAGCAAACTTGCATTATCGGGGAGTTTAAAGCCAAAATCTTCTCGGCTTTGGTAAACTCGTCGCACAATTCGTTGGAAACGGAGTTAAACTTCTCCGATTCGTAATCCTCTCTGACGTACGCCTTGACGACTCTCATTCCCGAAACGTTTTCTTGAACCGACTCGTTCAACGCGTCGTAACGAACGAAAAGTTTCTTGAAAATGGGCAACGCCTTGGCTCCGACAAACAAAAGACCGAAAGCGAGGAATGGTATCGTAACGAAAAAGATTACGGGCAAAGTCGTGTTTATACTAAAACTCATAACGACCGAGAATATGAGCATAAGCGGACTTCTTATAGCCGTTCTTATGAGCATCATAAACGACATTTGAACGTTAGCCGTGTCGGTCGTGAGTCTCGTAACGAGAGACGACGGGCTGAATTTGTCTATGTTCGAAAAAGAAAACTTCTGAACGTTTGCAAACATATCGTGGCGCAAATTCGCCGCGAATCCCGTCGAAGCTTCGGCGCAGAACTTTCCGCCGAGCATTCCCGCAAAAAGCGAAATAAACGCCGCCCCGACCATCAAACAACCGTAAGTGATCATTCCTTGAACGTCCGGCGAACCGCTTTCCGGCTGAACGCGCTTGCCGAATTCAAAAATAAGCAGAGGAATCAAAACCTCCATAGCCGCTTCGAATACCATACAGACGATAGTTAAAATCGTCGCTTTTTTGTATTCTCGCAAGCTTCTTGCCAATTTCTTTAACATTAAGATCCTCCTATATAAAATATCTACTCTATCGTAATTCTTTAATTTTAATGCTTAATCCTCTTTTTGTCAACGAAAATGAAAACCGCGAAAAAAGAAAAAACGGTGAAAACCGTTTTTTCCTTGTTTTTCGCTTTTTTAAGCAATACTATTGGTTTTTTTAAGAGGTTATTTAAAGCCCTCTTCGTTCTCGTTTATCTCGTCCCGAGCGCCGACAAAGTCTCGAAATATATATTCTTCATTGCGGCGGCGTCCTCGGCTTGAGTTCCGGCGGATTCGCAAACGACGACCGGCTCTAAACCGAGTTTTACGAGAGCCGACGCAAGCGGCTCGAATTCGGGTCCGTAAATATCGTCCGCAAAGGTCAAATGTCTGACCTCTCCCTTTGCCGAATACTGAACTTTAGAGAAATGAACGTGAAAATTTTTCATTTTTTCAAACCCGAGATTATCAATCATATACGAAAGCCTGTCCGCATAGTCTCGTTCGGTTTTTAAACTTCCTTGTTCTCGAGCGTTAACGTGCCCGAAATCGACGGTGGGAAGATAAAAATCGGCTATTTTACAAAAGTCGGTTATCTCCTCTATCGTTCCGATTTGCCCGAGTTTTCCCATGGTTTCGGGACAAAAAAACATATCGTCGAACCCTTTTTCATAAACGTATTCTTTGAGTTCTTCGAGTCTTCTCGCCGTTCTTTTCACGGCGTCTTCTCTCGACGACTTTCCTTGCGACGCCGGGTGAAAAATAACCCTATTCGCGCCCATAGTTTTAGCCGCCGCCGCGCTCGACAAAAGGTAACCGAAAGAATTTTTTGCCTTCTCATCTTCCTCGGTTGCGAAGTTTATGAAATACGGCGCGTGAACGCTCAAAGAGACGCCTTGATTTTTAAACGCCTCGCCTATGCTCTTCGCCTTTTCCTCTCCGAGATTTACCCCTCTGCCGAAAGAATATTCGTAGCAATCGAGATCTCTGTCTTTAACCCACTTCGCCGCTTCCTCGGTCAATTTGTGTTTTTCGGCTATAAAACTCTCGCTGTTTCCGCTTGGACCGAATTTTATCATCGTATGCGTTCCTTATCCTTTTTTAACTGTTCGACGAGTTCTTCCTCGCTCGAAAATTTCTTTATATCCCTAATATACTCGATAAAGAAGACCGTTATCTCCTTTCCGTAAATATCTTCGTTTAATCCGCCGACGTAGGTTTCGGTCAAGACTTCGCTCAGTCCGAAAGTCGGACGAGCGCCGAGATTCGTAATTCCGTCGTAACTCGTCCCGTCGACGACGACGCGAGTTTTATATACTCCTCGTTTTATCTCGAGCTTGTTCTCGCCCAATACTACGTTTGCCGTGGGAAAACCAAGTTTTCTCCCGACCGCTCTGCCCTTTACGACTGTGCCTCGAATGAAATAAGGTTCGCCCAAATATTCGTTCGCCTCGCAGATTTTACCCGTCTTTAAAAGGTTTTTTACGAGAGTCGTGGATATTTTTTCTCCCTCGGTCGCTTGGCGATCGACGACTTTTAAAACTACCCCTTTGATTCGACATAATCGAGCGAGAGTTTCGGCGTTTCCCGACGCCCCTTTTCCGAAAGTATAGTCGTAACCGCAAACGATTCCTTTTAAATTCGTTGCGGCGACGAGCGTATTAAAAAAATCTTCCGCCGAAGTATTTTTAAACGCCTCGTTAAAGTTCGCCTTTAAAACGGACTCAACTCCCAATCGCTCGGCTTTGCTTACCCTTTCGTCAAACGTCAAAACGACGCCGTCGGGAGTAAAATCGCCGTTTTCAAAAGTAAACAAACAAACCTCGCTCGAGTTCTCTTTGGCGATTTTTCGAGCCTCTTCGATCAGTTTTATATGCCCGATATGCAGACAATCGAAAAATCCGAGAACTAAAACCCGAGGCTTGTCAATCTTTTCTCCGTATTCTATAATTTTCATCTTCTATATACGCCTTAACCTTAATTTTACGGTCGGAGACCTCTCCGACCCCGTAAAACCCGTTCGCTGAATAAATCGAATATAACCCGTCGGAGATATCGTATTCGTCGCGCAGCCCGTTGAACAATCTCGTCGTTTGGCGGTCGTCGAGAAAAAGTTTCGGATAGGAAACGACCGTTTCGGGAGGCAAAAGCAAACTTTCTTTGTCTTCCGCGTTGATAAAATCTTCCGCCGTCACCGAATTTTCCACGAGAAAGGGACCCGACGCCATTCTCTCCAAATCGGTCATCGTACCGACCGTTCCGCACAACTCCGCAAGATCTCTCGCTATCGAGCGAATATACGTTCCGCCCTTGCAAGAAATTCTGAATTTAAACTCGTTATCCCCTCGTTTTCCGAGATATTCTATCGAGATTATCTCGACTTTTTTCGGGGGCAAAGATACCTCTTCTCCCTTTCTCGCGAGTTGATAACTGCGTTTTCCGTTTACGCATTTAGCCGAAAAAGCCGGCGGCGTTTGCATGATTTCTCCGGTCAGCAACGCCGCTTTTTCCTTTGCTTCTTCTTCGCTCGGGACGACGTCGCTCGTCTTTACCACCTTGCCTTCTAAGTCGAGAGTATCCGTTTGAAAACCGAACGCGAAAACCGCGTCGTATACCTTTATTTTATCGAGAGTATAATCGAACAAGCGGGTCGATTTTCCTATCGCGACGGGAAGAACTCCGCTCGCCAACGGATCGAGAGTTCCCATATGCCCGACAGAAATCCCGCGAATGGATTTTTTTATGGCGTTGAGTATTTTAGCCGAAGAAACGCCCTTCGGCTTGTATAAATTTAAAAAACCGTTCATTATACTAAAACGTCCGATACCGCTTTTATTATTTTATCCTTGACGTCCTCGTAAAAGCCGCAAATCATACAACCGCTCGCCAAAACGTGTCCGCCGCCGCCGAACGTCGACGCGACTTCGTTGACGTCTATCTTGCCTTTGCTTCGAAAACTTATTTTATAGGCGTTGTTCTTAGACTCCAAAATCGACGCGGCGACTTCGACGCCCTCGATCGAGAGGGGAAAATCGATAAACCCCTCGGTCATATCGCTTGTCGCGCCGACCGACTCGAGATCTCTTTTCGTTACGGTTATAATAGCCAACCTATCGTCGAGGAAAAATCTAAGCGAGGAATACGCCTTGCTCGCCAAAAGGGCTCTCGCCTTTTTTTGATTCTTAAACATAGCGTACGAAATATCGTGTATCCTCGCGCCCTTCGAAACGAGTTTGGACGCCGTGAAAAGTGTGTTTTCGGTCACGTTGCTATGAGCGAAATTACCCGTATCGGTCAAAATTCCGAGCATTAAATAATCGGCAATCTCTGGCGTAATCTCCGCGCCGAGGTCGATTATCAACTCGTAAACATTCTCGGCGCACGCCGCTCTGTCAAGGACGAAGTTTTCGTTTGCGTAGTGCGAATTGGAAACGTGATGATCGACGTTAAAGGTGTTTTTTCTGCCGGCGAACAAACCGTAGGAATCTCCGAACATACTCTCTACCGACACGTCCGTCGAAATATAGGCGTCGTATTCTCTATTTATCTCTTCGGGCTTTTTAATCTGCGCGAAAGAGGGGAATAAAGAATACTTCGAAGGAATTTCGGAAGCGTTCACGACGTCGGCTTCTAATCCCTTTCCCATAAGAGCCGTTCTCAAAGCCATCGCGCAACCGAGCGTATCGCCGTCCGGTCTGGCGTGCGTAAAAATCAAAACGGATTTTGCTTTTAAAATCCTTTCGGCTATGCTTTTAAGCGTCGTCATCTTCTTCTCCGTCAACCGTCGAATAGGTTATCGTACTCAAGATTCTATCTATTTTATCGCCGTATTCCGCCGAACCGTCCAAGAAGAAACTAATCTCCGGAACCGTTCTCAAACGCATAACTTTGCTGAGTTCCCCTCTTACGGCTTTAGCCGAGTCCTTAATCGCCTCGAAGGTCGCGGCTTTTTTCGCGGCGTCCGTCGAATATATCGAAATAAAGACTTTGGCGTGTTTTAAATCGTTCGTGACGTTCGCCTCGGAAACGGCGAACATTTCGGTTATGAGGGGATTTTTTATTTTGTTCTTTAAAATCGAGTAAATTTCCTTTTGAAACTCACTGTTCAATCTCTTTTCTCTTTTTACGTTCATAACGATCATTCCTTTTATTGAAAAATTGCCGACGATTATTCAAGTCGGCAATTTCTTTTTTTTAAACGACAGGCTTAGTTTCGATTATATAACTCTCGATAAAGTCGCCGACTTTGATATCGTTGAAGTTTTCGATCGAAATACCGCATTCGAAGCCTTGCGAGACTTCTTTGACGTCGTCTTTAAATCTCTTCAATTGATTGACGTTTCCTTCGCAAATCATAACGTCGTCTCTGTATATGCGAAGTTTTCCGTGTCTGACAATCTTTCCTTCGGTAACGTACGATCCGGCGACCATACCTACGCCGGTAATCTTGAACGTCTGTCTGACTTCGGCTTTTCCCATATATATCTCGTACGTCTTGGGAGCGATAAGTCCTTTCATCGCGTTTTGAACGTCGTCGATCGCCTCGTAGATTATTCTGTACAATCTAACGTCGACCTTGCTGCGCTCTGCCAAAGCCTTCGCTTTGGAATCGGGACGAACGTTAAATCCGATGATAATCGCGTTGGAAGAATCGGCGAGCATTACGTCGGTCTCGTTTATCGCTCCGACCGCCGCGTGCATTACGTTAACCTTAACCTCTTCGTTCGAAAGTTCGAGAAGCGATTGTTTGACAGCCTCGACCGAACCTTGAACGTCGGCTTTGATAACCAAGTTGAGAGCCTTGAGGTTTCCGTCGCTGATCTTGGAAAAAAGATCGTCCAAGGTAACCTTTTGCGATTGTTTTATCATCTCTTCTCTTTCCTTGTTTCGTCTCTCTTGAGCGACGAGCTTGGAAAGTTTGTCTTGTTCTACCGCGAAAATAGAATCTCCGGCGTTTGGAACTTCTTCCAAACCGAGAACGGCTACCGCCGTCGACGGGCCGGCTTCTTTTACCATTCTGCCCTTGTCGTCGATCATCGCTCTGACTCTTCCGGTAATCGTTCCGGCGACGAGATTGTCTCCGGCTCTCAAAGTTCCGTTTTGAATGAGAACTGTCGCGAGAGGACCCTTGCCCTTGTCGAGCTTAGCCTCGATGATAGCGCCCTTAGCCATTCTGTTCGGATTGGCTTTGAGTTCCATTACATCGGCGGTCAAAAGAACGGTCTCCAAAAGGTTTTCTACGCCCTCGCCGGTCTTTGCCGACACGGGAACGAACGCAACGTCTCCGCCCCACTCCTCGATGAGAACCGATTGCTCGGCGAGTTGTTGTTTGACTCTGTCTAGGTTTGCTTGAGGTTTGTCGATTTTGTTCGCCGCAACGATGATTGAAACTCCCGCCGCTTGAGCGTGACGAATAGCCTCTACGGTTTGCGGCATTATGCCGTCGTCCGCGGCGACTACGAGTATCGCTATATCGGTGATCTGAGCTCCTCTCGCTCTCATTGCGGTAAAAGCCGCGTGTCCGGGAGTGTCGAGGAAGGTGATTTTTTCGCCGCTGAGACTAACCGTATAAGCGCCGATGTGTTGAGTTATGCCGCCGGCTTCGGTCGAAGTGACGTTCGCGCTTCTGATTCTGTCGAGAAGGGAAGTCTTTCCGTGGTCGACGTGACCCATGACGGTAACGACGGGAGGTCTCTTGACGAGGTCTTTTTCGTCGTCCTTAACGTCGAACGCTTCTGAGAGAACCTCTTCGGCGCTCTTTTCCATTTTGAGTTCGAGTTCGATTCCGAGATCGGCGGCGATAACTCCGGCGGTATCGTAATCGACCGAATCGTTTATAGTCTTCATTATTCCTTCCTTGAAAAGTTTCTTGGTTATCTCGATAGCCGAAATTCCAAGTTTTTCGGAAAGTTCTTTTATGGGTATAATTTCCTTGTTTATCACTGCTTTTTCGATTTTTACCGTCTGAGATTGTTCTCCGCTTCTCTTGTCCTTCTTGACGCGGAGTTTTCTGTAACCCGACTTGTTCTCGTCGAAATCGTCGACGCTGACCTGACCTTTAGCGAGCGACTTTTTGTTGATAGCCTTCTTGTCGTCGTAACTCTTCTCGCTGGATTTCTTCTTGTTTCCGAAAGATTTTCCCGTGTCCTTGGGAACGAACGAAACCTCGACGGGCTTCTTTGCTCCGACCGAGCCGAAAGGTTTTTGTCCGACGGGTCTCTGACCGAAAGGTCTGTCTCCTTGCGTTGGTCTTTGTCCGAGAGGTCTTCTTCCGTCTTGCGGAACATACTCTCTTCTCAAAGGCCTCTTTTGTTCGCTCTTGGGCATTTGACTCGGAAGTTTTACCAAATCCGGATCTTCGCCTCTCGCGATTGCCTCTTGACGCTTTTGGGCGAGAATCTTGGCTCTCGCTTCGGCAAGGGCTCTCGCCTTCGCGTCTTCCAAAGCCTTCTTTCTCGCTTCGCTCGCCGCTTTCTCGTCCAAAATCGGCTTTTTAACCGGCTTTTCTTCCTTTGCGGGCTCTTCGGGCTTTTCCGTCTTTTCGGCTTTTTCTTCGGTCTTTGCGGACTCTTCGACTTTTTTCTCTTTAATCTCGGTCGGTTTTTCCTCGATAGAGACTTCTTTTTCGACGACGGGGTTCTCCGATTGGTCTTTATCCTCGACAACCTTTTCTTCCGCCTCGACGGACTTGTCGTTCTTTTCGACCTCTTCCGCCTTGACCTCTTTATCGTCGACGACTACGGTTTTTTCAACCGTCGCCTCGATCTCGTTTTGATCGATCTCCGCGATCTCGTCGATTTGTTCGGCGGCAAGTTCCGCGGCGCGAGCCGCTTCTTCCTCGGCTTTTATCGCGCGCTCTTTCGCGGCAATCTTCTTGGAAATCGCCGTCGCGGTCGCCTTGGCGTCCTTTATTTTCGACTTAAAGTCATCCATCTTCGCGTATACGGCGTTAATTTTCTTTAAATTCTCAATTGATAACTCTTTCTTCTCTTCCATTTAGACCTCCGTCAGTATCCGATAATAACCTAAAATCGTCGCCGAGATTATCGAGAATCGCTTTCGCGAGATTCTCGTCGACGAGCGCCGCCACTTTGCAGTTTTTCTTGCCCGTTATCTCCTCTAACGTCGCGTTTACGGAAACGACGACGGGACACGAGTGTTTGGCGGCTATTTTTTTCGCTTCCTTTACGGCGTTCTTCTCTCCGTCTCGACTGAGAACGACGAGATTCGCCCTATCTCTAAGCGTTTTTATAGCGTTTATGCCCGTTCTCAGTTTGCTCGCTTTTATAGCAAACCCGAGATAGGTCATAGATTTACTTTGCGTTTTCAAGCGCTTCCTCCTCAATTCCTCGATATATATTCTCCGGGACCGACGTTTTAAACGCCTTATCGAGAAGTTTTGCTTTCGCCAACTTTTTGAAACAGTCCGCGGACGCGCATATATAAGCGCCCCTACCGTCGGCTTTTCCCGTCTTATCGATAGAAAAAACCCCGTCCTTATTTTTAACTATTCTCAAAAGTTCTTGCTTTCCGAATTCGCGACGACACGCAATGCAAGTCCTTATCGGAACTCTTTTTTCAGCCATATAATCTCCCTAAACCTTTTCGCGGCTTATTCGATAACCTCGCCCTCTTCGACTATCGACTCGTCTTCTTCGTCGTCGATCAAACTCTCTTCGGCGGCGGCTTTGGACTCGCTCTTTACGTCGATCTTCCAACCGGTAAGTCTCGCCGCGAGACGAGCGTTTTGTCCGTCCTTTCCGATTGCGAGCGAAAGTTTGTCGTCGGGAACAACGACTCTGGCGACCTTTTCGCCCTCGATGGCGCTGACCTTGAGAACCTTGGCGGGCGAAAGAGCCTTCGCTATGAACTCGAGCGGATCTTCGCTCCAAGGTATAATATCGATTTTCTCGCCGTTCAATTCTCTGACGACTTCGTTTACTCTCGATCCCTTGTTTCCGACGCACGCTCCGACCGCGTCTACGTTCGGGTCGTTGCTGTAAATCGCAATCTTCGTTCTGCGACCCGCTTCGCGCGAAATGCCCTTTACGGTCACGATGCCTTGCGCGATTTCGGGAGCGACGTTTTCAAATAACTTTCTGACGAGTCCGGGCGAAGTTCTCGAAACGAGGATTTGAGCGTTTTTGCCCATACTTCTGACCTTTTTGACGTAAACCATTATCTTGTCGTTGACGTTGTAGGTCTCGCCCTCGGTTTGATCTTGCGGAAGCATCAAAGCCTCGATCTCTCCGGCTCCGATTTCGACGTAAACGTTTCCGTCCTCAACTCGTCTTATCGTGCACATTTTTATCTCGTTTTCTTTATCTTCGAACTCGGCGAGAGCGCTCTCTCTCTCCGCTTCTCTCAATTTTTGGAATACGACTTGCTTTGCCGTTTGAGCGGCTATTCTTCCGAACTCCTTGGGAGCAAACTCGGTCTTGACGACGTCGCCTACCTTATAAGACTTCTTAATCTCTCTGGCTTCCTCGAGAGAAATTTCTTTCTCGGGGTCTACGACCTCTTCGACGATCGTCTTGACGGCGAAAAACTTTACCGTCTTCTTCTCGGGGTTCATATCGATAAGAACGTCGCTTGTGTTTCCCGTGTGTTTTTTGTAAGCCGAAACGAGAGCGTTGGCGAGCGTTTCGATAAGCGCTTCGGCTTTAATTCCTTTTTCTCTTTCGAGATCCTCGATGGAAAGGAAAAACTCTTTGTTGTTCATCTTTTATCTCCTTAGACTTTAGAAGTTCAATCGAACTTAATCGCTTGGTTTATTTTTTCAATCTTTCCGAGCGGCAATTTGAAATCCTTTTCGCCGTCGTTTAAAATCACGTTGTTTCCGTCATACCCGACGAGTTTATGCTCTAAATATTTCTTTCCCTTTATCGGAGAAGAAAGTTTTATCTCCACGTCCTTTCCGAAACACTTTTCGAAATCGCGCTCGGTTTTCAAAGCTCTGTCAAGCCCCGGACTGGAAACGTTTAAAGTATACGCCGCTCCGAAAGAGGGATCCAACGAATCGAGAACGGGATCTATGGCGTTGTGAAACTTTTCGCACGTATCGAGGTCGACTCCGTTTTCGGTATCGATATAAACCGTGAGCGACGGATTCTTGCTGATTTTCGTCTCGACTTCGACGATTTCAATCCCCGTTTCGGCGGCGATCTGCTCTATCGAAGCCCTTATTTCTTCGTTCGATTTAAACTTCATGCTCCCTCCATATAAAAATTTGAGAGCGACGTCGTCGCTCTCAATCGAAACAAGTCGTATTGAACGCTTATATGATAGCGCATATTTTTTTTAAAGGCAAGCGTTTTCAAGAGATTTTTTGTTAGTTTGTCAATCGTTTTCAAGTAGTTTTTTGAAATTTTCTTAAATTTTTT
>CAZVPW010000022.1:0-16807 GCA_964629115.1 uncultured Acidiphilium sp.
TTACACACCTATTTTTATAAATAGTGGCATTTCGTGACAACTCTATTGCGAGGAGCATATGCGACGCGGCAATCTCGTTTGAACAATGCCGCGAGTTTGAGATTGCTTCGGCTCCAAGGAGCCTCGCAGTGACGAGAATATAAAATAGCGCTCGTATAGATTGTCCGTTTTTTCAAAACCTCGCAAAGACCGTCGGTAAATCCCCCTTAAGCGAAAATCGCGATTCAAACGATAAATAATCAACGATAAACGATAAACGGCAAGAGCAATAATGCCCTTGCCGTTTTTTTCAGTCGATCAATCGACCGAAATTAGTCTTCTTTCTTTTTGCCGATAAACAACGCCGCCGCGAGTCCTATAACCGCAACCGCGGAACCGCTTATCGTTCCGAAACAACCGCCGCCCGAACTCGAGGAGTCTTTGTCGCTCGAAGTATCTTTGCTATCGGTTTCGGACGAACTCTCGCCTTCTTTTTCCGTGTAAACGGCGTTAACTATTACGTCGTCGCCGTAAGAAAGTTCGAATTCCGCCCAGTCGCCGTCGTATCCGTTCTTTTCGGGAACGGCGGGAAGAACGACCGTATCGTCTTCGATCGTATAGATCTTCGTGTCTACGATTTGTCCGTCGGCTTTGAAGACGACTTTATACTCTACCGCCGTATAAACGGCTTTGACGGTAATATCTCCGAAGGTAAGCGTATAAGTCTCCCAAGCGCCCGTATAATGATCTCTCGCGGGAACGTCGGGCTCGTCGATATCTTTATGCTCGACGTCGTAATCTGCCGTTCCGACGGTATTCTCTCCGTTTACGAATGTTACCGTGTAAGTTATCAAAGAGTAAGTCTCGACGTAAGTCAAGTTCTTCGCCGGCATAGTCTCGTATTCTCCGTCGGAGACCCAAGCGGAAGTATATCCGTCGGCGGCGAGAGGAAGTCCGATTAAATCGATCTCGGTTCCGTAAGCGACCTTTCTGATCTCGTTAGAACCGTCCTTTTTGACGTAATTAATCTCGTAGTATACGGCAAGCTCGACGTCCGACGCCAATTTATAAACGCTTGCGTCGTCCTCGATATCGAAACCGACTTTCAAGCCGACCGTTTGAACGGGATTCTCGACGATATAATCCTTATGGATATAGATATTGATTCTCGAGAAACTCGAGCCGTCCTTCGTTTCCTTTCCGCAGTTAACTCTTACGGGAACCGCGTAATCGCCTCCGAGCGTCGCGGGGAAAGACGTATATTCGTAAGAATCGTCGGTATTCTCGTTAATTTGCTCGACGGGCAAACCGTTGACGGTTATATATTTTTGCAAACCGGTATAATGGTCCATAAGCCAATTGGAACTAAACATATAGTCGTCCGAACTGACGATAGTGTATATAACGCTATCGCCTGCGTCTACGATAGAATCGCGAACGGAGAACTTATCGGCGGAAACCGAAACTTCGGGCTTTTGAGCCGGACGGTAATCGAAGCTAAACGTCTTGTCTTCGGTTACTTTCAAAGTCTCGCCGTTTGCGGTATTCCATTCGAGTCCGCTCTTTACCGTAACGGTAAACGCTTCGGTAGCAAAGGGGATATATTCGCCCATAATTCTCAAATCGACCGTAGCGCCGACATGAAGAGTTACGGGAGCGTATTTGCCGCCCATTTTCATCGGGAACAAAGAAGCGTGCTTATAGGTATTGGACGCGACGTTTTCGACGAGTATGGAACGAACCGACTTATCGTTAATATAAACGTATTGAGCGAGGTCGACTCCGTTCTTCGACGGGTTGTCGTTCAAATAGAAATTCTCGTTTACCGCGGCCAAAGCCGAATGAGAGCCGAACGAAAGAATCAAACGCGTAACGTTATATCCGTTCTGATAAGCGGCGCAATCGTGCGCGGCGACAACCGAAACGTCGTTGGTTACGTCGACGGGAGTAAAGTCTCCGACGACCTTAGTCCAAGAAGTCGACGACGCGTCGGGTCTCGTAAATTTAACCTTTTCGCTCAAAACGTAAACGTCTCCGTTTCCCGTAGACGCAAACGCGTAAGACGGAAGTTCGGTTCCGGCGGCAAAGACGATTTCGGTCGCGCTCGAGTTTATCGTTATCGATTGACTGTGCTCCGGCGCGCTCCACAAATTGAAGTAACCGTCTACGGCGGCATAATTCGCGGCGGCAGCTCCGTCGAACGTTATTTTGGAAAAAGTGTTCAACGACGCGGCGTGAGCGCTCGTTGTAATGCTCAAATCGCTCGATCCCGCGCTTGCCCAGTCGCTTCCGTCGACTTTTATATGAAGTCTGCTGCTATGATCGGAACTCAACGAAGATATGCTCAGCGCCGAACCTGCGACCGCAACCTCGGTTTTACCCTCGGCTTTAGCCGTCAACGAACCGATTCCCATCGTCGCCGTAAGGCTCGCCGCGACGACGAGCGCAAACGACAACAAAATTGTCAAAAGTTTGTTTTTTCTCATAAAACCCTCCTTACCTAAAAGGTATGTCTTGCGTTTTTTAGGATAAACGCCAACCGTTTTGCTTGTTTATTTTTCCGACGCTTAGCCCTTCAATCCTGTCATCGTGATTCCTTCCATAAGTTCGTTTTGGAAGAAAGCGAACAAAATTACGCCCGGAATCATCATAAACACGCCGACCGCCATATTTACGTTCGGATACGCGCCGTCCTTAAACTGCATATAAAGAGCGAGCGAAAGAGTCCAACTCGATTGTTTGTCCGTAACGTACATCAACGGACCTTGGAAATCGTTCCATTGTCCCAAAAACGTCATTATGGCAAGATATACCAAAATGGGTTTAATCAAGGGAATGATAATCGAATAATAAATTTTGAACGAACTCGCGCCGTCCAAAATAGCCGCTTCGGAAAGCGAATTGGGTATTCCCTTGACGAACTGACGGCAAAGGAAAATGTTCATCGCTCCGCCGCCGAACCAAATGGGAACGGTCAAAGGAAGAAGAGATCCCGTCCATTTAAGTTTAGAATAAACTATATAGAGGGGAATGGACGTTACGACGCCGGGAAGCAAAACCGTGGCGAGAATAACCCCGAAAACGACTCCCTTACCCTTGAAGTTGACTTTCGCAAGACCGTAGGCGCAAAATGACGAGCCTATGCACACTCCGAGAATATTCGAAAGGCACACGATCAAAGTGTTCTTCAAATAGTAAACGTATTTCGCGTCCGCGAATACTTGCTTATAAGCGCCGAAATAAAACTCGGTCGGCCACAATCCGGGCAAAGTCACAAACATTTCGTCCGGCATTACCGATTGAATGACGAGACAGAAAATCGGGAACAAAAACACGACCGAAAAGAGGCACAAGAAGAAATAATATACGGCGTTCGTAATCCGTTTTTTTGTCGATACTTTCTTTTTCATTTCTTCCTCCCGTCAGTTCTCGTCGCCGTAATAGACCCATTTGCTCGTCTTAAAGATGAGCGCGGTTATGAGTCCGATAATCGCAAACAAGAACCAAGACAAGGCGCAGGCGTAACCCCAATCGTGGTTTTCGTACGCTTCGTTGTAAATCTTAATTACGAAGAAGTTAAGTTCAAGTTCGTTTATTCCGTTTCTGAGCGGATAATAAGCCGTGAACACTTGCAAAGCGTTGATAATGCTCGTTATGAGCAAGTAGAATACCATCGACGTCGTCATCGGTATGGTTACGTGCAAAAACTGACTGAACGAATTTGCTCCGTCTATCTCCGCCGCCTCGTAATACTCTCTCGGAATATTCTTCATTTGAGCGAGCCACATAACCATATTTCCGCCCCAACCGAAAATTCCCATTATGAGAATGGTCGGGAAAACCGTGTTCGCCTCTTCGTAGAAAGTATAACTCGCAAAACCCAATTTGTTTAAAATAAGGTTGATATATCCCGTGGCGGGATCGGTTATACTATCCCAAAGTAAGGTTCCGGCGACCGCGGGAATCAAGCAAGGCAAATAGTAGACGACGCGGAAAGCGCCGATGCCCTTTATGTTCTTGTTTAAGAACAACGCGAGCAAATAAGACGCGACCATACTGACCGCGACGGTTACTATCGCGTAACGGAAGGTTACGAAAAGCGACAAGGAAACGTTAATCCAATCTCCCGTGCCGTTAGACTGAAATATACGAATATAGTGGTCGAACGTGAAATCTTTTATCGGATCGGCGACGTCGTACGCGACGATTTTGTGAAAGCTGTATACGAGCGAGACGACCATCGGAATGACCGTGAAAATCAAAATGCCGATAAGCGTCGGCGCGGCGTATATCATTCCGCCGAAATCTTTTTTGAATTTGCGTAAAGTGTATTTTTTCTTCGGCAACGGCGCTATATTGTTAGAACCGCTTGCCGCGATATCTTGGGATATGTTCATTAAAGACCCCTTTTAGCGGCGATTTCTCTCCAATCGAACGGAGAGAAATCGCCGCTTCGTTTGTTAATTTTTAGTAAATCTGTCGTACATCGCTTTAAATTGAGTCTTGCATGCTGTCAAATATGTCTCTCTGTTGCCGACCTTTCCGTTGGTCGGGTTGGACATATTGTCGAAGAAAGAGGTGATGAAAGGTCTGAGCGAAGAGCGAAGTTTTGCGTCGAAAACAGTGAAGGTATTCAAAGAAAGTTCGTCGCCCGAAAGGAAAGCGTCGTGATTTACGCCGTTTCCGAGAGCCGTTCTCCACTTGCCGTCGGCGGCGAGAGATTTGAGAACGGGAACCGAAAGACCGGTCTCTCCGGCGACCTCTTGTCCGTCTTCGCTTATAACGTACTTAATGAAATCCCACGCGAGATCTTTCATTTTCTTGGTTACGCCGTTAACGGTTTGTTCGTCTTCGGCGTGAGCCGCGCAAATTCCGTATCCCGAGCAACCCGTTCCGATCGCCGAAGTTCCGTCGGCTTTCTTAGCCGGGAAAGCGATGAAATCCATATTGTCTTTCAAGTAGGGTTTGAGGTCGACCGCGGTAGGACGAACTATGCAACGCATAAAGGTTTGTCCTTGTTGGAAACTCGAGGCGGATTTACTCAAAACGTAGTCGGGAGCGGTTATATTGTCATAATAAGCCGACAAAATCGCGGCGTTTTCGAGGCTGTCCAAAAGGACGTTTCCGTCAGCCGACGCTATGCCGTTAGAACCCATGGAATCGAACATAGTCGTGTAAACGGCTTCCATAGACAATTGGAAGAATACCGCTCTATTGTAGCTCGCTTCCATAGCGCCCGCGCCGCCGGCGTTGACTCTGGCGGTTATTTTCGCGTTGATCTCGGCGCAGAGAGCGAAGAAATCGCTCATAGTCCAACCGTTCGAAGTGTCGGGGATCGCGACATCGTAAGACTCGAACAACGACTTGTTGACGGCTATAACGACCTTGTTATAGTCTCTCGGGGCAAAGTAAATTCCGTACTTAGCGTCCGAACTTTCGGAAAGAGGTTTAAACTCGCCCGAATAAGACGCGCAGTTCAACATACTCTCGTAATACTTATCGTACGACGTATCGGCGCTCGATTCGTAATAACTTCTCAAATCGACGAAGTTTCCGCCCGCCGCCCAACCGGAAAACTCGTTGTCGGGCATCCAAATGACGTCGGGAAGATCCTCTTTGTTGTTCCATTTTTGGTTCATATAGGCGTCGAATCCCGATCCCAAGGATTTCAAGATTATGTTGACGTCGTCGTGTTTTGCCTCGTAATCTTTTTTCAAGGCGTCCAAAACGACCTTTCCGCCGTCGGAATCGACGTAACCGACTTCTACGTTATACTTTCCGGAAACCTCGGATTGATCCTCGAACGGATCTCCGCCGCACGACGTCAAAGTCGCGCTCGTCGCGATAGCGAGCCCGGCGAGCATTGCCGCCGCAAACTTTTTAAATTTCATATTTTTCTCCTTATACTTTCGCCAAAAGGCGATTTTTATCTTTTTATCTTACTTCTACCGTCGTTTCGGTCATGGGTACCACGACTACGATTTTTCCGTTGTAAACTCCGTAATCGCTCGTCTCCTTTCCGTCGACGTAAACCTTGAAGCCGGCGCTCGGAGCGTCTAAGGAAACCTTAATCGTCAAACCTTGAGCGTCTCCTCTGACCGAAGAAACGCGGACGCCGTAACGAACGGCGGACAAATCGTATTTAACAAAGTTAAACGCGAGGTTTTCCATCTTCCAATAAGACAACGAGGACGGAAGTTCGGGGGTTACGGAAAGTTGATTTCCGCCGCCCGAAAGTCCGAAGAACGCGTACGGCACCGCCGCCACGGGAAGAAGGGACTCTAAGAATTCGCCCTCGATTCCGATAACGCCGCCTTGACCGCCCGTTCTCCAACTGCATTGCGATTTATATCCGATCGACTCGTAATAATCCCAATAGAAATCTTGTTTCTTGACGTTGTTGGCGACGCTATACGCGTATACCTTTTCGTACCAAGTCTGAATTCCTTTAAGTCTCTCGAAAGCGTCGTCCGAACCGTAAACTTCTTTACGAGCCATAATGTCGTAATAAGAGGTGTACATAATAACGCCGCCGAATTGACATTGCTCGGTTCCGTAAGCGTGGTCTATTTCGTCGTAAACGCCGTTATAGAGCCCTTGTTGGTTTTTCGTAATCGTTCTCGGAGCGAGTTCGTAGAAATAAATGTCGTCTCCCGTCGAACCTTCGCTGACTCCCGATTCGCCCTTGTCCGACTCGACTATTCTCTTTCCGCTTATCCAATCCATAACGGATTTCGCTTGCTCGTCGTTCGCGACTCCGGCGACGACCGCTTCCATATTCCAAGCGGTATATCCGTAATCGTATTTGTTTCCGTCTTTATCGTAACCGGCGATAAATCTGCCCGTTCCCTTGTCGAAAAATCCCGTCTTCGTCGTATCGTCGGTCTCTTGGCGAAGAGCCGAGAGAACGTCGTTCGCAATAGCGGTCAAATCGCTCGAAGAATAGGTATACGCGGAAGTTGAGAATCCTCTCTTTCTCTCGGCGGTTTTGACCGTCGAAAGGGATTTGTCGGGAGAAATTTCAAGCTTCTCGACTACGCTTTCGAGATAAGCGAGGTCTTTAAGCGCCTTGTAGAAATAGACGTTGGACTGGAAGTCGTATTCGGGCATAAACATAATGTCCCAATACCCATTCGTCAAACTGTGCGCGACTTTGGTATAGAGCATATCCATCGGTCTGCCCTTTTCTCCGTCGTGTCCGTAAAGATAAGACTGTTTGTTGAGTTTTCTATCGGCGTCGTACATTTGCATATAGAAATTCATCGCCTTGCGAGCGTTGACGATATTATCTTTCAAGAACTCTACGTCGCCCGTGAAATCGTAATCCAAGCGAAGAGAACAAATGTAAAGCGCGTTGTTGTTGACGTGTCTCGTGTCGAAAGAAGAGTGAACGTAGTTAAGACCGAATTTTCCCGAAATGGCTTCGCCCTCTTTGGCTTTTACTTCGATTTTAATTTGCGCTATCGTCTTCTTATCGTCCGAACTCCAACCCTCTTGCGCGTAAGTCGGCATATAGAGAATGTGTTCGTAAACGGACGTGAAATCGTAATCTAAGAATCCCTCTTTCCCGACCGAAAGGCGTTTCTCTTCCGACCAATCTTCGTCGGCGTTGTTTTTATACCAAACGTAAACGTCGTCGATTTTGGCGTAGTCGCCCGTGTACATTCTGAGATCGAACTCCAAAATGGGGCAAAACTCGGTGTAAATGGGGAATCTGCCGTTCTTACCGTCCAAAAGCGGAGAGACAAACTCGACCGATTCGACTTGCCCGTCGGTAGATCCGGCGAACAATCCGCTTCCCGCCTCGACAATCGCCGAGACGTTGCTCGTCCACTCGAGTCTGTCGTTTCCGTTGAAATCCCAACTCGTCGCTCTTCCGCCCGTATACTCGAACGTCGTCGCGGGGAAAGGCCAACCGAGGCTTTGAACTTGCGCGTTGGTGAGATCTTGAAGAGCGTCTCTCGTGTCGTCGTCCGAAGCCCAAACGTTTCCGTAATTATCGACGGGGATAGACTCGAGACGGGTTCTGATTCCGTTAAGTCTGTCCGATTCGAGACCGTCGAAACTGTTGAAGTAATAGAAGGCGAGCGAGTTCCATTCTTGATAGAAGAAGTCTCTGGCGTTAACGCCGGCTTTGGCGCTGGTCACCTTCCAATCTTCTCCGTTATCGTCGACGTAGCCGACGTGACGTTTAAAATAGTCGTTCAAGAAGAAATCGAGCCCCTTGTCCGAACTTGAAAAAGTAAGGAATTCGTCGCTCTCTTTTTGATATTTATAATCTGCGAGACTAATCGTTTTACCGCCGCTCGTTCCGTCTCCGTTCGTTCCGCCTCCGCAAGAAGAAACGCAGAGGACGGCGGCTACCGACGCCGCGAGTATGGATAATTTACGTTTACGCATCTCTTTTCCTCCAAAAAGCGATCAAGCCGCAGCCCAACGCCAATATTGTCAAAGCAAACGTTCCCGATTCTAACGACGAGAAACAACCGACGTTGACCACGACGTCTCCGCCGCCCGAGTCTCCGCCGCCGACGGTTTCGCTACCGCCGCCCGAGCTTCCGCCCGACGGAACGCTTACGATTTCCGATCCCATAACGGTAAATTCGAAGACCTTAACGTTTTCGGAATCGTATACCGAGTAACGCGCGGACAAACCGCTTTGGCTCTTTTGCTCTTTTATCTCGTAAACGTCGTCTCCGACGACGCAAACGTTGTTTTTATCGGCTCTGAACGCAGACGAAAGACTCTGTCCGTTCTCGACCTTCGCTCCGGCGTAATAGACTCCGAATTCCGAGTCTCTGACCTTCCACGAACCGTCGTTGCAAACGTAGGTTACGCTCTCCGAACATCTCTTGCCGGTCGGGAATCTCATTCCCTCTTTTACTTCGACCGTAAGTCCGCCGTTCTCGTAGGCTTGACTCGCCGATTTAAAGGCGTCGGTCGCCCAACTTCCGTCGTCCGAAAGGTCGCACACGATCGACATTACCTTTTGTCCGACTTGACCGTAGTGAACCATGACCGCGGTCAAATATCCGGGCGTCGAATCGTAGGCGAGCCATTCGCCTATCGTGCAGCCGTTGATAACGACTTTATCGAGCAACGCCGACTTATATCCTCCGCTTATGAAGTTGGCGGCGAGATAATCGTCGTAATACATAAGCGACGGCCCGTTCATCGGTTTTAACTGACTTTTGCCAAAACTATCCGAACTTGCGAGGAAGAGTTTGAGTCCGGCGGTGATCTCTTGACTGAAATAAATCCAGATATTGAAATCTCCGTTGACGTCGTATCCGCAAGTAACTTTTTCGACGTAAACGTCGTCTTCGACCAAGTTTTCGTCTAGAATCTCGGTTATATTGTTGGTTCTATACATATGCAAGAGGAAAGATTGACCCAACGAACTTCCGCTCGGGAGAACCAAGTTCTCGTCGACGCGAATGGTATTTCCAACAAAATAATCGTCCTCGTTGATAATCGCTCCCTCGCCCGTATATTGACTGGAAAGGAAAATTCTCAAATAGTATCTCGCGCCCGTTCTGAGCCACTTTGCCGTAGCGAACTTTTGCGTCGAGTTGATTTCGGCGAGGGTTACGCCGTTGATTTGGATAAGTTCGTCTATCTCGTCCTCGACGTTATCGTCGGTCGGATCTACGCCGTCGCGGTTAAAACGAACGTCGAAAGTATATCCGCCGTCGACCAAAGTCGCGACGACGCTATCGTCCAAAATCGCCGGTTTCGAATCGTCGCACGCCTTGAGAACGGTAAACCCAACGTCTCCGCCCTTGACCGCGATAATAGATTCGGTAGTTACGAAACATTTAGCCGCTTCGCCGTTTATAAGATACCCGTAAGACGGGAACTCGCAACCTTGCTCTACGACTATCTCGCCGATTGGCGTCGACGCCGTATATCCGGGCAACGGGAAAGCGAACGCTCCCGAACGCTGGAAGAAATTCAAGACGTAATCGCGAGTAGTCACTCGACTGTTCTCGGCGTAAACCTCGCGCAAAGTCTTTCCGTCGATTTTCAACTTGTCGAAGAAGTTGAGCGAGGAAAGTTGAGTTTCGGTAACCTTTCTGTTGTGGTTGGCGGCGTCTCCTCCGTTGGGGGGATAATCGTGACCGTCGAGAGTTATGATGAGATAATTCAATCCCACCTCTCCGAAAGTCATCGTCGTGACGGCGGTATTTTCATAAATATACTCGACGTCGATCGTCGCTTTCCACATTCCGTTTTCTTTCGTGAACGTCGTTTTGTCCGCGATCGTAAAACAACCGTTTGCCTCGCTGTACGCCGGGAACTCGCAACCCTTCTCGAGAATTATCTCGTTGACGTCGTCGGTCGAACGAAGAGACGGAAGGTGAAGAGAGAAAGTTCCGCCGACTTGAAACAAGTTTATATAGTAACTGACCGAGTTTCCGTCGACTCCCGAGTATATATCGCTCAAAAGTTGTCCGTTTACCGAGATTTTGTCGAAAAACGACAAAGCCGACAAACGAGAATAGGGAATCGTATAGTTATAAGTCGAACTATCTCCTCCGTTTACCGACGGATAATCGGTTCCCGAGAGAGTAAATCTGAGAAGATTCTGTCCTCCGACCCCGTACTCGACTCCGGTTACGGTCGCGGTCTTAATCGCTGCGTCGCCCTCGGCGGCGTAGGCTCGAACGGGTTTCCAACTCGAAACTCCGAACGATACCGCTACCGTCAAAAGAAACGACAACGCGACTAAAAGCGCCCCTTTCCCCTTTTTCGTATTTTTCAAATTCATCATTTACCTCTAATATCGGCGATATTTACGAGTTCTCCGCCGTTAAGTCTCGATTGTTCGGCAGCCAAAGCCATATAGTGACTTTCGACCGAGGCTTCCAAAGCCGTTTGAAGATCGGGATTCTCGGACGAGAGCATATCGTAAAGTTCGTTGACGATTCCGTGGTCTCCGCCGCCGTGTTGTCCCTCTAAGTCGTCGGCGATATCCGAAATGCGCCAGACTTTGTCCTCTTCGAGATATCTTCTCAAAGTTATCGTGTCCGCGCTCTCTATAAGTTCGAGTTCGCCCTCGGTTCCGAAGAAACGAATATCTCTTCCGCCGCGTTTGACGAAGGCTTCCATCTTAAGAGTCGCCGTAACGCCGTTTTCGAACTGCATAATGCAAGTTTGGTTGTCGACGACGTCGTTGTCGCATTTAAACGCGCATCTGCCGTACTTGCCGGTCTTAAGAGCGTCGGTCAAAGCCTCTTCGGTCACCGGCAAAACGTCGGTTACCATTATTTGCGGAACGGACGAAGCCGGGCTTCCGATCTTCTTCCATTCGTCGATATAAATGCGTTTTGCGCTATATTGACAAGAATCGACGTATTTGCAATCGAGACATCTGTCCGCCGAGCCCTCGGGGGCATTTTCTTTTTTGAAATACGCGAGACTTCCCATCGACGATACCGAACGGCATTTGCTATTCGCGAAATACTGCAACAAATCGAGATCGTGGCAACATTTCGCCATTATCATCGGGGCGGCGAGCGTTCTGTTACGCCAGTTGCCTCTGACGTAAGAGTGAGCCTCGTGCCAGAAGACGACGTTTTCGGTATGGTCTATCGAAACGAGCTTGCCAATCGCTCCCGAATCCAAAATTTCCTTTAATTTCTTTACCATCGCGGTATATCTCAAAACGTGGCAAACCAAGACTTTCGAAGTCGTCTTTTTTGCCGCCGCGACGAGTTCGCGAAGTTCGTCCGCGTCGTCCGAAATCGGCTTTTCGAGCAAAATGTCGTAACCGAGAGCCAACGCCTTTTTCGCCATTTCGACGTGAAGTTTGTCTCCCGTCGTGATAAGTATCAAGTCGCTTCTTCTCTCTTTGAAGAATTCGTCTTCGGACAAAAATCGATTTTCTTCGGCGACGCCGTAGGTCGAGCCGTATTTTTCGAGCCTCTCGGCGTTCACGTCGCAAAGCGCCGTGATTTTGTACTTGTCTTTGAGACGGAACATATATCTTCCGTAGGCTTCTCCGCCTCTTGCTCCGACGCCTATAATCGATACGGTTATTATCTTATTCATACTGTTAAATTAATCCTCGTTCCCGTAATCTTTTTCGCGCTCGGTAATAAGTCGTGACCGAGCCGAATCCGCACATTTTCGCCACCTCTTCGACCGATCTTTCCAAAGTTCGATCGGCGAACAATTCGGCGGCTTTTCTAAACCTCAAAACGAATATATATGTCTTGAAATCGTATTTTAAGTTTTGTCTCAAAACCCTCGCGCAGTATCCCGCGGAATATCCGATATTCCTCGCCATTTCCGAAAGGTTTATGTTCTCGGCGTAGTGCTCGTGTATATAGAGCAAAATCGTCTTGACGGCGATATCGGATTGCAGTTTCTTTCTGTACGGCAAACCGTATTTGTCGATAATCGCCGAGAACAACAAGTTCGCGTAAGCGAAGTTTTTGAGATAAGTTTTGTTCTTTACTTCGATCCATTGTTTCATAATGTCGAACATCTCTTGATTTTGCTCGACGTTCAGCATATAAGTCGCGAAACTTTGGTCTTTGTATAATTCCTTAAATTCCCTCGTATATTCGCTCGCCAAAACCAAGACGTAAGCGTTGGTATTTTCGGTGAGTTGCTTATACGAGTGATTTTCGTAGCTGTTTACGAAACATATCATGCCGGGCGACAAAACTTGCGTTTTGCCGCTTATTTCGGCGGATATCTCGCCCTCCAAGACAAAGACGAATTCTATGCTGTCGTGAAATTCGGCCTTCTCCGACATATAGATGTCTTCGCTGAGGTATATCTGCTTCGCCTCGTCGGCGACGCGGAGATAATATCCGTATTCCATAAAACCTCCCGACTAAATTTCTCGATTTTGTCGATTATTTGTTCGCTTTGTCAATCTCGGCGACTCTCTTTAAAATATCGACGCTCGGAGCCGGGATTCTTCCCAAATAATCGGGTCCCACGTTCAAGAGATAATTGACGTTTCTGTCGTTCAAGTGTTTCTTGATTCTAGCGACTTCTTCCGCCGATTTCCAATTTTGATCGTAAGGCTTATAGCCCCAAGTATCGTTGAGGGTCGCCGGTGTTTCGAAAAGAAGCGAGCCGTCTTGATATTCTTCGGGAATCTCGTTGTCTCCCCAACTCGTGTAATCGAACTTTATTCCCTCGGCGGCGCCGATTCTGGAATTTATCAAGCAGTCGGGTTGATATTTCTTTACCATTTCGTAAAGTTCGAGCGACTGCGCGGCGTTAATCGTCAAGGGAGTGTCGAACCAAATAAGGCAAAGGTCGCCGTAATTGGTGAGAATTTCCTTAACTTGAGGTTTGATCTTTCTCTCGAAGACCTCGGCGTAATCCTTTCCCTCGTTGTCGGGGAAATCCCAAGTGTTGCCCCAACTCATTCCGTCGACGTTGAGTCCGCATTCCTTGCCCCAACCGCCTGCGTTTCTCTCTCTCCAATCGAGCGCTTGAGAATAATAGAGTCCGAATTTCATTCCCTTTCTCGCGCACGCGTTTGCGAGTTCGTCGATTATGTCTCTTTTGAACGGAGTCGCGTCGACGACGTTAAATTTGTCCGCCGCCGAATGAAAGAGGGCGAATCCCTCGTGGTGTTTGCTTGTGACGGCTAAATAATTCATTCCGCCGTCTTGAGCGACCGACACCCACTCGTCCGCGTTGAAATAAATGGGGTTGAACGCTTGGGCGAGTTTCTCGTATTCGGCGTTGGGGATACGGAAATAGGACTGAGCCCATTCCCCTATCGTGCTCCCCATTCTTTTGCCTTTGTACTCTCCGCCGAGTACGGAATATAGTCCGAAGTGGACGAACATTCCGTACTTGGCTTGTTTAAACCATTCTTTGTTTGTCATCGTTATTCGGTAAATCCTTGGTTCCAGTCGAATAAATCTTCGATCTCTCCGCTAGTTCTGACGATATCGGCGTCGTCGAAGAGAATTACTTCTATTTGGAATTTTTCATATTCTTTTTTCATCTTTCATTTCTCCGCTCTCACGCCGCGGTCGAACCGCTGTTCGCGTAAATATTGTTGATAGTTGTCAATTCGGTCGCTTTCGAGGCGTTCGAGTATTCGATAGAGTTCGAAGTCTCGTAACTTGATTTCCCCGTGAATTTTTCGCTTCCGTTTACGAGATATTGGTGTTTAACCGTCGCGTAGTTCGCGTAGTTTGCGGTTACCGTAACGTTCTTTATGCCGACTCCGGCGGACGAAACGTCGTTGTGGATAAATACGCAACCCTTTCTCTTGGAAGTGTTCGCGATGCTTATCGCGTTGTTCTTTATCGTATAGTACGAAGCGCCCTCGTCGAGGTAAATTCCGCCGTAACCTTTGCTTGCTTCGACGTAGTTATTCTCGATCGTGTTTACGCAAGCCGCCGAGTTTCCGAGGAGGTAAATTCCGCCGCCGTCGTAAAGTTCTCCGCCCATCGAATTGATAATGCGGTTATTGTTGATCGTAAATCCGCCCAAAGCCGTGTTAGCGTCGTTGCTCGTCCAACCCCAACCGACCGAAATCGCCGACCAAACGCCGTTTTGAACGGTGTTGCGGGAAATGTTGACGTTGGTCGCGTAGTATACGGTTATACCCGCGTCGCCGCCGTATTGTCCGCCGTAATCGCTTACGAGGTTGTTGTAAATGGTAACGTTCGAGGGGACGGATCCGCTTTGGCTAACGTTCCATTCGCCGACGTAAATAGCGCCGCCCGAAAGATATTCGAACTTGTTGCTCGTAATCGAAACGTCGGATACTCCGCCCGTAAATCCTATAGCGTATGCGCCCATTCCGCGGAATACGCAACCGTCGAAAGTAACTCCGCTCGTAACGACCTTAATCGAGCCGTTCGGATTGGTCCAACCGTAATTGGTCAAATCGTCGGGGTTTCCGTGAACGCCGGCTTGTTGAGCGAAGTAACCCTTGCCCGAGGGAGCCGACCAGTTGGAATAAGCGAAAGTTATGCCTTCGAAGGAAACGTTCTCGACGAGTCCCGTCGTGTCGAGCAAGACGTCTACCGTCGGAAGAACGAATTCCGAATCGTTGATAGTCGATTCGTCTTCGGGGATATAATAGAGATATCCAGTAGATTGATCGTAGAAGAACTCGTTAGCCTCGTCCAAGAAAGCCTTATTGTTCAAGAAGAACAAGGTCGTGGTCGAATCGGCGTAACCTCTGTGTCCGTTAAAGTAGAATCCCTCGGACGCCGCGTTGAAGCCGAACTTATACGAACTGCCGCTCGTCGAAATCGACGAAATTACGGCGTAACTTTGAGCCCATCTTTCAAGCGTGGAAACTTCCATCGAACCGCTCAACGTAATTCCCGAAAAAGCCGATTGAGAAACGACGAGTTTCTTGTTCGAAGTATCCCACGTTCCCGTCGTTTGAGCCGAGCGAGCGAGAACCGCCGCTTTTCCGTCGACGTACAATTGTCTGATTCCGCCGAAGCCCGTTCCGACGTTGAGTTTGTAAACTTTTCCGCTATCCAACGTCCAACCGCCCTTGAACTGAGTTCCGCCCGAGATAATCGTGTCGTTTCCGACAAATCTGATATTCTTGGAATGCGCTCTCGAGCCCGAGAAAGAAAGCGCTTGGGTAAGCGTTATCGTTCCGCTCGGAAGATTGATTACGACGTCTCCGGTATAGCCCGCGAGTTCGGAGTCGGTAAGAGCGAGCGCGGAAGTATAAGCGTCGATAATTCCTTGCTCGGTCGCGACGGCGTTAATAACCCTGTTCGACGGCATATACTGTTGACCCTTGGTTACGTAATTTTGAAGAATAGCCTTTTGAGCGTCCGTCCACGTCGCCGTTTCGTCCTCCAAAGCCGCTTTGGAAACGTCCATAATCGAACGGCTGTTGTTATTCGAATCGTAACGAGTGTAAACGCGGTAATCTTGCTTGTCTTCGAAGTCTATCGTTATATATCCTCTCGCGGAATATTTAACGCAATAGTTTTTCTCGTAAATGTTGATAAGGCGCAAACCGTAAGAATAATAGTCTCCGTTGTCGACGAGATCGTTTCCGTCGAGGTTCGTAACGCCCTTCTTGACGTTCGTGTCGACCGTCAAATATTCGAGAGTGAAATTCTCGGAAGTCAACGTTCCGACGGGAATGTCGGTCGGACGAAGAATAATTCCGATTTCTTTTATAAGTTCTTGATAAGCCGCGTAAGAAGTTTTGCCCAACGAGTAAGCGAATCTCAAACCCGAGTTGCCGTCGAGCTTAACTTGCGCGCCGTCTATCATCGAGAAGTCGGCAACGAGCGCGACGACGGTCGACGATTGAGTTCCGACCGAATAAGAATATTCGGGAGAATAATTGCTTCCGCCGATTTCCCAACCGAGAAGAACTTGGTTTTGACCCGCGACGTTGGGAAGAACTATCGAGGAATTAGCCTCGTAGTAAACCGTTTGTATGAGGTTGCCCTCCGCGTCGTTTATCGCGACGGCGACTCTGTCGCTTATGTCCGTCCAAACGTCGTTTTCATATTTAAAGACTTTATCCGACGTCGTGATAAGCATAACGTCGTCGCTATTGAACCATTTGAGTCCGCTCTTTACGGTTATGGTCAAATCGTTTATAGCCGCGTACGCGGTCAAAACTCTGACGTCGATTGTCGTCTCTCCGCAGTATACGCTTATCGGCGCGTATACTGCGCCCATGCTAAGCGGGAAATCGTCGACGCCTTCCGTTCCGGCGTATTGTCTGCTCGAAGCGTTTTGCGCTACGATCGAACGTATGCTGCTTCCGTTGACGTAAATATACGAAGCGAGGTCGACTCCGTTCTTCGAAGCGTTGTCGTTAACCCAATATCCGACTCCTCCGTCC
>CAZVPW010000023.1:0-16247 GCA_964629115.1 uncultured Acidiphilium sp.
ATCATATATTATCATAAATAAAAACTTAAAGCAAATTTTTTCATCAAAAAACCGACTTCTTGACGATAGTTTTGTGAAAATTAAATTTTTTTTCGTCTTTTCGTTCCATTCGGCGAGTTTTTATTGTATACTACCCTTCAAGGAGACGCGAAAACAAGAGCCGTCGACGCTTTCGGCTTTATTTTCAAGCAAACTCCAAACAAAGAAAAAACTTTACAATTGTCTTAAGCAGGAGGTTAATATGAGCAAAATCGCAATTTCTCTCGACAGCGCGTGCGACCTTACCAAGGAACTTATCGAACAATTCGACTTCAAGATCATTCCGTTCGGAGTGTCGATGGGCGACAGATTTTTTTACGACGGCGAAGTAGACGCTCTCGAAATTTTCGATTACGCCGACAAGAGCAAAATTCTCCCCAAGACCAACGCGGTCAACGAGGAAGCGTTTAACGCCCATTTTGCAAAGATTCTCGAATCTTACGACGCGATAATTCACTTCGATATCTCCTCGGAAATGTCGAGCGCCTATCAAAACGCCGTATCGGCGGCAAAGAATTTCCAAAACGTTTACGTCGTCGACAGCAGAACCCTTTCCACGGCGATTTCTTTGCTCGCGATATACGCGAGAAAACTTACCCAAACGATAGACGACGCCAAAACCATCGTCGAAAAGGTTGAAGCGAGAATCGATTCCGTTCAAGCGAGTTTCATCATCGAAAGACTCGATTATCTCTATAAAGGCGGACGTTGCTCGAGCCTTGCGTTGCTCGGCGCAAACCTTCTCAAAATCCGCCCCGAGATCGAAGTTAAAAACGGAACCATGAAAAACACCGAAAAGTTCCGCGGGAAAATGGCTGACTGCGTCGCAAAATACTGCAGAGCGACTTTGGAAAAATACGATACGCCCGACAAATCGACCGTCTTCATAACCCACAGTATGGCGACTCCCGAAATGGTTCAGGCGGCGAAAGACGTCGTCGCCGAATACGGTTTCGAAAACGTATATATCACGACCGCCGGCTGCACGATCTCCAGTCATTGCGGCAGAAACACCCTCGGCATTCTCTATATCAACGACGGAAAATCCGAATAATCGACTTATATCGCGTCATATTTAAAAATAAACGAATAAAAAACCTCCCGTTGTCGATAATAAAAATCGTCAGGAGGTTTTTTTATGAACGACAATCACGTTATAAAATGCGACGTACGCAAATGCCAACACAATCGCGAGGGCAAAGACTGCGAACTCGGAACGATAAAGATAACTTGTTCCGAAAAGGGCTGTACTTGCTGCGGCGATTTCGACGAGAACAAATAAAAAACTTCCGCTCTTTATCTTGAAGAGCGGAAGTTTTTTTATCGTTTTTATTCGATTTCGATCTGTTCTATCTCGTTAACCGAGCCTCTTTCCGAAGAAAACGAGAATTCCCTCGACGATCATAACGACGCCGACGACGATAAACAACCAATCGACGAATTGCCACTTGGAAACGACGAGCAAGATTCCGACTACGACGGAAATCACTCCGACCAATAAATCGTAAACGGAAACTCTGCTTCCCTTAAAGGCGTTGTAAATATCCAAAACGCCCTTCGCGACGAGAACGACGCCGATAACGATAAGAATAATCGCCGTTATCGCTTCGATAATTCCGAGCAAGAACAACGCGCCGATCGCAATGTAAATAACGCCGGTCACAAGGTCTTTTTTGAGAATTTCCCAAACGCCGAGCGCAACCATAGCGATTCCCGCCGCCATCATAAGCCAACCGACGAGGCTCGCCTTAAAAACGCAAAACAAAGCGCCGAGGACGATATAAGCGAGCGCGGTTACGAGCGTCGTCTTGTCTTTTTCGCTTCTTACTTTTCTGACTTTAGTTGATTTTTTTGCCATATTTTTACTCCTTTGTATTATTTTTATGCGGATAACTTCCGCGTTTTTATCATTTCGAAAGGACTTATTTCAAGAAGCCCTCGACTATCTTTTCCTCGGCTTGCTTTTCGGTCAACCCCAAGGACATAAGTTTGATAAGCTGTTCCCCCGCAATCTTTCCAATCGCCGCTTCGTGAACGAGACTCGCTTCGATATTGTTTGCGTTGAGTTCGGGTTTTGCCGTAACCGAGCCGTTGTCCATTATGATTGCGTCGCATTCGGTGCGACCGTTGCAGACGTTGTTTCCGTCGATGGTCGAGATATATTTTTGTCGAGAATCGTCTTTCGCAATCGATCTCGAAACGACCCTCGCTCCGCTGTCCTTGCCGTTTAACGCCACGTGGAAAATTGTCTCGGCATACTGCGAGCCGTGAGTCATTATCTTCTCTCTCACAACCAAAGTCGCGTTGTCTTTCAAGACGGCGCTCGTCTTTCTGACAGTCGAATCGACGCCCTTTATCTGAGCCGTTTCCATCGTCATGGATCCGCCGTCGTCTATCTCGATAAGAGTCGTGGGGTTAAGTATTTTCTCCCCCTTTCCGTCTCCCTCGCCGTAATGTTTCTCAACGTATACAACCTTGGCGTTTTTGCCGATATGGAAGGAATGTATTCCGTCGTGTTCGCTTTTGAGCTCGCCCGCGTTGTGAATTCCGCAACCGGCGACGATCACGACGTCCGCCCCGTCCTCGACGTAAAAATCGTTATATACGAGGTCTTTCAACCCCGTTTCGGTAAGAATAACCGGGATATCTACCCTCTCGCCCTTAGCGCCCGACTTTACGATTATATCTATGCCGGGCTTATCCGTTTTGGTTACGATATCGATATTTGCCGTCGTGTTTCTCGCGGCGAGTTTTCCGTTTTCGCGTAGATTATACGCCCCAGTCGGAATCTCCTCTATATCGGCTATTTCCTTAAGCAAATTCTTTTCAATGCCGCCGAACGCCATCTTCACGCCTCCTTTACCTTGCTCGCAAGAGTCTTGCAAGTCGTCGACGCCGAGAGTATGCTCGGCAAAATTTCGTCCCTCGTTCCGTCTTTCGCAATCTTTCCGTCGGATATGACGATAATTCTATCCGCGATATCCAAAATTCGCTCTTGATGAGAGATGATAAGAATCGAGTCGGTCGACTTTTCCGCGAGTTTTTCAAATACCGTAATCAAACTGTTGAAACTCCACAAATCGATGCCGGCTTCGGGCTCGTCGAAAATCGAGAATTTTCCGCCCCTCGCGAGAGCGACGGCAATTTCGATACGCTTGAGTTCTCCGCCCGATAAACTCGAGTTGACCTCGCGGTTGACGTAATCTCTCGCGCAGAGACCGACTTGAGAGAGGTATTCGCAAATTTCGCCCACTCCGAGTTTTTTTCCGCTCGCGATATCGATGAGATCGGAAACGGTAATTCCCTTAAAGCGCGCCGGTTGCTGAAAAGCAAACGAAACGCCGGCGTTGGCTCTCTCGGTCACGGACATTTCGGTTATATCCTTGCCGTCGAGATAAATTCTGCCGCTCGTCGGGCTCAAAATTCCCATAATCAATTTCGCGAGAGTTGATTTTCCTCCGCCGTTAGGACCGGTAAACGCAATAAACCTCTCGCTCAACTTTAAACTGACGTCTTTTATAATTTCTTTTTTTCCCTCGTCGCCGTCGACGACGTAGGATATATTCTTCAATTCGAGCATAAAATTCTCCGAAAACGTCTAATAGACTAATCGAGAAAAATTATAGCGCGCCGCCGCCGTAAAGTCAAGAAAAGGCGAGATATTTACCCCGAAAAGAAACGCCGAGCGCAAATAAAACGACCGTGAAAACCACGGTCGTTTTAACATTGATTTACGGTCGACTTACCTTATTGCCCCGCTCCGCTTGAAGCGTCAAGAAAAAACGGCAAACGTCGGCGTCAAAAACCCGTCGAAAAAGACTACCCGACCGCGGACGCGGAAAATCTGAACGAGTTGATCCCATCGCATATCGCCGCGGCGAGTTTTTCGCGATATTCCTCGCTTAACAACGCCGCCTCGTCTTCCCTGTTTGACAAAAAACCGCATTCGCACAATATCGCCGCGCAGTTCGCCTGATTTAAGACGTAATAATCCCCGACGAGCGGAGAATATTTCCGACCGCCGCTCGCTAAACTTAAAGACGACTGAACCAATCGAGCCAATTCCTCGCTTCCCTCGCTCCCAGACTTAAAGAAAACCTGAGCCCCTCGCCGAGAAGAAGACGAATAATAATTTTGGTGTATCGACACGAAAACGTCGGCGTCCGCGTCCAATATTATTCGTTTTCTCTTTAACATATCGCGCTTTTTGAAACCCTTGGTATAAGCCCCGTAAAGTCCGTTTGGGGTAGTTCGCGTCATAACCGTCTTTACCCCCGATTCGTCGAGCCGCGCTTTTAATTTTCGAGCGATATCCAAATTTAAGTCGCTTTCCTTAACTCCGCTCGCGACGCCGGACACGCCGCCGTCGACTCCGCCGTGTCCGGCGTCTATAACGACGACGAACTCCATATCCGGCGACGATACGACCGCGCTCCCGATTCTTAAGGCGATTCCGAGCGCCGCCAAAGCGACGAGACCGGCAAAAGCGGAGAATTTAACGAATTTTGTCCGTCTTATTTTCATACTTAATTCATATTCCCGTCGCAAAACCGTTATTCTCGCCAAATCGCGTTTTTTCTTTGACAATCAGCCGCCAAATCGTTTATAATATACAAAAACAAAAGGTTTGCGTAAAAAACGAATTTAATCGCCGCGCAAACGGAGTTAGGTTAAAAATGAAAAAAGAAAAGATTATTTCTCTCGACGGCGCGAACGAGGAAAAGAAGAGCGTCAAAATTTACCCCGACGTAGCCAACAACAAAAAAGAACGCAGAAAAGCGCTTATTTACGGCGCGATTTTGATATTTTTTATGGGCGGAATGGGCGTTTCGATTTTCCTTCAAGGAATCTCCACCCCCGAAACGGCGTCGATCGGATATATTATGGGCGCGATTTTGATTATACTCACGGTCATTTCGGTTTCTTCTATTCCCGCTTCTTTTAAGCAATATCCCGTCGACGGAAAACCCGTAATCGAGTTCACGTCAAAAGAAATCCGCATTAACGACGTCGTCAAGAAATTTTCCGACGTCTTGGAAATGAGACTCACGATAACTCTCGCCCCCGTCGGAAACAAGGAAGAAAACGAAAAATTCGTAGACTCTCTTCTCGACAAAGAACCCCCGAGAAACGTCGTCGGAAACCTCGACTTCGCGGTCAAGGATATCGGCAAAAAAGGAGAAACGACGAAGACTCTTTTCACCACCGTCGCCGATTCTTACGAAGCGCTCGTCTCCCTTTACGCCGCCGGAGTTAAACATTACTCGATCGTTTATTCTCTTAAAAAGATTGCGAAAAAATCTACTTACAGTTTGAACGATTCGACGACCAAAGACGGTTCGAAACTTTCCGACCTCTCTAAAAAAGACAGACTTAAACAACTCTTTTAATCGACCTATAAGTCGTTTAACAACAAAATCGCATAAAAAACGCGTCGATTTTCAATCAAATCGACGCGTTTGTTTTTTGTCTTTTATTCGAAGGTTATTTCGGCGACCCTGACGACCCAGCTTCTTCCGTAACGGAAGGCGTCGCCAAAGAAGGAATTGTTCTTGACCTTGGCGCGTTTGCCGTTGTCAAGCCATCTGACGCTCTTAACCTTTCTGTCGGTTTTTATCGTGACGGTTTTCAACGCTCCGCTCTGTTGAACGTTGGGATCGGCGGACATCGGAACGTCTTTCAATACGGCGTAGTACTTTCCGTCGCCGCTCTTCATAACGTAAGCGTTTTCGGCTTCGATCTCGGCGTCTCTGACGTCGTAGATAAAGTTTTTATTCTTTCGTATCCATTTGCCGATTTCTTCGTAATAGCACTTATCGAACGGTCTGATTTTGCCGTTGCCCATAAGCCCCGTGTTCAAAAGGAAGTTGCAGTTAAAGTGACGACACTCGACCAAATCCCCGAGAATTTGAGCCATGGATTTATAGTTCAAATCGTCTTTGGCATATCCCCAGTGGTCGTTGAAAACTTGGCACATTTCGCCCGCTCTATGTCTGTCGGAGTTGTCGACGAAACACGGCTTGCCTCTCTCGAAAGTAACGCTGTCGAGTTCGGGGTGTCCGACCTTGCCGAGCTCGGAGAGACCGGTATTGTTGATAATCATAGCCTCGGGTTGGTATTTTCTTATGATGCCGTACAATCTGTCTTCTTGCCAATCGTCGTTGGGTTTCGCCCACATTCCGTCAAACCAGAATCCGCCGATCTTGCCGTAAGAAGTACAGAGAATTTCCAAACTCGCGGCGAGATAGTCGATATATTTCGGGAAATCGTTTTCATAATCGGGGTTATGCCAATCGAGCAAGGTATGATAGAAGAAAGGAACGATATCTTGCGCGTGACATTCGTCGACGAATTCGCGAATAAGGTCGCGTCCGCACGCCGAGTGAGGAGCGTCGAAATCGCTCAAGCCCTTGCAATCGTACAAGGAGAATCCGTCGTGGTGACGAGTCGTGAGGGTTATATATTTGCAACCGCCCTTTTTCGCCGTCGACACGAGTTCTTTCGCCCAATTTTTGGCTATTTTGAATTTGGGAGGAAGAGTCGCTTCGTATTTCTCGCGAGTTATGACGTCTTTTTCGTTCAATATCCACTCGCCTTGTCCGAACACGCTGTAAAGTCCGAAATGAACGAACATTCCGAATCCCATCTTTTCAAATCTCGTTACGTAATTATCCATATATTTCACCTCGCGAAAACTCTTATTCGGTCTTCGCTTGTCTATCATAACATAACTACGCCCTCCGCGCAAGCGTTTATCATATTTTTTTACCCCCGAATTTACTATTATTTAGCGTTCGACCTTGATTTTCGCCGCAAGCGGAGCTTTTTCGGTTTTTTTAAACGCCCCAACGCAACAATCGGCGACAACTTGGTCTCGTCTTTAGGAAAATCGGCGATATACTTAACAAACGACGGCTTATCTCTCTCGATTTATTGACTTTTCTTTCGGTTGAGAGTATAATTTCTCTATCGACGTCGGTCTACAGCCGCGCGGCGACTTATCTCCGTCGCTATTTTCGATCGGCTCTTTCTTGAGCGACCAACGCCGAATAAAACGCCCGAAGGCGTAAACAAAGGATATTTTATGGATACCGTAATCAAGATAGCGAAATTCTTGCGTTTCGACGTCGAAACTTCGCGCAGACCGTTCGATCTGTTCCATATATTATGGCTTACCGCGACCGTTCTTTGCGTCGCCCTCGTCGTCTTTCTTTCTATAAAGGACGACAAGAAAACCCTTTACGTCTCGTACGTCGTTTCGTCCGCAGTTATGTGGTTCGGAGAGGCGTATAAACAGTTCGTAACGACGTTCGCGAAAGACGTTCCGTCGTACGATTGGTATTTCTTCCCCTTTCAATTTTGCTCGCTTCCGCTCTATACCTATTTAGCCGCGGCGATAATAAAAAAGGGCAAGGCGTACGACTATTTAACCGCGTTTAACTCGACCTACTGTCTGTTCGCGGGAACGCTCGTCTTGCTCACCCCAAACAGCGTCTTCTCGACAAGCATAGCCATTAGCGCCCAATCGATGCTCCACCATATGCTTATGGTCACAACCGCCGTCGCGGGCTTGCGTTCTTACTCTAAAAAACTTAATTTATCGCTCTATACGGGCGCTGTCTGCATATTCTTCTCATCGATAATAATCGCCGAGATTCTCAATTTCGGAATTCCCGCGGCGTTCGGACAAGACGTCAATATGTTCTTCATAAGCGCGCGCATGGACAACGTAGCGTATCTCTCGCCTTTTAAAGCGGCGTTTCCGCATCCTTTATTCGTCGCGCTTTACGTCGTGGTTTTCGCAGAACTTGCCGCGGCGATATCTTACCTTTCGTTCAAACTGTCGACCAGGAAGAAAAAACACCGCAGATGATTGACGTTTACTATGCGTATAAAAACAAATCCCAAGCCAAAGAAATGCTCTTTTACGTCTTGAAAAAATTCCACGGCGTCTCCGCCGACGAAAACTCTTTCGTCTATAACGAAAACGGAAAACCCCGTTTGAAAGACGGAAAGGTTTATTTCAACGTCTCGCATACCAAAGGTTTGATAATGATTGCCGTCTCCGACCGAGAGGTTGGAATCGACGTCGAAAACTTTGCGGAAAAGAAAGTCGACTGCCAAAAAATCGCCGAGAAATACTTCTTCGACGACGAGATAAAACAAATTTCCGCCGTTTCCCCCGTCGGAGGAGACTCGTTCGTCGACAAGAAAAAGTTCTTTATTTTATGGACGAAAAAAGAAAGCGCGATAAAATACGCAGGATTATCCCTCGCGTCTAGTTTAAAAACCACCTCTTTCAAAGGCTTGTCGCCAATAGGAAACGAGAGATACGACGGCGCTACGACTCAAAGTTTCTCGTTTGACGATCACGTTTACTCCGTAACCTCTCCCGATCGAGAAATCCGACTTAAATTGCTTATATAAAACTCGCCTGTTTAAGGGAAATTTTTCTACGTCAAAACGCCGTCGCGAAATTCGCGACGGCGTCGTTTGTTTGCCTATAAGTCGTTTATCGGCGTCTATTCGCCAAAAACGCATTATTTTTTGATTACGTCCTTTCCCATAAACGGAACCAAAACGTCGGGAATTCTTATAGAGCCGTCGGCGTTCTGATATTGCTCTACGAGAGCGGGGAAAACTCTCGAAGTCGCGAGACCCGAACCGTTGAGGGTGTGAACGAATCTCGCCTTGCCGGTCTCTTTGTCTCTGAATTTCGTGTTGTTTCTTCTCGCTTGATAATCGTTCGCGTTGGAAACGGACGAAACCTCTTTATAAATACCCATCGAGGGAATCCAAACTTCGATATCGTAAGTTCTCGCCATGGAAGCCGAACAATCTCCGGCGGCGAGTTTGGAAAGTCTGAAATGAAGTCCGAGTCCTTCCATAAGAGCGCACGCCTTGCCTACAAGCTCGTCGAAAGCCTCTTTGGATTTGTCGGGATGAGCGTATTGAACCATTTCGACCTTGTTGAATTGGTGTCCTCTGATCATTCCTCTTTCTTCCGCGCGATATGCCCCCGCTTCTTTACGATAGCAAGGCGTATACGCGAAGAACTTCATCGGCAACTTGTCCTCGTCGACTATCTCTCCGGCATACATATTTACGAGAGCCGTTTCGGCGGTGGGAAGCATAAACTTTGCTTTCTTTTTATCTCCATCCTCGCTGTCTACCCAATAAACTTCGTCGGCGAATTTGGGGAATTGTCCGGCGCCGTATCCGCAGTTATATCCGAGCATATGAGGGGGAAGAATCATTTCGTATCCGTCTTTTAAATGAGTGGATATAAAATAGTTGAGAAGCGCCCATTCGAGACGCGCTCCGTCTCCGCGATACAACCAATATCCGTTGCCCGAAAGTTTGACGCCTCTCTCGTAATCGATAATTCCGAGCGAAGAGCAAAGGTCGACGTGATTCTTGGGCGTAAAGTCAAAGTTCGGTTTTTCGCCGAAAACCCTTACGACTTGGTTGTTTTCCTTTTCGCCCGCGAGAAGATCGTCGTCGGGCATATTGGGAAGTTGAGCGATGAAATCGTTAATTTCTTGTTGATAAGCGTTTATTTTCGCGTCGCCGTTCGAAATAGTATCGCCGATTTCTCTCATTCTGGCGAATATTTCGTCGACGGGTTTACCCTCTTTTTTATATTGCGGAATTTGCGACGAAACCTTGTTTCTCTCGGCTTTCAAAGCCTCGATTTCGCCCATAAGTTTCTTCCTCTCGGCGTCGAGACGAAGAATTTCCGTGAAATCCGTAACGCAACCCTTTTTTGCGAGTCTCGCCTTGACGAGCTCGGGGTTTTCGGTTATAAGTTTAATATCGAGCATATTATTTTCCTCCGCGACTGCGATATATACAAAAGTATATACCTAAATCGAATTTTTTGCAAGCGTTTAGCCGCTAATTGAACCTAAAACAAGACTTTCGGGCGGCTTTAGACTTCTTTTTTTAGGCCGTCGTCTCGAATTTGTCCGAGCGAGGGATATTTCTCCGCGCCGTTTAAAAAGCACAGATACAAAAGCGCCGTATCGTATCTCGCGTCGTGCCCTTTTACCGCGTCCGTACCGAAAAGTTCGCCCGTTTTTTTGGCGACCATATCCGAAGTAACCCCGAGAAAATCGGCGAGTTCGGTCAGTTTAGGGTATTTATAGCCCTTGCCGTTCGCCCGCGGCATTTTCATAATCGGCGTGAAAAACTTCATCGTATCGAACGATTCTTTATATCTAAACGTCCGAGACATATAGATAAACTCGGCGATCATAAAGTTGACGTCGAACTTGACGTTGTGGGCGACGATTAAATCCGCCGTTGAAAAATCTTCGTATATCTCGTCGGCGTAGTCCGAGAAAACCCTGCCGTTCGAAAGGCGAGCGAGAATCTCGGGCGTAAATCCGTGCACGGCTACGGCGGACGGCTCTATATTGTCGACGGCGAAGAAAAAACACTTGCTCTCGACTTTCTCGTCGCGCGCCATAACGTACGCAAGTTGTATTACGTTGCCCGGGATAAGTCCCGTCGTTTCCGTATCGAAAAAAATAATCATCTATCCTTGCCTCTTGTCAATGATAGCGCATTTTACGCAAATTATCAACCTATAGCCCGTTATTTTTTATTCTTGTTTTTAAATTCTCCCCTTTTGCGCCTCGAAGACAAATCTGCTTTTCTCCGATTAAAAAACGCCGAGGCTCCCGCCGCGACGTTTTTTTATATTACTTTTAAGGATTATGCCTAGTATGCTTATTTAGAAGAGTCGCTCTTTTTCACTTGAGAGGAGCAGCCGCAACTACAACAGCCGCAATCCCCTCCGCAAGAGCCTTTGCCCTTCTTTTTCTTTATTATCGTCGAGGTTACGACCCCGCCGACTACGGCTACGCACGCCGCGATAAGCGCTATTTCCAACGGTCCCATACTCGCCTCTCTTTAAGCGGCTTTGACCGATCTGGCCTTATTGTAACCTACGATACCGAACACGACTACCGCCGCGACGACCGCCCAAATGAAGGAAGTCCACCACCAAGAACCGATCGTGTAAATCATAGCTCCGACGATATAAGAGGTCGCTATCCAGAAAAGGAGAGTCCATTTATAGCGTTTCTTGTCGCCAAGTTCGGCTTTTGCCGTTCCGACGGCGGCGAAACAAGGAATAGTGGTCATATTGAACGCGATGAACGCGAGAAGCGCGGGAACGGTTATGCCGGTCGCTTGAATCATCGCGACGACCGCTCCAACTCCGCTTTCGGCTCCGACATTCAAACTGGGAGAGATAAGGTCTCCCGCGGTTGCCATAAGGCAAGTCGCGAGGGTCGCGAACGTCGCGATGACGTTTTCTTTTGCGATAAGTCCGGTGACGGCGGCAAGTACGAATACCCAACCGAACGAACGCATCGCTTCCCCGTTAGAACCGAATCCGAGCGGCGTAAACAAAGGTTGAACCAATTTGCTTATTCCGGCGAGAATACTCTCGTTTACGTTTTCGTCGCCGAGCAATCTCCAATCGAAGGAGAAGTGAGTGAGTACCCAAATTACGATGGTCGACGCGAAGATTATCGTGAACGCCTTTTTAACGAAGTGTTTGGTCTTATCCCAAAGGTGAGCCATCAAGTTTTTGAACTGAGGCGCGTGATATGCCGGAAGTTCCATAATAAACGGCGGCGTATCTCCCTTTAAGGAAGTGCTTCTCATCAAGAGAACCGAACAAATGGCGACGATTATGCCGAGCAAATACATCGAATAAGTGATAAGATCGGCGCTTCCGCCCGTAAACTCGGAAACAATCGCTCCGGCGACGGCGGTCAAGATGGGCAATTTCGCTCCGCACGAGAAGAAAGGAATAACTCTTATCGTTGCCGTTCTCTCTTTGTCGTCGGCAAGGGTTCTCGTGTTGATCATAGCGGGAACCGAACAACCGAATCCCATTATCATCGGCAAGAAGGCTCTTCCCGAAAGACCGAATTTTCTGAACATTCTGTCGAGTATGAACGCGATTCTCGCCATATAACCCGAATCTTCCAATATCGAGAAGAAGAGGAATAAAACGAGAATGGGCGGAAGGAACGAAAGCACCGCGGTTATACCCTCTATGATACCATCGTTTATAAGTCCGACTGCCCAAGATGCCATTCCGCTGCCTTCGACGCAGCCTTTAAGCCAATCCGCCGCCTCTCCGACGAGCATATCGTTCCATATATTGTTGATTATAACGCCCGGAGAATAAAAAGTTCCGTCGTAAACGGTCGCGAGCCATCTCGCTCCGTAAGTCAAAACGGGAATGGGTTCTCCAACGGGATTGCCCTCTTCGTCGTAAACGTACTCGCCGTTTTCGCCGATTTCGTAATCCAAAACGAGATTGCCGTCTTCGTCCGTTTCGTAGACGATATTGCCGTCCTCGTCTTTTTCGAGGAACGCCTCGTTTTCCGCCAAACCGCTCATCCAGTTTTGACTTTCGCTAAATCCGTTAAGGAAGAAGAGATTTTCCGAAAAAGTCAAGTGGAAAATAAGGAAAAGAACGGCAAGGAATATCGGAATACCCCAGACCTTATGAGTGAGAACGGCGTCGATCTTATCCGACTTGGTCATTTTAAACTTGCCTTTGTTTTTGCGAGTTACGACCGGCGCGAAGTTCTTGGATATGTATTTATATCTGGCGTCCGCCACGAGAGCCTCGAAGTCGTCGCCGAAAACGTCGTCCTTGAAAGTCTTCTTGAACGCCGAGACCATTCCGACGGTTTCGCCGTGCATTTTAACTTCGATTTCGTCGTTTTCGACGAGTTTAACGGCGTGGAACAAGGGGTTGGAGACCTTTTGTCCTTCCAAAGCGATTTTTACGTCGCCGATAACGTGTGCGAGAGGGGAATTCTTCAAAAGAACGGAGTCGCCCTTGCGAGTCTTTTTACTCTCGTTATAGGCCTTTTCCATAAGTTCTTTAAGTCCGCGCTCTTTCAAAGCGGATATCTTGACGACGGGAACTCCGAGACGAGACTCGAGTTCTTTTTCGTCGATTTTGTCTCCCGCTTTCTCAACGGCGTCTATCATGTTGAGCGCGACTACGACGGGAACGTCGATTTCGAGAATTTGCGTCGTTAAATACAAGTTTCTCTCTAAGTTGGTCGCGTCGACGATATTGATGACGCAGTCGGGCTTTTCGTCGAGAACGTAGTTTCTCGCGATGACCTCTTCGGGAGTGTAAGGCGAGAGCGAATAAATACCCGGTAAGTCGATTATCGCGATATTTTCCGCAAGTTTTTTATATACGCCGTCGCGTTTGTCGACGGTTACGCCGGGCCAGTTTCCGACGTGCGCGGTAGATCCCGTTAAACTGTTAAAGAGCGTCGTCTTTCCGCAGTTCGGATTTCCCGCGAGGGCAAATCTTTTCATTATCTTTTAACCTCCGTATTCACGCATTCCGCTTCGGTCTTTCGAAGGGTAAGTTCGTATCCCCTAACGGTGATCTCGATCGGATCGCCCAACGGGGCTTTCTTGCGCATGTAAACGTCCGCGCCCGGCGTAATACCCATATCGAACAGACGTCTCTTGATTTTACCTTCGCCGACGACGGACTTAACTACTCCGCTTTCGCCGACTTCGAATAAATTCAAAGTTTTCTCCATAATTTATCTCCTTGCAAAATTGCTTGTATAAAAACGCCTTATAGGCGCGTTTTACCAAAATTAAAAGCGACTCTTCGCGCCGTCGACTTCAAAAACCCCTTCGGCGCGTTACGGAATCGACCGAACGAGGGCGAGGTTTTTCGAGTTTGCTTCGGCTAACCACCGCCCTTTAAAAAACCGCTTTAAGCGGATTTATTCGTTCGCATATTGCCCGATCGCGAGGTTAAAACGTTCGGGCGCGGCTTTTACGCCACGAAAATTTTAGTCGAGAGGTTGCTGTCTAAGGCGATGCGTCCTTCTTTTATTTTGACGACGACGCAGCCGCCGCTCGAACTTAACGCGGTCAACTCTCCGTTAACCGTTATTCCCAAACTCTCAAGATGTTTTTTTACCTTGTCGTCCGCTGCTATTCGCACGACTCTCAAAACTTGATTTGTCGGGGCTAAAACTATCGGCATACCGTCTCCTTTTTCCGCCGCTCTATGGCTTGCGACGAAAATGTGAATAAAATTTCAATTTCGCGTTAATTATATCATTACGAATATGCCTTGTCAAGCAAAAATATGAACTTTATTTCACATTTTTAAATTTTTTTCTTGCCTTTTTTTTCGTTATGTTATACAATGAAACCATGAAGAAAAACGTACGCGAGCCCAAGCAAGAAAGGGCGAACGAAACAAAGCAAAAAATCATAGAAGCGGGATATAAAGTCTTTGCCGAAGAAGGGTATTACAGCGCGAACACCCAAGAAATAGCCAAAGCCGCCGGAGTTTCGACGGGGATTGTCTATAATTATTTCAGCGACAAAAGAGATATATTGTTGCGCGTTTTAGATATATATATAAACGATGTTACCCGTCCGTTTGAAAAACTCTTGGAAGACCTCGTCTCTCCGATCGACTTTTACGACTTGACGTCAAAATTTATCGACACCGTGATAAAGACGCACAAGGACAACTCTCGTCTGCACAACGCCTTGCATACCTTAGAGGCGAGCGACGAAGAAGTAAACGCCGTGTTTATGCGATTGCAAGACAATCTGACCAAATCGATTTCAAGCAAACTCTCCGAACTCGGCTACGATAAGCCCGACCTCAAAGAACGCGTCCACCTCGCGATGAACGCCGCGCAGTCTTTCGCGCACGAGTACGTTTACGACACGCACGACTACCTCGATTACGACGTTATGAAAAAAGTCGTCGTGAAAATGACCGTATCCCTTTTCGAATAATACCACTCGATATATAAAACCGCTCGACCGAGAAAGCGCTCGGCCGAGCGGTTGTTTATTTAGACGCCAAATTTAAGCGTTTTAACTTTGAATTTTAGAAAATCGCCTTTTCTATGGCTCCGCCGCCGAGGCACTTGGTCTCGTCGTAAAAAACGCAATACTGTCCCTCGGTGATCGCGCGTTGTTTCTCGTCAAACCAAACGTAAATTCCGTCGTCTTTGATTTGAACGGAAACGCCTTGCTCCTCTTGACGATAACGGAACTTGGCAAAACAGCGAAATTCCTTTTCTTTGGGCGGGAACGGAATCCAATTGCACTCTTTCATAAAAAGCCCTTTGGAATAAAGTCTGTCCTCCGCTCCGTGAGCGACGTAGAGAACGTTGTTTTTCAAATCTTTCTCGACGACAAACCATCTTCCGGCGTCCCCGACTTGACCGCCTATGTCAAGTCCTCGCCTTTGACCTATCGTGTAATACATAAGCCCAATATGCTCGCCGAGCGTCCTTCCGTCGTAAGTCCTTATCTCGCCCGGTTTCGAGGGAATATATTCGGATAAGAACTTTCTAAAATTTCGTTCGCCTATAAAACAAATGCCGGTGCTGTCCTTTTTCTCCGCAGTCGCAAGCCCGTTTTCCTCGGCGATTCGCCTAACCTCGGGCTTCGGCAAAGAAGCGAGCGGAAACAAAACGCCGTCCAACTGCTCTTGCGAGAGTTGATTTAAAAAATACGTCTGATCCTTGTTCGAGTCCTTGGCTTTAAGCAAGCAATGAACGCCGTTTTCGTGGGATATTCCGCAATAATGCCCGGTCGCGACAAAGTCCGCTCCGAGTTCTTTGGCGTATTTTTTAAAGGGACCGAATTTTATCTCGCGATTGCACAAAACGTCGGGATTTGGGGTTCTGCCGCTCTTATATTCCTCTATAAAATACGAAAAGACGCGATCCATATATTCTTTCGCGAAATTTACGCCGTAATACGGAATTCCGAGTTTCGCCGAAACTCGCCTCACGTCCGCGTAATCGTCGTCCGCCGAACAACGTCCGTCGACGTCGTCGCCCTCCCAGTTTTTCATAAAAAGTCCGACGACGTTGTAACCTTGCTCTTTTAAAAGGAGCGCCGCGACCGAACTGTCGACTCCGCCGCTCATTCCGACGACGACCGTTTTCTTGCCCATAAACACCTCCGAAAAGTCGCGTATATTGTAATATAAAGACGAGATAAAGTCAAATATTTTTGAAAGAGGTACGATTACCGCTTGCCAAAATAGGAGAAAAACTATATAATTTAAGAAGATTTTTAAAATTGATTAAGCGTCCGTAGCGCAATTGGATAGAGTTTCAGATTCCGATTCTGACGGTTGCAGGTTCGAATCC
>CAZVPW010000024.1:0-16220 GCA_964629115.1 uncultured Acidiphilium sp.
ACTCTATATTGTCCCGATTCGGTAAGTTTGAAAGAATACTCGATCGAGGGATCGACCTCGTTGAGTTCTTTTCCGTTTACGTCTTTTACAATCTTGCCCGAAGGACTCTTGACGGTTACGTTAAAGGTTATGTCGGGATCGACCGTGTCGGATGCGATCGCCGAATTCAAAACGTATACGTCGCCGAAATCGAACATTCCGCCGTAATCGCCGTTAATCGCGATTCTCGGAGTGATACCGTCTATCGAAAGATTGGTTATGGCGTTGTTATCGAAACTCTTCAAGAGATATCCGCCGCCCGCTTTGGCGTTGGTCATCTTGACGCTTATATAGACTTTTCCGGACTTAAATCCGTCGAAAGCCGCGCCGTTGTCGTCGGTCTTGACGGCGACCGAAGTCTTGCCGACGTAGAACTCGCCCGACTTATATCCGATATCGAATACGTTGTCCGCAAGGGCGAAACCTTGAGCGATGTCTCTCTTGACGTCGCCGATCTCTACGACCGCTTGTCTGGTTTTGACGTTTTTGATCTTGACGGTTACCGAAACGTTCGCGTCTACCGAGTCGATAAACGAAACTTCCAAGTAATCGAACTTATCCTTGCCGTTAACGCCGTGAACGAGAATGCTCGAAGAATCGGCGGCAACGGGGTTTGCGAATATCCAACTCGAATCTCCGTCCGCGGCGGCGGTTACGGCGAGTCCGTCGTCGTTCTTGCTTCCCGCAAAGTTGTTTCCGACAAAAAGGTTTTCGATTTCAAGCATCGAATCCTTAACGGGGATAACCGCCGGGATTTTCTTGACGAGTTTAGTTTCTCCGGCTTTGAAGGTAAGCGTTACCTCGTCTCCGCCCTTGGCGACGACGGGAACAAACTTAGCGCCCGCTTGATAGTCCTTGGTTCCGTTCTTATCGGTTACGGAAAGAGTCGCGAGGACTTTTTTGGTCGTTCCGTCCGAATAATCGTAAGCGTAAACGCTCGGAACGGCGTGATTCATACCCGAAATAAGGAAACGCGGCAACGCGGGTTCGTAAACGAACACGGGTTGATCGCTCGCGACCGCGGTAATCGTATAAGACGCCTCGGCGGTCGTAGCGGTTATGTCGGTTACGACGTACTTAATCGTCCAATCGCCGGCTTTTTCGGGAATGAACGTTCCGTCGGTTATAACGATCGTATCGTCGCCGAGAGTCGCGGTGATTTCAACCGTTCTCTCTCCGCTTCCGCCGAAGGTCGCAGCGTCCGCCAAAACGAAGCGCTCGCCGCAAATTCCGCTCGTCTTATAGCCGTCGGAAAGGCTTATCGAAAGGGCTTCGGGAAGGGAGGCTACCGCTCTGATTCCGCGCGTCGTTCTCGCGACGTTGCCCATATGGTCGGTCGCCGTGTAAACTACGGTATACGCGCCGACGTTGGTTACGTTAAATCTTTCGTTTTTAATGCGGACGGGGGTTCTGTTCGTCTCGTCGGCATAGTTATAATAAACTTCTGAAGTTACTTTAAGGTCTCCCGAATACTCGTCGAACGCGGTCGCCGAGGGTACGGGATAACTCGCGCCTACGAGAGCAAGCGGAGCGAAATTGCCGTTCGAATCGACTATGTCGGCGTCGTCGACGGTTATGATCGGGGCGTCGTACTCGAAGAACTTGTTTTCGCTCGTCAAGTCGTAACCCAAAACGCTCTTTATGCAGAAGTTCGCGGTCTCGCCGACGACCGTCTCGGTCGATACGGTGAGGATAACTTTATCGCTCGAAAATCCTTCCCAGATGGGCTCGCCTTCGTGAAGGTCGGCGTCGTCGAGGTCGGTGAGCAACGTATTTCCGATATAGACTTTGCCTTCGGCTTTGTCTAATCTAATCTCAATTGTTCCGGAGTTGGACGGTCCCGGATTAGCGGTCGGGACGTATCCCCAATGGGAGACCATAGCCATCCAACTGTGTTGATACGGAAGACCGTAGCCGTCGCCGTGGTGATAGTTGCCGTTTTCGTATCCGGACAACAATTGACCGGCGGACGCGGCGTTCCAATAACTCATTCCTTGGTGAACGAGAGAGGTATCTTTCGAACGCATTCCGCGAACGGTTATATAGTTGTCGGGATTATATACGTCGGTAAAAGTAAATACGATTGCGTCGAAATCGTAACTGCCTTGAACGGACGGGGTTATGAATCCCGAAACGAGCGTATCGCTTTTCGTGAGCGTAGAAAGATCGATAACCTTTCCGAAGGTCAACGTATCGCGGCTGGCGAGTTTGACCAAAAGTCCGTCGACGCCTTCTTCGGCAAGCGGATCATGACCGTATTCGGCGGAACTTCTCGAGTTTCCGACTTTCCAAAGTTTGTCGGAGACTTTAAAAGAGATTTCGTCCGTATATCTTGTTCCGTTTACTTTTGCTTCGTAAACAAGTCTGTAAGAACCGGCCAACGTCAACTTAACAGCCGAGTCGGACGTCTTGTTGATAGCCGTTCCGTCGGGGTAGTAAAGTTTGACCGAAGCGGCGGCGGAATCTCCGTTCACCGAGACGTTTCTCGACGGCAATTCCATTTCGTCGCCGACGGAGAGCGCCTTGGAGACGGTTACGTCGTCCCACGTCGCTTGAGCCGATTTTGCGGCGACGCCTATCGAAAACGATACGGCTACCGCCGTTATCGCAGTCAACGCCGCGAGCAAGATTTTCTTCATTGAGTTGCCTCCTTGATATTTTCGCGCTCGGGTTGCCCCTCGCGTTTATTTTGCGTAAAAATACTTCCTTTCTCTCTCCCGTTTTAACTTTTTTTAGCGAAAACGAGCGAAGGACGATTTTAGCCTTTAACTCCGCCCATCGTAAGGTTTCCCATAAGTCTCTTTTGGAAGACGAGGAAAAGAATTGTGACGGGAAGAGCCGTGTAAACGACCGCCGCCATCTTGGACGGAACTTCGGACGGGTTGTACGCGCCCATAGCTTCGTAGTTTCTAGCCATAAGTTCGTTCAATCCGAGCGAAATGGTCGGATAACTGCCCATATAGACCATCGGCGCTTGATAATCGTTCCAGAATTGAACGAAGAGAATCAAGAGAATGGTAAAGATAGTGTTCTTTGCGAGCGGCATCGCGATTTTCATCATTATCTGCCAGTTGCTCGCGCCGTCTATCTTCGCCGCCTCGCTGAACGCCGCCGGCATGGCTTTGAAGTAATCGTAAAATACGAGGAAGTAAAGTCCTAAGAAGTTTGCCTTCATTATCCACAAACCGTAAACGGTATCGATGATTCCGAGAGCCTTTACCAATCTGATTTCGGACGGCATCGAACCGACGATCGGAATAACCATTACGATAATGACTATGCTTCTGACGATTTTAGACAACTTGAAGTTATATCTCGCGCAGAGATACGCCGTGACGCAGGGGACGAGCGTGTTTGTTATCGCGCATCCTATCGAATACAATAACGAATTGCAATACATTTGAAGAACGTTGACTTCGGAAGTTCCGACGGATATCGTGAAACTTTCCAAAACGTGTCTGTACGTATATAACCAAACGGCGCCCTCTTTTTCGGCGTTTATAATTTGCGTCGCCACGAGATTCTCGTAAACCGGATCTCCGAATTCGTCTTTTAATCCAAAACCCAACTTATACTTCGCGTAATTCGGAAATCCGAACATATCGAATCTGAAAGTCGTTTCTCCGACTTTGAACGAGGTAATCAACGTCCAATATAACGAATAGAAAATCGTCAAACAATAAACGACCAAAAGAACGAGCATTATTATAGACGTCGGAGAGAGTTTATTCTTTTTTTCTTTAACGCGCATTAATTGCATATTCTCCTCCTTAGTCCTCGCTCGGACCGAATTTATCGAGCGCCCATCTAACCAAGAAAGTCAAGGGCACGATAACGAGCGTTATAACGACGCTGAACGCCGAATAGAACGGAAGACCGGATACGTTGTTTCCGCTGCCGTACTTGTTTGAAACCTCGACGAACAACCAATATCCGATTGTTTTCAACTCGGGATCCGCGCCTCCTCTGTAAATGTTATACAAGTTGCATTGGTTGGACAAGATTCCCGCAAATCCGGTAATCAAGAATACCGAAAGGGTCGGGTAAACGTACGGAAGGGTGACGTGCCAAAATTCTTTCAAACCCGTCGCTCCGTCTATTTGAGCCGCCTCGCTTATCTCGGCGTCCATCGCCGACATCTTGTTTGAGTACATAAGAACGGTCGTTCCGAAACTTATCCACAAGTTGAAGAACAAAAGCGCACCGAATTGCGTGTTTTTCGTTTGCAAAATAGACAAGACTTCTTCCGATTTCGTAATGGCTTGAACAATCGCGGGAATGGCGTTATCGCAGAAAAGTTTGTAAATCATACCCATAACTACGCCCGACAAAATGGAAGGCAAGAAAAGCATGACTCTGAACGTTCCCCAGCACGGGAATTTCTTATATATGTAGTTTGCAAAGAAAAGTCCCAAGGGAATGGATATTATCGACGAATAAACGTAGAACTTAATCGAACTCCACAACATAACGAAAAATTCCGATTTGAGTCCTCCGTTGAACATCCAAACGAGAACGCCGTCTGCCATCGACGCATCCTTATCGTTCGAATGAATAAAGTTAAAGAGTCCCCATTTCTCTATCTTGCCGTTTACGTCGATCTTTTGAAACGCCATGAGAATGGTGTTGAAGTTGACTCCGATATAAAATACGATAAATTGCGCGATCGGCCAGATCATAAGAAGCGAATAGAATATCAATTCCTTATTTATCGGCTTTTTAATCTTGCTGTCGGTTTTCATCGAGGTTTTTGTCATTTTTCCTCCTAAAAAGCGAGGGAGAGGCTTTGATACGCTTTTTCGAAAATTTGTTTAATCTTCGAATTTCGCTTCATTTCTTCTTCGCCTTTGTTTTTTCGCCGCCGCGCGGACTTAAAGCCCGAGCGGCGACATTGCGTTCGATTATTTGTTGAGAGACTTCCAGAGGGTGTTTTGACGATAGGTATAAGTTCCGTCAAAATACTCTTTCGCGGATTTTCCGCTTGCGAAAGAATCCATGGGAATAACCGCCATATTGCCGTCTACGGTAGCGTAGAATACCTTGTTGTAATCCATAAGTTCGGCTTCGTTCTTACGCCAGAATTCGCTCTTGGAGAAAGAGTGAACGACTTCCGATTTCTCTTGCATCGAAACGATTGAACGACCATAGGTCGACATTTTCGCTTTGTCTTCGGCGCTGACCGTATAGTTAAGAGACTTAACGGTGTCGGTCAAAGTCGCGAACTCTACGAGAGCCTTGTCGGTGTATGCGTATTGAATGAAATCGACGGCGATCTTCTTTTCTTCGGCGTCGATTCCCTTACCGATCCAGCAAGCCGAGTTGTGAGTGTCGAGAAGGGTGAACGGGGTAGCCGAAGATTCTCTTGCGAGAGCTTGTTCTTCGGTCGCGGCGGGAATGGGCATCAATCCGAAGTTGCTGTCCTTTCTCGAAGCTCCGCCCGCTTGAGCGTATTGAGTAAAGGTCGCGTCGGCTTCGTTTTCCCACCAAATACCGTCCAAAAGCATGGCGACTTTCTTGCCGGTTTCAGTTCCTTGAATGAAATAACTTTGAGCCGTGGTGTTGTTGATTCCCGATTTGCTCAAATACCAGTCTTTGTTATCGATAATTTTTTCAAGGAAAGAAAGAGCGTAATATTTTCCGGCTTGTTTAGCGAGTTCGTATCCGTTGTCGGGAGTGATAGCCATATCGTCGAGTTTGGTAACCGTTCCGTTGGCGTCGATGCTGACGAGGTTGGTAGCCGTTCCGTCGAAAGTATAGTTAAGAGACATTTGCTCGAGTCCCTCGTAGCTCGCAACGACCGATTGAGTAAACCAGTTGAGATAGATACCTCTGTTTAAATAGTCCCAAGTCATAGGAATATCGCCGCGTTGCTTAATGTAGTCGCAAAGCATATAGAACTCGGCGTAAGTTCTGGGAAGTCCGTCGTCTTCCGTGCCTTTCTTTCCGTCGGGTCCGGCGGATTTTTGATCGGCGTTTCGCGTGAAGCATTGAGCGAGAGTCGTCGTCGTTCCGTCGTACGAATATCCGTCTTTTATCCAATATCCCTTGTCGTTAAAACGCTTGATATTATAGTTCAATCCGACGTATCCCGCGTAGTGAGGAAGAGCGTAATATTTGCCGTCGACGTTATAGAACGCCTTTTGCTCGGCGGAAAGTTTGTCTTCGATGGTCTTTCCGTCTTCGTAGGGGTTGGCGGTCGTCAAAACCTCGGTCATATCTTCGAACATATCTTTGGTCGTAAGATATTCCATATATCTAACGTCTTCGTGGAAATAAATGTGCTTGGACGAGAACTTCTCGGTCGAAGCCATGGTCGAAAGAACGGTTTTGTCTCCGGTTATTTGAACGTCGATACCGTCGTACGTCTTGCCGTTGACGGTAAATTCCTTTCCGGCTTTCTCGGCTTCGTAACCCGCCTCGAGGGCTCTGAGCCATTCGGAACCGTATCCGCCGTTGAAGTTGTAAATCTTCAAGACGAAAGGATTCTTAACGTTGGAAGGAAGATCTACCTTTACCGATTCGGATCCTCCGACGCTTTCGTTGTTTCCGCCGTCGCTATTTCCGCCGCTCGGCGTTCCGCCGGAGCAACCGACCGTACAAACGAAGGCAAGCATAAGCGATATGACGCCAAGTAAAAATTTCTTCATTTCAATTTTCTCCTTTTTCTTAAATTTTCGGCGTTTTCCGACTTTTTTTCGTCTCTCGATTTCAAGTTCACCCATCGACGACGTATCGATTGGGTTTTTGTTTAAAACCTATGACGATTGTCTCAAAACGACCTTTTTCATATTTTCAACCGTTAAGAGCATTTCGTTCGTCTTGTTCCAAGACGAACGAAGGAGCGCTCCTTCGCGATTTTCTCTTTTCCTCGTATTATAAGCGCGAGGGCGCTCGGTTTCGCTTATCCGATTTTTTCTTCGGATTCGCAAACTTACGAATTGAACCACGTCGTGATTCTGTTCTTCTTCGCTCCGTAATTCTTTCCGACCGATTGATAGTCTTTAAGCAAGAGCGTATCCCCGTCGTCGAGTTGAACCTCGACTTCGATAAACCCGCCTTTTTGGGGTTTAATCAACCTATAGAGGGGATTATCGCCGACGGATATCGGTTTTTCGATATCTCTCGTCAAATCCGCCTCGTCCGCGGCGAGCGTCAACAATCCGTAGAAGAAGGCGACCTTGCCGTTGAGCCTCTCGACTCTCAAAGAAACGTCGAATTCGACGGTTATTTCGTCTCCGTCGTTAAAGCGCTTGGAAACGAGTTGATAACCGTCTGCCGAAACCGAATCGACGTCGAGTTTGAAGTTCTCGACTTCGGACGGACGACGCAAGTAAATATCGAGGTCGACGCTATCCGAACATTTTACGGTTATTTTTCCGCCGTTCTCGGTCGGATATCCGCTTTCGAGAAGGAGCGTCGCGGAAGATCCGCGTTTATCTTTAACGGAAACTTCTCCGTCGAAGAGCAAGTTGATAACGACGCCGCCGTCGATTTTCATCGCCGATACGAGAGGAACGAGAGCCGTTCCGCACGCGCCGATCGCGTCGCAACATCCGCAAGAACCGCCGTTTCTGAACTCTTGATATCCTCCCGTTCCGCGTCCGCGCGAATTCATATAGAGCGGACTGTAACTGTCGAAGGTCATTCCCTTGACGTATTTCTTGCTAAACAAATTCAAAATCGGACTGCAATTTACGTTTATGCTGCCGTATAAGGCGTTAAACGCCGATTTTTCAACTCTGTCGATATATTTGGCGTCGTTCAAATCGACGAACAATCTCGTCGAAAGACGCGCCCAAGTTACGGTAACGCAAGTCTCTTGCATTATCTGCTCGGAAAACTCGGTTTGTCTCGCGGCGGAATTGTCGAAAAGTTCGTGAGTGCAACCGGCGCAACCGATTGCCGTGATATCCGTCTTCGCGACTCCTTCGACGAAGTTTTTGACCGCCGTCAAGTACTTCTCTTCGCCCGTTATTTCGTAATAAGCGAGAAGTCCTTCGAAGAACGACATCGTCTCGTACGCTTTTACGACGGGGTATTGATAGGGATAAAGTTTGTTTTCGAGAGCGAGGTCGATAAAGTTGCAATCGCTGCTTCCGCCCGTCGAGACGATATACTCGGCGAATTTCAAGTAACGCTTCTCGCCCGTTATTTTATAGAGGTCGAGAGTCGGCTCCAAAATCGTGCACGAATTGACGCAACCCCACCAAGACGACGTCTCGGTTATATTCTTTTGCCCCTCTCCGTCGCCAATTTTCGAAATTATATAATCGAGATGACGGGAAAGCGACGAGATAATTCTCTTTTTTAACGCTTCGTCTTTACAGACGCGGTAGAAATGCAAAGTTCCGGTTAAAACGTACTTTCTGCTCCACATATCCCAACCGTTGAATTCAGCTTGCTCGGTATAAGTGGCGATTCTGCCCTTTTCGTCGGCGGTATCCAAAAGTTCGTTGACCGCTCCGACCAAAACGCCGTAAAGTTCTTCGTCTTTCGTATATTGATATACGAGAGCCGCGCCGCGCATCTCCTTTCCGTAAAACTCTCCGCGCCAGAAATTGTCGTCGGAATCCTCTTTGGTTCTGAACGGATCGATAAGTTGCGACCATCTCGCTTTGTTCTTTAACTGATTGTTCGCGACGAATTTGACGTAATCGTCGACGAGTCCGTTAATTTTAAGCTCGTCGCCCGTATAAAAATCCAAGTTTTTAAAGATCATACGATCAACTCCTTTTCCTCTTTAAGATTCGAGCCGTCGAACAAAAGCGTTTTGACTTCATATTTTCCGAACTCGACCTTGGTTTTCGCTCCGCAGAATTCGACGTCGGTCGACGAGTCGGACGGCGAATTGTTTAACAATCTTATTATATATCCGTCTTTCTCTTCGGCTTTTTTCAAGGTTACGAGACCGATTTCTTCGTTCGACAAGGTAAACGAGAAATTCTTTTCTTCGCGATAAACTCCCGTCGGGAAGACGTTGACCGCGTAAGGTTTGCGGTTAAATTCGATCGCCTTTTTCTCCAATTGGCTTTGATTGCAAACGGTAAGCCTGAACGAATAATACTTCGCGCCTTGATCGGCTTTTCTCGTATATCTGTCGCTCGGAATTATAGGCCTGTCCAAAATCGGGTGCGCGCAATAAGTTACGCCGCGAACCAAAGACATTTTCAAGGTTCCGTTCTCGTAGCAACCGCCGTAACGGCTCTTGTCGATAAGAGCGACGACCTTGTCTCCCGTCTTGACTCCCGTAAATCTCTGCGAGACGTTTTCTCTTCCGTCGGCGTAAAGATCTTCGGTTCCGAACGCCGTTTGACCGATAACTCCCTCTCCGCCCAAAACGGGCAAGCCGAGTTTAACTATCTTGTTCGCCTCGTTGAAATAGAGATCGACGTTTACGTCGACGTCGGGCGAATTTTTGTATATTCTGTATTCTACTCTCGCTTTTGAATCGTCCTTTTCGAAAAACGCCTCTATCGCAAGACAAATATCTCCGTCTTCGATAACTTGAACGCTCTTCATTCCCTCGAAAATTCCGCTCGGTTTTTTCGAAAGATTAAACGGCGAGCCGTTGTCTCCCAATTTCTTTTGTTGGAATCCCCCCATTGCCCACGGGTCGGGGTTGTCCTCCAACATTTCGAGCGAGAAACCGTCTTTGACGTATTGTTTTCCCAAAAGCGAGTAGTTTTTCATCAAACCGGTATTCTTGTCGATTTCGACGAATATCTTTCCGTCGTCGTAAACGAAATTCTCGGTTTTTTCTTTCTCTTCGGGCTTTTTGTACTCGAGATATACCGAATATCTCTTCATTCCCATCGGGGGCAGAGTCGCCTCGAAGACGACTTTCTTTCTCCAATCGAGATTGATCGTACTGTCCTCTTTAATCCTTTGACTCTTGACGATTTTGTCGCCGTCTTTGACGATTATATGAGAAACCTCTTCCTTCCAATTTTGGTCGGCGAGCATAAACTCGCATTCGACGTTGTCGGTAAGTTCGTAAGGATTCGGGTTGAAAACGAGAATGGGATATTCTCCGTTAGCCGCTTGCGGCTGACCGTTCATAAGAGCGAAGTACGCTCTCGTCTTTATCTTGGTCGCGTCCAAATATCCGCGGTCGAAAAGAGCCAAGCCGTTGTCTTCGCCCGCTTTTACGCAAGTTCCGGGCAAGACGTCGTGAAACTCTCCTTCCATCAAATTTTCAAAACATTCGTCGAGTTTTGCAGTCGGATATTCGGCAAGTCCCTTTATATCCGCGACCGTCGATATTATCTCGGCGAGATAGAGTTCGTTTTCGAGTTTTATGTGTTTTTGCTTGACGTCTATCAAAGACGTATAGCACCCCGGCATCGCGATTCTAAGCGAATCGTATATCGACGATTTCGGCTCGTTCTCGGCGAAATATTCGTCGGGGGTCGAGTGGACGAATTGATATTTCTCGTCCGTCTTTTGCATTTGCGCGATATCCGCCAAGTCCTTGTCGGATGGTCCGCCGCCGTGATTGCCGACTCCCCACAAAACAAGACGTTCTCCGTCCTTTTGGTTGTCGGCTTTCTCTCTAATCCTTTTGGCGGAGTTTCCGAGCGGAGAGGAATACCCGTCTATCGCTCTGAAAGCTTTTGCCTTGCTGCCGTCGACTCCGACCCAGTAGAACAAATTGTCCTCAAACGTCCTTTCGTAAGCGTAAGGACGGCAGAAAACAACGTTGTCTTGTCCGCATTTTTTCATTATCTGGACGAGACCGACCGAATGTCCGAACGCGTCTACGTTAAACGCCGTGTCGGACGGCTCGACGCCGAATTTTTCCTTAAAATATTTAAACCCGTATCTTATCTGTCTGACGAAACTCTCTCCCGAAGGCATATTGCAGTCGGGTTGAAGATACCAACCGCCGATAATCTTCCACTTGCCCTTCTTTACGAGCGCTTTTATGCTTTCGAAAAGTTCGGGGTCGTATTCCTCGGCGTATTTATAAACGGTCGCTTCGTTATGACAAAAAATATAGTCGTATTTATCCGCGAGCTTTACCGCGCTTCTAAACGTCGATAAGGTCGCGCTGACGCCCTCTTGCCAATCCCATTGCCAAATGGGGTCGATATGAGCGTTGCATAAAAGATATACTTTTTTTCTCATTTCATTTTCTCCCGCGGAGATTTTTTGATTTTGCCTCGCGTTTAGCTTTAAAATCGTCGACCGATCCGAGCAAAACGCTCTTTCCTTAAATAATATCCAAAATCTCGGAAAGTTTGTCGACCTTCGCCATACAAAGGGCGTCGGCTCCGCTTCGAGATATGTTTCCGCCGTTCAATCCTATCGTCGGGAATCCGCCGAATCTGAGCGCCATCGCGCCGGCGGCGGAATCTTCTATTCCGACCGTCTTGAGCGGATTTGCGATTCTAAGCCCCATATACGCGACTTCGGTGTAAATCCAAGGGTGCGGTTTGGCGGCGACTTCGCCTATGCTGCCGTAATCTCCCGTTCCCTTTCTTCTTCCTCCGGTTATGACGGCGTCGTAAAACTTCAACGGGTCTCCCATATCGAGCGATTTAAACGCGGCGGTTATCTCGGGGATAGCCTTATAGTCGAGACCGCTCGTAACGAGCGCGATTTTTATCTTTCTGCGCTTTAATTCGAGCAAAAACTCTTTAAGTCCGGGAGTCGGTTTAAACGCGTCGACTCTGCCCTCGCCTCTCATTATCTTGGCGAGTTCGCTCTCGACCGTCGCGTTATATATATCGCGAGCCTCGACGAGCGTTTTGTCTTGCGCGTATTTATTTAAGCAATATTCCAAGTGAATGTCGGTCGTAAATCCGGCGACGAAAGGCGCGTCCGCGTCTTCGAGCGAGAACTTCGGGTCTTTGAGCAATTTCTGCATGGACGCCTCGATGAGGTACATCCAAAACTCTTCGCTTGTGACCGTCGTTCCGTCCAAGTCCATCAACACGGCTTCCGCCGGTCCCTCAAACTTGGCGTCGGGAACTTTATATTCGACCGAAACGCCCTTGTCGAGCATCTTTCCGACGAGTTGTCCGTCCTTCTCGACAAATTCGACGCTTCCGATTTTCTTTCCGATAAGTTGGCTTATCATAATATATATTATTTCCTTATTTCTTTTGCGTAGTCGGTTACGACGAGGTCTTTAGTATCTATTCCACCGCTTATTAAGACGGTCTTTTCTTCGCCCGCCTCGAGATCGAAATAGTTGTCCTCGTAAATATACTTGAAGTTCTCGGGTGCTCTGAGAATAATTCCCTTAGCGAACTTATTCGCCTTGATGGTAACCGCGGTATCGTCTCCGATTTTCTTTACCGAATAATCGTAATCGCTCTCGAAATCGCAGTTTTTCCACATACTCTTCGACCATATCGTCTTGAGTTTTTTGTCGCCCGCTTTTCCGTCGACGAAAAGATAACAATCCTTTTGATCGGCGACCTTGTCGACGACGACCTCGGTCGGAACGGTCGACTCCAACGTTCCTTTAAATCTCTTAACCCAAACGATTTCGCCGCTAAGTTTTTTCATTCCGTATTTCAAATCGGCTTTAATCGACTTATCGCCGTCGTTTATGAGCGACAACTTGAGTTTTCTGTCCTTTTGAACGAACGCCGCGAGAAGGGGAGCGTAACTCTTTTTCATTTGATAGTAGGCTTGTTTGGGCTCGCGATAATAATCGACTACCGCCCAAGTCGCCGACGGCCAAATGTCCGAATACATCCAGTTCATAAATCCGCCGCATTTGCCCTCGTTTGCTCTCGCAAACTCGATTTCGGCTCTCAAGAGTTCGGCGTGCGCGGTCATGCTCTTGGCGATAAACTCCTCGATGGAAGAGCTCGCGCCGTAAAGACCGTCCGCATAATATTTTTGTCTGGCGGTAAACGGCATATCCACCGCCGAATAGGGATTGTCCATAAGACGATCGTCCCAATATTCGTTCATGTCCCAAAGTTTATCTTCGGGGAACATTTTCTTATAAGCCTCGAGAGTATCGGCCCCCATTACCGCGCATTCGGACACGAAGGGAACGAGACTCTTCTCGACGTTGTCGCGATATTTGTCGACGCCCGTCAAAAGACCGGGTTCGTAACTTCCCGCGTGCGATTCGCCCGACGTTCTGTCGTTTCCGATATCCGTTTGAGAGCACGGGCTCTGTCTCGCGTAAGGACGCGAACCGTCGAGGTCGTTGATAAGTCCGCGAAGCGTGACGTCGATGAAACGATCTCCGCGGCTTATTTGCAATCCGTAAGAACCCGTCTTTTCGTTTCCGCCGCACCAATATACCAAGGACGGGTGATTTCTAAGTCTCTTTACTTGGTAGGTTACTTCGCTTATGACGTTCTCGACGAACTCGGGATCGTCTTCGGGAATGTCGGCGCACGCGAGCATCACGTCTTGCCATACCATTATTCCGTATTTATCGCAAATATCGTAGAAAGAATCTCTCTCGTAAACTCCGCCGCCCCAAACTCTGAGCATATTGAAGTTGCCGTTTTTAGCCAAGCGAACGAGACTCTCGTATTTTTCGTCGGTTACGATTCCCGTGAAACATTCTACCGGAACCCAGTTGGAACCCTTTATAAAGGTCTCTTTGCCGTTTATTTCGAATTTATACCCGAGCGTATCCGAACCGGTCGGTTTTTGATTGAGTTTTATCTCGCGGAACGCAAATTTCCCATCTCTCGAATCGACGACCTTTCCGTCGCGAAGAAGTTCGATTTTGTAATCGTATAAGGGGCGCTCGCCCATTCCGACGGGCCACCAAAGTTTGGGATTGTCAATCTTGAAGTTGACAAAATTCTTCTTGCCCGTAATCTTGCGAGTTTCAACCTTTTTCTTCGCCGAATCGAGCGGTTTGTTAGGCTCGACGGCTATCGTATAACGCAACTCGTCATCGAGAAGTTTTTTGTCGGGCTCTTTGATCGTCTTGCCCATCGAGTCCATTTGAGGACGAACGGTATAAGTAAGGTCGGCGTAGAAAGTCGCGTTTCCGTCGTTGAACGCTCTATACGAAACGGAATCCAATCTGTTCTTGGCGACTCCCTCGACTCGAACGTCTCCGCATATTCCGTATCCGGGCATATCGGGAGCCCAGTCCCAACCGAAATGGCATTGAGCCTTTCTGATGAAAAGACGTTTGTTGTTGAAAACTCCGAAATATCCCTCGTCGTTTATTTCGTCCATAATCTTTGCCGTCGAACGCATATCTACGACGAGTTCGTTGTCTTTTCTCTTAGCCGCGTCTTTTATCGAAAAAGAGCGTTTTAAGAACATATTTTCGAGATTTCCCAAGAGAGCTCCGTTTAAATAAACGTTCGCAAAAGTATCGACGCCGTCGAACTCGAGAAGGATTTCTTCCGAATCGAAAATATCATCGAGATCGAATTTGACCGAATATTCGAAGTCGGAAGCGATAATCCAATCCAATTCCTTATGGTTCAAACCGAAATAAGGATCTTTGATAAGTCCGGCTTTATATAAATCGGCGGTAATATCCCCCGGCACGCTCGCCTTAAACTCGGTTCCGACGGCGACGCGAGAATTTTCGCTCTTAACTTTTAATTTCCAATCGACAAGTTTCATATTATCCCTCTTCGACCCGTTTTTGCGATGTTAATTCGCAAAAAACGGACAATCGTCGCATAATAATTTATTTTGCGAAACTATTATACATCATATATAGGGGAAATGTCTTGTCTAAAAGTATTGTAAATTTGCTCAAAAGTCGCAACTTCAACGATTGACAAGAGGCTTTGATATGCGCTAAACTAATTGCGAAAGGAGGGCAAAAAATGGAGCAACAACCGATATATTCCGTAATCGACGCCCCGTCGAACGCGGAAAAGCTGGCGTCGTACGAAAAATCCACGCCTTGGAAGAATTCTAACATATCGTTCAACTGGACCAATTTCGATTATCCTTTTTTGCACGCCCACCAACACTGGGAGGCGTTCTTAATCGCCGAGGGAACGATCGTTCACCACCTAAACGGCAAGCAACAAACGATGACCTTGGGCGAGGCTTGCATAATACGCCCCTCGGACAAACACAAACTATGCTCCACGGGAGAATCGCCCGTCAAGACGATAAATTTCATATTTAAAGCCGATTGCTTCGAGTCCCTTTGCCGCTTTTACGATATTGACCTCGTCGATAAAAAAAACGATTTGTCTTTCAAGGTAAGCGCAAGCCGACTTCGCGAAGTCGTCAACGAAACGATTCTCATTCAATCTCTCAAAAACGTTTCGATAAGAGATAAAGAAGCCCGTTGCAAGTCGATTTTGGCTCGTCTCGTCGGCGATTACGTCGAACAAAAGGTCGTCGCCGAAAAAAACGTCCCTCAATGGGTCGAGAAACTGCTCGTCACCCTATCCAACCCTCTCCTTTCGGAAACCTCGATAAAAAAGAACCTCGCGGCGACCACCAATTACAGTTACTCGAATATGATCAGGCTGTTTAAAAAATACACGGGATACACAATCGTCGAGTACGTCCATATCAAAAAAATAGACTACGCCGCCGAACTTTTAATTCACACCGACAAGCGAATAATCGAAATTTCGAGTTTGCTCGGATACGACAGTTTAAGCCATTTTAACAGACTCTTCAAAAGATACACGGGACTCACCCCGACCGAATACAAAAAGAAAAAGAGATAAAACCGATGAAAAACAACGAAATCGTAAAAGAACTCGAACAAGAGAAAATAATCGTCATCATCAGAGGAGCAGACAAAGAAAAACTAATCCCCCTCGTCGACGCGCTATGCGAAGGAGGGATCGGATTCGCCGAAGTCACGTTCAGCGCCGACGGCTCGGTTTCGGACGAACAAACCGCCGCGGAAATCAAATCGCTCGCCGACAAATTTAAGGGCAAAATGAGAATTGGCGCCGGCACGGTTTTAACCAAACGTCAAGTTAAACTCGCCAAGGCGGCGGGCGCGGAATTTATCGTCTCCCCCGACGTCAACCCCGAGGTTATCAAAGCGACGAAAAAAGCGGGAATGGTTTCGATTCCCGGAGCGTTGACGCCGACCGAAGTCAGAATGGCCGCAAGATTCGGAGCCGACTTCGTCAAACTCTTCCCCGTCACGGCTTTCGGCCCCGATTATTTAAAAACCTTGTCCGCCCCCTTGTCGGACGTTAAATTCTTAGCCGTCGGCGGCATATCTCTCGAAGATATTCCGACCTACC
>CAZVPW010000025.1:0-15373 GCA_964629115.1 uncultured Acidiphilium sp.
GTAAAATACTATATAATAATAAATATTGCAAAAGAATGGGAATATTCTCTCGTTTTAATTTAAGGTACTCGAAAAATGGAAAACATTGAAATTAAATCTGAAAATATTGAAAACGTTCCCGTCTCGGCGGAGAATCAAACGTTGACGTTGCCCATGGTGGCTTTAAGGGGCAAGGTCGTCTTGCCCAACGTCTTCACCTCTTTCGACGTCGGAAGAATAAAATCGCTCGGGGCGATAAACGCCGCCGTCGACAAGGAAAATCCCCTTATTTTCGTTTCCGCGCAAAGAGACTCGAAAGTCGAGGATCCGTCTATCGACGACGTCTTCGAAATAGGTACGGTTTGTAGGGTTAAACACGTTTCGCGTATGCCCGGAGATAATATCAGGGTTAGCGTCAACGCTCTTTACGCCGCCAAAATCGTCGAATTGAAAAACTCCGACGATTTCTTTACTGTCGCCGTCGAGGAATTTAAAGTAGAGGATTTAAACGACGCCGAAACCGAGGCTTACGCTCGCATCGTCAAAGGACAATTGTCGGATTTTATCGCAAAATCCAATTTAAAAACTAATAGGGATTCTTTTGCGAATATTCTCGCGCTTGAAAAACCCCTCGAATTCGTTTACGCCGCGACTTACAATCTCAATTTCAAAGAGGGAGACAAGCAGCGTATTTTGGAAATACCCGACGTAAAGACCAAGTTATACGAGTTTTTCAGTTTATTGATTCAAGAAATCGAAATCGCTAAAACCGAAAAAGAAATAGCAGAAAAGGTAAAAGTCAGCGTCGAAAAGAACCAAAAAGAGTATTATCTTCGCGAACAACTCAAGGCGATCAGGAGCGAACTCGGCGAGGATGAGGACGAAAAGGAGCGTTTAAAACAACGCATACTCGACAAGAAATTCCCCGCCGAAGTCGAAGAAAAGGCTTTAAAGGAATTGTCGAGAATGGACAAGATGAGTCCGTCGTCTCCCGATTATACCGTTTTGAATACCTATCTCGACTGGCTTTTGGATTTGCCGTTCGGAGTCGAAAGCAAGGATAGAGAGAGTTTGATCGACGCCGAAAAAATTCTCGACGCCGACCATTATGGATTGGAAAAGGTCAAGGAGAGAATCGTCGAATATCTCGCCGTTTTGAAACTGACGGGTAAAATCGGCGGCTCGATTTTATGTTTATACGGACCTCCGGGAGTCGGCAAGACGTCGATTGCAAAATCGGTCGCTAGGGCTCTCGACAGAAAATTTGTCCGAATGAGTTTGGGCGGCGTTAAAGACGAAGCCGAAATTCGCGGTCACAGAAAGACCTATATCGGCGCGATGCCCGGAAGAATTATCTACGCGATGAAAGAAGCCGGGACGAACAATCCCGTCATCTTGTTAGACGAGATCGACAAACTTTCGAGCGATTTAAGGGGGGATCCGGCAAGCGCTTTGTTGGAAGTTCTCGACCCCGAACAAAACTCTACCTTTAGAGACAGATATTTGGAAGTTCCTTACGATCTTTCCGACGTCTTGTTTATAACCACCGCAAACTCGCTCGATACGATTCCGTCTCCCCTTTTGGATAGAATGGAAGTCATTGAACTCGGCGGTTATACGAGAAACGAGAAGTTTGAAATAGCGTCGAGATATCTCGTTCCCAAGGAAATTGAGAAGAACGGCTTGTCGTCCGATCGTATTTCGTTTACAAAAGACGGCGTTTATCGCCTTATAGACGGGTTTACACGCGAAGCCGGCGTGAGAAATCTCGAAAGAGAGATCGGCAGAGTTTGCAGAAAGTCGGCAAAAGTTTTTGCCGAAGGAAAGAGGAAGAAAAAGATTTCCGTAACTTCCGAAGAGGTCGAAAAACTTCTCGGCGCGGATAGATATTCGTATACGGACGAACTTCGCGAGGACGAAGTCGGCTGCGCGACGGGGCTTGCTTGGACGAGCGTCGGCGGAACGACTCTTCCCGTAGAGGTCGCTCTTTATCCCGGCAAAGGCGGATTGGTTTTGACGGGAAAACTCGGCGAAGTTATGCAAGAGAGCGCGAAAATCGCGTTGACTTACGTCAAACTCAACGCCGCAAAGTTTGGAATCGCCCCCGAGAAATTCGAAAAGAACGACGTTCACGTTCACGTTCCCGAGGGAGCGACTCCCAAAGACGGTCCGAGCGCCGGAGTTACTTTGACGACCGCGATCGCGTCGGCGTTTACGGGTAAAAAGGTTAGGGGCGATATCGCGATGACGGGAGAAGCGACTCTTAGAGGAAAGGTTCTTCCTATCGGCGGATTAAAGGAAAAATCGCTCGCGGCGTTTAGGCTCGGTATCAAAAAGGTTTTAATCCCTTGCAAGAATCAAAAAGATTTGGAAGAAATTCCTTTAAATATTAGAAAAGAAATGGAATTTATCGCCGTAAACAACCTTGACGAGGTTCTTTCGGCGGCGATAATCGGTTTTTAAAATGGTAATCAAAAACGCGACTTTTATAACTTCCGCGGCGTCGCCGTCGCAATTCTTAAAATTCAATAAACCCGTCGTCGCGGTCGTGGGGAAGTCTAACGTCGGGAAAAGTTCGTTTATAAATATGCTTGCAAATCAGAGAAAACTTGCGAAGACGTCGGATACGCCGGGCAGAACGAGGCTTATAAACTATTTTGATTTCGGCGAATTCGTTCTCGCCGATCTTCCGGGCTACGGTTACGCCAAGGTATCGAAGACCGAAAAAGAAAAATGGGGCGCGACTATGCAGTCGTTTTTTGCCGACAAGTCTAACGCCGATTACGTCTTTTCGCTCGTGGACATAAGACATAATCCGACTGCGGACGACGTAACGATGGTAAATTTTCTTCATTCCACGGCGTTTTCTTTCAGTTTCATCGCGACAAAAGCCGATAAACTGTCGAGAGCGCAAGTCAAGAAAAACCTCTCGTCTTTGGCAAAATTTTTCGCCGTTACGGATAAAAATATCATTGCCGTTTCGTCCGAGACGAGACTCGGCAAAGAGGAAACTCTCGCGAAACTCGACGAGATAGTCGCTAACGTCAAAGAATTTGGCAAAAACTATCAAAGATTTTCCGAAGAAGAGGATTAAAAGACGCCAAGTATGCAAAAACGCTTGTGTTTTTGTCGAAATCGGCGTATAATGATAACAATTCCATAGTAGAGATAGAGGCGCGGAACTTAAAAGTAGTTTTCGATAAACCCGACGGAGGGTGAAAACGAAAGGAAGTTTCGCCGAAATCGACGCGCGTCCGAAAAAGCGCGTTAGATTGGTTCGCGGGGAAATACGTCGCGGACTGTCGCAAAGAAATTTGCGGAGCGCTATCGTAGTATTCGAGGATTTATCTCGCGGTATTGCTTTATTGCTCTGCTGCGGGATTTTTTTTATTCTTGGAGGCTGCTTATGAAAAAATTACGAAGACTTTTGCTTGCGCTTTTTATCGTCGCGACCGTATTTTCGTTGGTCGGTTGCGGCGCTGACTCAAGAAAGTTGACCTACGTCGATTTGGTCAACAATTCGAGCGGCTTTACCGTCGAGAACGCCGACGTTTCGATTGCCGTCGGGTTGAAAAAGGGAAATCCCTTAACCGACAAGATAAATTCGGTTTTAAGGGAGATTACGACGAGCGAAAGAGAAGAGATAATGCGCGCGATGACGACCATACAAAACGACGAGAAGTCGTCTTTTTCTCCGAGATACGATTTTTCGGACGTCTCTAACGGAACGCTCGTCGTCGGTATGGAGTGCGGTTACGAACCTTTTAACTGGACTCAAAACGATTCGTCAAACGGCGCTCTTCCCATCGACGGTATAGACGGGAAGTACGCCAACGGTTACGACGTTCAAATCGCCGCAATGGTCGCGTCGAAGATGAATATGTCGGTAAAAATTAAGCAATACGAATGGGGAGGATTGATTCCCGCCGTTCAGAGCGGAGCGCTCGACTTGATTATCGCCGGAATGAGTCCGACGGAAGAGAGAAAATCGCAAATAGATTTTTCGGACGCCTACTATTCGTCTAACCTCGTTATAGTTACGCGCGAGGGGTCGAGCCTCGATGGAGCGACGACGCTTTCGGAACTCGACCGTTCGGGCGTTAAAATCGCCGCGCAGCCCGGAACCTTTCATTTAGACGCGTTAAAAGCGCAGACGTCTAACCTCGAAGTCGTTTCGAGTCTCTCGGATTTCGTCGATATGAGGATAGCGTTGGAAGCCGGAACGATCGACGGTTACGTCGCCGAAAAACCGACGGCGATTGCCGTATGCGCCTCTTCGATTTCTGAAAACGAAGGCTTTTTCGAGTCGGTTGCGTACGTTTGGTCGACGTATTGGAAAGATTTTTTAAACGGCGTGGCAAACACGTTGGCGATTTCTCTCGTCGCAACCTTTTTCGGGTTGCTAATCGGGTTGGCGATCGGGGCTGTCAGAACTACGCCGAGATCGAGAAAAAAACCGATCGCGGCTTTACAGAGAATAATCGATTTTATCTTGGCGGGTTACGTCGAAGTATTTAGAGGAACGCCGATGATGGTTCAATCGATGGTCATTTATTGGGGATATGCGTTCGCGACGGGAGGAAAGACTCTCAACCTCTTTCTCTCGGCTGTTATAATCGTTTCGATTAACACGGGCGCATACGTCGCGGAGATCGCAAGAGGTGGAATTTTATCGATAGACAAAGGACAATTCGAGGGGGCGAAATCGCTCGGAATGAATCATTTTCAAACGATGACGAGAGTTGTTTTTCCGCAAGTCCTTCGCTCGATTCTTCCCGCCGTATCGAACGAGTTTGTCATTAACGTCAAGGATACTTCGGTGTTGAACGTGATTGGGGTTACCGAGTTGTTTTTCTTTTCGAACGTCGTCGTAAAACAGACGTACAGAAATTTCCCGACGTATTTTATATGTTGCGCGATTTATTTCGTTTTGACCTTTGCGATTACCAGAATTCTTCGTTTGATAGAAAAACTTCTCGACGGCAAAGATTCTTACGTTATTTGCGGCTCGCAGAGCGATTCCGCGGCGATGATTAAGGTTAAAAAGGAGGAAATACCCAATGATTGACGAAGTTATAAGGATCGAGGGATTAAAAAAGAGTTTCGGTAAAAGAGAGATTTTAAAAGGGGTCGACTTAAGCGTTAAGAGGGGCGAGGTTGTTTCGATTATAGGCGCGTCGGGATCGGGAAAAAGCACGATGCTGAGATGCGTCAATCTCCTCGAAACTCCGACGAGCGGAAAGATTTACTTTAACGGGCAAGACGTTCTCGATAAAGATTTCGACGCCGTGAAATACAGAACTAAGGTCGGAATGGTCTTTCAGCAATTTAATCTTTTTAACAATATGAACGTCATCGACAACTGCGTTTTGGGACAGACGTCGGTTTTAAAGTTAAAAAGGAAAGACGCCGAAGAAAAAGCCATGTTTTATTTGGAAAAAGTCGGAATGTCGGGTTTTGTTAAGGCAAAACCGTCGCAATTGTCGGGCGGACAAAAACAGAGAGTCGCAATCGCGCGATCGCTCGCGATGAATCCCGAAGTTTTGCTTTTCGACGAGCCGACTTCGGCTTTGGATCCCGAAATGGTCGGCGAGGTTCTTTTGGTTATGAAAGATCTGGCGAAAACGGGGCTTACGATGATGGTCGTTACTCACGAAATGCAGTTTGCAAAAGACGTTTCGTCGAGAGTCGTGTTTATGGATGACGGCGTCGTCGCCGAGGAATCGACTCCAGACGTAATTTTCAACGAGCCGAAAAATCCTCGAACGAAAGAGTTTTTGCATAGGATTTTTAATAAAGATATTTAGGGCGAAAGTCTTCTCGTTCTTACGGGAAGACTTTTAAAATTAAACTGAGATTTGAAAATCTTTTTTAAGTTTTCCGCTCAAAACGTTTGCTAAAATAGGTAAACGGCGCTATAATCATACGGTACGAAATGTATGAAAAGTATAACTTATCGGTTTTAATACCGACAACGGAGACGATAGACGATGCCAAAAGGAAAACACGCGCTCGGAATGGCGAGCGAAAAACGAGTGTTCGGGACGGCGAAAGTCGGAGAAAAAGGACAAATCGTGATACCAAAAGAAGCGAGAGAGGCGTTCGGGATAAATTCGGGCGACACTCTTTTCATCGTCGGCGATTTGTCGCTCGGAATGGTTATAATGAAAACCGACGTTTTGACGCAGACGGCGGAAAAAATTATTGAGAGGTTAAAATGAACGTAGAAAACGCATATAAGAATCTCGGAATATCCGACGAGGTTTATAGATTCGGCGAAAAAATTATAGAAGACTTATACGAAAGGTTTAAAAAAATCGATAAAATCGCCGAGTTTAACCAATGTAAAGTTTTATCGGCGATGAGAAAAAACAGAGTCGACGTCGCTTGCTTTAACTCTTCCACGGGGTACGGGTATAACGATCTCGGAAGAGATAAAATCGAAAAGGTTTACGCCGACGCTTTTAAAACCGAAGCGGCCCTCGTTCGTCCGCAAATCGTTTGCGGAACGCACGCTTTGACAGTCGCTTTGTCGGCAAATCTTCTTCCCGGAGACGAACTTCTTTCGCCCGTCGGCAGACCTTACGACACGCTTGAAGAGGTTATCGGCATAAGACCGTCAAAATGTTCTTTAAAAGAATACGGAGTGTCGTATAGCCAAGTCGATTTGCTTCCAGACGGATCTTTCGATTACGATAATATCGCTCGCGCGATAAACGAAAAAACTAAACTCGTCACCATTCAAAGAAGCAAGGGATATCAAACGAGACCGACTTTTTCGGTTAAGCAAATCGGCGAGTTGATTGCGTTCGTTAAAAAGATTAAACCGTCCGTTCTCGTTATGGTCGACAACTGTTACGGCGAATTCGTCGAAACCGAAGAGCCGTCCGAATACGGCGCGGATATGATCGTCGGTTCGCTTATAAAGAATCCGGGCGGAGGACTCGCTCCGATCGGAGGATATATTTGCGGAACTCAAGAATGCGTGGACAGATGCGCATATAGGCTTTCGGCGCCCGGTTTAGGACAAGAAGTCGGCGCGAGCCTCGGGGTTATGCAGAGTTTTTATCAAGGATTCTTTATGTCTCCGACGGTCGTCGCCGGAGCGGTTAAAGGCGCGATTTTTGCCGCCGAGGCATACGAAAGATTGGGGTTTAAGGTTTATCCTTCGGGAAAAACCGAGAGATACGATATAATTCAAGCCGTCGAACTCGGAAGCAGAGAGGGTATGATTGCCTTTTGCAAGGGAATCCAAAAGTCGGCTCCCGTCGACAGTTACGTAACCCCGATTCCGAGCGATATGCCTGGATATGAGAGCGAGGTCATAATGGCTGCGGGCGCATTTGTTCAAGGTTCTTCCATCGAACTTTCCGCCGACGGTCCCATTCGCGAGCCTTACGCCGTGTATTTCCAAGGCGGTTTGACTTGGTATCACGCAAAAATCGGAATTTTAACCTCTCTTCAAGAGATGCTCGACGCAAAACTCATAAATCTTTAATTAGTCTTGCTCAAATTTAGAAAAATACGAGAGAAAAAACTATGTGGTTCGCTTTGTCTTTGATCGCTCTTCTTTGTTGGAGCGGTTCGGATTTATTCAGTAAAATCGGCTCTAAACCAGACGATAAGTACAGTCAGTGGAAAATGGTCGTCGCCGTCGGTCTTGTTATGGGACTTCACGCCGCCTACGAAATATTCGTTAACGGCGTAAGGCTTGATTTCGCGGCGATCGTCAAGTATTTGCCGGCGTCGTTTTGCTATATACTTTCAATGGTTCTTGGATATATTGCTCTTAGATATATCGAACTTTCGGTCTCGTCTCCGATATGCAACAGTTCGGGAGCGATCGCCTCTCTCTTTATGATCGTATTCTTTTACGATATGGTCGGAATTGAGAGTTCGTCTCAACTTATATGGACGATAGTCGGCGTCGCCGCGTGCGGATTGGGAGTCGTCGGACTCGGCTTTGCCGAAATGAGCGAGGACGACGAGGTAAAACGTCTCCGTCAAGAGGCTTCCAACGTAAAGTATTCCAAGAGTTGGATTGCCATAGCCTTGCCCGTTCTTTATTGCTTTATAGACGCCGCCGGTACGGTCGCGGATACCTTTATTTTGGAGACTTTAGACGAAGCGGTCGCGAACGCGGCTTACGAGTTGACTTTCTTTGTCTGCGGAATCGTCGCCGCGATATACGTCTTTTTGATTAAACGCGAAAAACCTACGATAAAGAGGGAAGCTCCCAAACTTATCGGCGCGGGATGCGAAACCGCCGGACAATTTGCTTATATTTTTGCGCTCGCGTCCAATTCGGTCGCCGCCGCTCCGATAATTTGCTGTTATTGCGCCGTGTCGGCGTTGTGGGGAAGAATTTTCTTAAAGGAAAAACTTTCGTATAAGCATTATATCGCGCTTGCGGTCGTTTTGTGCGGAATTGTTTTGCTTGGGATTTTCAGTCCCGTCTAAAAAGGTCTTCGTCGCCCTTGATGCGAGGGCGACGAAGAAATAAAAAAATTCCTAAAAACACGCGAAAAACGGTTGCAAAAAAAAACTCTTTATGTTATTATAATCAAGACGAATGAATACGGCCTCATGGTCAAGCGGTTAAGACGCTGCCCTCTCACGGCAGAATCTGCGGTTCGATTCCGCATGGGGCTACCAACGATAAATCCGAACGACTTATGTCGAACGGATTTTTTTATTTGCTTTTTTGTTTAAGCGAAAGAAAGCAAACGCAAAGGAGAAGTATGGCTAAAAGTTCTTTTTTTGAAAGACTGACGAGACCGACCGATTTGACTCGCGGCGTTCCGTGGAAAACAATTTTAAGGTACGGCGGTCCGATAATGTTGTCTTATTTTTTGCAACAAATTTACGTTTTGACCGACGCGATTATATGCGGTCAAGTTTTGTCGGCAGGGGAAGTCGCCGGGGTTAACGATACCTTTCCTTTAACTTTTATTTTTCTGCAATTCGCTTTCGGTTGTACGTCCGGATTTAGCGTCTTGACGGCGAAGAGCGTCGGCGCGAACGATAAAGAGGGAACGAGGAGTTCGTTCGCCGCGCAGATCTTTTTGAGCTCGATTATATCCGCGATCCTAACGGTCGTCGCCGTCGCCCTTTTGTCTTGGCTTTTGAGTTTGATAAACTTATATCCCATAAATGCCGAAGTTTACGACGCCGCTTACGAATATTGCGTCGTTATTTTCGTCGGGATATTCGCTCAAATGGGGTATAATTTCGTGTGCGGAATATTGCGTTCTTACGGAGATTCGGTCACGCCGCTTTTGTTTCTCGTCTTTTCGACGGCGTTAAATGTCGTTCTCGATATTTTGTTTCTGACCGTCTTTAATTTAGGTCCCAAAGGCGCCGCGCTCGCGACGGTTATAACTCAAATTATAAGTATGATAGGGTGTCTTATTTATACTTTTAAAAAATACGAAGATTTAAGACTGACAAAAAGAGATTTTAAGAACGGGATTGGAAGGGCGTGGGAACATTTGAAAAACGGATTGCCTCTCGGTTTGCAATTTTCCGTTTTGGCTATCGGTATAATCGTTATGCAAGGAGTCATCGTTAAATACGATATCGGCGCGGACGGATTAATGATCGAGGGAATGCCCGCTCAAAACGGCTACGGAGCGGGGAGTAAACTGTTTAACTTCCTAATTTCTTTTTATAACGGACTCGGAGCCGCCGTTCTCGGGTTTAACGCGCAGAATTTCGGTAAAGGCGATTTTGAAAACGTAAAAAAGGGTACTCAGCAGTCGCTCGTAATCGTCGTGATAATTCACGCGATATCGCTTGCCATTGCGCTGGCGTTATGCGTCGACGGAGCCTATCAATACGTCTTTATGAGTCCCGAAAAAATCAGCGCCGAATCGATTAAGTACGGCAATACGTTCGTTATCGTCGATCTTTCGATGTTTTCGATACTCGGATTTTTGATAATCGTCAGAAGCGCCGTTCAAGGGGTGTGCAAGACGGGATACGTTTTCGGGGCGGGTATAGCAGAACTTGTCGCTCGTTCGTTTATATGTTCGGTTTTTCCGCCGCTCGTTAACGGCGGGGCGCTCGATGCGACCGCGTCATTGTCTTCTTACGTCGCCGCTTGTTTCGGAGATCCCGGGGCTTGGCTTTTGGGCTCGATAGTTTTGATTATTCCGCTCGTAAGAAATATAATAAAGAAAAAGTACGACTGATAATAAAGACGATTTATAACGTCGAATTTCGTCGTTTTTCTCGACGAACGCAAGGGATTCTCCGATTGGGAGAATCCCTTTCTCCGTTAAAAAGAGAGCGAAGGGCGAATCTTTAGAGCGTTATTTGAGAAAAAGCCTTGAAAAAAAAATATTTTAGATATAAAATATTTTCGATAAAAGGGAAAATTCTCTTTAATATTTAACAAAGGAGAAAACAATGTTTCAATTATTTACGGATACGGATACCGACATAACTCCGCAAATCGCCGAGGAGTACGGTTATAAACTCATAAGCATGCCATATTCGACTTCGGAGGGAAAAGACGTTTATCCTTACGTCGATTTCGACGACTTTGATTACAAGACTTTTTACGATACTCTTCGAGACGGAGAGTTGCCGAAGACTTTTGCTCTTTCGCCCGAGAAATACGTCGAATATTTCGAACCGACCTTAAGGGAAGGGAAAGATATTTTATACGTTCATTTTTCCGCCGCGATGAGCGGAACGTTCAACGCGATGAATTTGGCGTGGAAGGAGTTGTCGGTTAAATATCCGGACAGAAAGTTCTATACGGTAGACACTAAAGGCATAACCATTTGCAGTTATAATATAGTCAGAGAAATAGGCGATATGGCTAAAAAGGGCGCGTCTGTCAATAAGATTTTGTCTTGGGCTAAAAACGAGGTCGATAAATTTGCCGTTTATTTCTTCGCCGACGATTTAAAATTTTTCAAACGCAGCGGAAGAGTGAGCGGCCTCGCGGCGTTTATGGGCGGTCTCGTCGGGATTCGTCCCATAATAAATATGAATTCCGAGGGTGTAATGGATTCGGTTTCTAAGGCGAGAGGCAGAAGAGCGGCGTCGAACGCCATAATGGAATACGTCGAGAATCTTCAAGACGACGTCAAATCTCACAGAGTTATAATCGGTCATTCGGACGCTTTGGATTTAGCAAAAGATATGGAAGCGAAACTTAAAGAAAGATTCGGCGACGATCTTAAAACTGAGATTGTTCCCGTGAATCCGACCGCCGGAAGCCATTGCGGACCGAACGCAATCGGCGTTTGTTTCCACGCGAAACACAGATAATCGACTTATATGCTGAGAATCGATCAAGTAAAGACAAGGAAAGACGCGAGAGAGTTTGTTGAATTTCCTTTGCGTTTATACAAAAAATGCGCTTATTTCGTTCCGCCTCTTTACGCGGGCGAAACGGCGCTCTTTAAAGATAAAAGCCCATATTTAGAGCAATGCGAATCGGCTTTTTTCATCGCGAGAAGAGACGGGGAAACCGTCGGGAGAATCCACGGAATAATTCAACGCGTCGCAAACGAAAAGTGGAATCAAAAAAGGGTTCGTTTTACGCGTTTTGACGCCATAAACGATCAAGAAGTCGCAAACGCCCTTTTCCAAGCGGTAGAGGATTGGGGAAAATCAAAGGGAATGGATGAAATCGTAGGACCTCTCGGTTTTTCCGATTTGGAAAGAGAGGGGTTGTTGGTCGAAGGGTTCGATCGACTTTCCACCTTTGAGGAACAGTATAATTATCCTTATTACGAGGCTCTTTTGTTAAATCGCGGATTTTCAAAAGAGGTAGATTGGCTGGAGTTTAAATTGTCGGCTCCGACCGTTGTAGACGAGCGTATAAGTCGATTATCGGCTCGTATGATGGGAAAATACCAACTTCGTCTCGGGACGGCGAAGAATGCGCGTCGGTTTATAAAAAAGTACGGGGACGGTTTTTTCGAGGTCTTAGACGAGACTTACGTCGCCATTTATCAATCGGTTCCTTTTACCCCGAAGATGAAAAAAACTCTTATCGACGGGTTTAAACTTATTCTCAACGTCAAGTACGCGACGGTTATACTTGACAAAGACGATAAAATCGTCGGTTTCGGGCTCGCTCTTCCGTCAATCGGAGAAGCGGTTAAAAAAAGCGGCGGAAGATTGACGCCGGCGGCTATTTTTAGGATTTTAAAGGCGATAAGAAAACCCAAGGTTATTGATCTGGCGCTTATAGGCGTCGTTCCCGAATATAGAGCCAAAGGCATCGCGACTTCGATTATATCCGAGATGATAAAAATGCTGACCGACGGAGAAATCGAGTACGCCGAAACAAATTTAAATCTCGAGACGAACGCTAACATAAGAAATCAATGGAAGTCTTTTAACTGCGTTCAGCATAAACGAAGAAGAAGTTTCGTGAAAAAAATTTAAGCTTATTTTTAGTCGCTCTTTCGTCTTTTTATTGTCGAAAGAGCGATTTCACGTCTATCTTAAAATCGAATTTTAGAGCGCGAAAGATTTTGCTTGATTTTTTTTGACGAAAGAGCTATTATAGATAAAACATTGAAGAGGGAAAGCCTAATGATTTACAAGAACGAATCGCAAGAGATGTATCTCGAGACAATTCTAAAATTGCAAAATTCAAAAGCGAACTTTAGAGCGATCGATATCGCGAACGAACTCGAGTACAGCAAACCGAGCGTTTCGAGAGCGGTCGGGATTCTCAAAAACGACGGGTTTATCGTGGTAGAAAAGGACGGGGCTATAAAACTTACCGAAGAGGGAGTGAAAAAAGCCTCGGGAGTTCTCGAGCGTCACAAGGTTTTAACCGAGGCTTTCGTAAAGATGGGTTTAGAGCGTCGATCTGCGGAGGATAACGCGTGCAGAGCCGAACACGTTTTGAGCGACGACGCCGTCGAGGCGATAAAGTCGCATTTCAAAATAAAATAATTATTTATAAAAAGAGGGGAGCGTCGAAGTTTTAGACGCTCTCCTCTTTATTCTTTTCAACAGATTTTTTTTAAAAAGACAGCAAAATATCGCGACGTTTTAGCGGGCGGCGTCGTCGTTATGAGACGATAATATTTTTATCAAATCCATAAATCCGTCCGAAAAGCGCTCGAGAGATTGGGGCGAGTCGTCGCCGCATGAAAGGGTTTTCGTCGCGTTTTCGAGTCTTTCTAAAGATTCGATTTCTTCTTCGGTCGCGCCGTTCTTTTTCGCTTCTTCCGAAAGCGCGAGCACCTCGGAAAAATTTGGCTTATATCGATATCGTTCTTCTCTTTCGGGAGGTTTGATGGGAGATATGAATTCGAGGCGTTTCTTCTTCCGTTCTAACTCGGCGGAATTTGCCGGTTCTTCGCGTATAGGTTGATTATCGCGGCTTTTTACGCTTGATAAGCGATTAAAAAGCCTCTTTCTTTCGGAGTTTTTCATTATCTCGATCGGGATAGATACGAGTATAACTAAAGAGAGTATGACGCCCGAAAGAAGACAATTTGCGATTAGCAAAGCGTCGAACGGTCGCGCGAAAAAATCGACGGCGATTTTGCATCCGCTCAAGAAAATTAAAAAAATCGAAAAAAGATATAACGGCGTTTTATTTGCCGTTCTTATTTTTTTCGATATAATTCCGAGCGCAAGCGTCAAACAAAACGCCGAGAGAATTAGGGTCGCGACAACAATCGGATTTAAACCGATAATTTTGTTTTCTATCAAAAAATCAAAGAAAAGTAAGGATATATTTTGCATACGATTGAATTATATCCAAAATAAAATTTTCTAAACGAGAAGAGCGCTGAAAAATCCGCGTCGGTTTACTTTTAGAACTTTTCAATTAATCATATATCGCTTTCTTTCTTAATACAAATAATCGTAGGGGGAAAGATTGTGTATCGCGATATCGACGCTCGAGTTATAAAAGAAGCCGAATACGTTATAAGAGAAAACGCCACGGTTAGACGGGTTGCGTCCGTTTTCGGCGTGTCCAAGTCGACCGTTCATCACGACGTTACGATAAAACTTCGTTACGTCGACGAGAGGTTGTTCAAAAGAGTTAAACGAATTTTGAACGCAAATCTTTCCGAGAGGCATATTCGCGGCGGAATGGCGACGAGGTCTAAATATCTGAAAAATAAGCGATAATCGACTTATACGCGTAGTTTCGTTCAAGACGGTTAAAAGATGTTTTCAAATTTAATAAGATAGCCTCTAGGAATGCTTTCGCATAAATTCGCGATTACGATATATTTGGTCGCCGCTTCGTCGAAGTTTTTTTCTTTGGTAAAAGCGACGCCCTCGGATAGCCACATATCGAGTTCTTTTATGTCGTTATGCGAAACGAAAGAGCACATCTTTCTTTTTTCTTTCATCCATTGATTTCTGACCAAAGAGGCGTCTTCGTAAGTCGCCGTTTTTGAAAGTTCTTTTTCAATCATTATTTCCGCTTGCTCTTTTAAATCGTCGAAGGCTCTGAAGACGTAATATTGTTCGTACGCGGCTCCGAAAGCGAGGATTAGGATAGCGCAAACGGTCGTTATTATGCTTTTTACCATTGAATTCCGTCCTTGAGTTTCACGTTAAAGGTTTCGTATTTTTTGCCTTTTTCTTGAAGATAGACTTTGCCGTTTCCGTCGAGCGTCATTACGCCGACTTTTTTTATGGAGTTTATCCCTCTTTTTTTTATCGTCGACATTATTTCTTGTCTGTCGAAACGAGCGATTTCGAGATTTTTATCCGCGAACTTTCCGTCGCTTGCGAGAATTATCGGCATACTCGTCGATTCGCTCCGCTCGCTCTTTTCTTTGGCGGAGAAATTTCCGTTCGATTCGAAAATGGCGTAGTCGAGGTCGTCGAGAGAATAGTATCCCGCCGTACGCATCGATTCGATTAAATCTTCTACGTCCATATCGTTCTTTCTCAGTTGTTCGAAATCCACGCCCTCTTTCGTTAAGACGAGAGAGGGTTTTCCGCTTATTATTCTTTTGAAAAATCTGTTTGAACGTTCCAACGTCGAAAGAATTTGATGAATGATAAACACGGCTAAAATCGCCGATATTCCGTATACGAGCGGAATCGATACGTCGGACATCGGTATGCACGCCAATTCGGCGATTAAAAGGGTTATGACGAGTTCGAACGGTTGCATTTCTCCTATTTGTCTCTTTCCCATCAATCTCATGACGACGAGCAGTACCGAAAAAGTTATTACGGAACGTATAAAAATTACGAGCATAAGCGTATAATGCGCTTTTTGAATTGTTTCTTGCGCGAGGAAAATCAAAATCGAGCGGCGTCGCGAAAAACGGATCGAAAAAGCAAACCGAGAAAATCGGACGAAAATCGTGTGTTGCGGCGACGCGCGTATTCGTAAATATTTGACTTTTTTTTAAGATAAGTATATTATTATAAAAAT
>CAZVPW010000026.1:0-13665 GCA_964629115.1 uncultured Acidiphilium sp.
GTGGTCATTCTGGGTTGTATAATGGTCGCATAGAAAAGGGGTACGTTAATAAAAACTCGTTTTCTAAAAAAACGGAGAGGTCTAAATGTTTTCGGGAGAATACGCTCATCAACTTGACGAGAAAAACAGAATAAGAATTCCCGCGAAATTTAAGATCGATCCGAACGATTTTATGATCAGCAAGGGCGTCAACCACTGTATTTACGTCACGCCGAAGAGCGTCGTCGAGGAAAAGGCGAAAAAGTACAGAGACGCGATTCCCGATTTCGACAAGGAAGGGCAGTTCGCCGTTTCGGTTTATATGGCGAGTTACAGACCGATCAATATGGACCAACAAGGACGAGCGACTATTCCCCCCGATTTTCTCGAATACGCCGGGATAAAAAAGAATGTCGTAACCGTCGGAAATTTCGACAGACTCGAGATTTGGGGAGAAGAGACGAGAAACTCCTTCTTCGCCGAGAAGACGTACGACGACTATATCGCTATTTTGGCGGATAGGATAAAATAATGGAATTCGTTCACGTTCCGGTAATGTTGGAAGAGTGTATGGAAGGTCTCGCGCTTCGAAAGGACGGGATTTATTTCGACGGCACGCTCGGCGGAGCCGGACATTCTTCGGAAATATTAAAAAGGACAAGCCCATCGGGAAGATTGATTGCGACCGACCTCGACGAGGAAGCGATTGAAAACGCGAAAAAAAGACTTGCTTCGTTTGACGGGAGATTCGCTCTTTTTCATTCGGATTACAAGAACTTTTCAAGCGTTAAAGAACAAGCCGGCGTCGACGCGTTTGACGGAGCGTTGTTAGATCTCGGGGTAAGCAGTTACCAGCTCGACAATCGAGAGAGAGGGTTTTCATATTTAGGGCACGCCAAACTCGATATGAGAATGGACAGAAGCAACCCGAAGTCGGCGATGGAAGTCGTCAATCTCTACGATAGACAGAAATTGAGATATATCTTATCCGTTTACGGAGAAGAGAAATTCGCGGACAACATCGCGAAAAACATTTGCGAAGAAAGAGCAAAAAATCCGATAGAAACGACGGGGAAACTCGTCGAGATAATAGACAAAAGCATACCGTATAAATTCAAGCAAAACGGACATCCGGCAAAGAAGACTTTTCAAGCGATAAGGATTGAAGTTAACGAGGAATTGGACGGGCTTGACAAGTGTTTGAGAGATATCGTCAAAGGGTTGAGGGTCGGCGGAAGATTAGCCGTCATAACCTTCCATTCTTTGGAAGACAGAATAGTAAAGCAGACGTTTAGGGACTTGGAATCCGATTGCGAGTGCGATAAGAGACTTCCCGTTTGCGTTTGCGGAAAGAAGAGACAGATTAAACAAATAAACAAAAAACCGATAGAGGCGACCGAACAGGAAAAAACAATCAATCCGAGATCGAAATCGGCTAAACTTAGAATTATCGAAAAAATATAAAGATAGATAAATATTTCATAGGGAGAAAGAATATGTATAATAACGGAAGAACGAGCCTCTTGGAAAAAGAGGAAGTCGGCGAAAAACAAGCGCTTCGGAGCAGTAATCTCGACAGAATTCTCGGGATTAGAGACGACGCGGACGACCAAACGGTATTGTCGGCTAAGGCGAATTACGCCGATCTTCAAACAAAAGAAGAGGAAACGAGCGAAAACTTCGTTCCCTCGTCTACGACTATGCAATTCGAGTCGTACGACGAAAACGACATTTTCGAAGAGATTCCCCAAAACGACAATCGCGCCAAGAAAAAATATCAAATAAACACGAAAGGAAAGGTTTTGATAGCCGTTTACGCGCTCGTCGTGGCGACTATCGTCTCGCTTATCGTCGTTAACTCGAGAATGTTGAAAAATCTCGATCACTCGATTAGCGGTTATACCTCGAGAGTCGTCGAACTTACCGACGAATACGCTAAGGTAACCGAAGAGTTGGATTACGTCAGCAGCGACCAAGTAATTATAGAAAAAGCCCAAGCTTTTGGAATGGAAAAGAAATAATCTTTTGCAAACCCTATGCTTTAAGCGAGGAGAAATAAAATAGAATATCTGAGTTTGAATATTTTACGAAAGAGGTTATTTGCGTTTTTTTGCGCGATAACCTCTCTTTTTTTGCTCGTTTTGGGCAGAACCTTTTACGTCCAAATCGTCGACGGAGCCTCTCTTCGAGAAAAGGCGACCGACCAATGGACGAGGGAATTGCCGGTCAAAGCGCGTCGCGGAAAAATCGTCGACAGAAACGGAATCGTTCTTGCGGAAAACACTCAAACGTATGCCTTATTCGTCAGAACCAGAGCGGCGGAAGATAAGGATAAAATCGCCGAGGTTTTATCCGAAGAGTTGGGGGTGGACAAGGACGCTCTTTTAAAGAAACTCAAATCGTCGACTTCCGAGATAACCGTCGCGAGAGGGTTGGAGTCGAGCGTCGTTCGAAAAATCGCCGAAAAAGAATTGAAAGGAGTTTATTTTTGTTCGGACTCCTCTCGATATTATCCGTACGGCGATAGTTTGGCTCAAGTTATCGGTTACGTTTCGTCGGACGGAAGAGGTCAAAGCGGTCTCGAAAAGAGATACGACCGATTTTTATATGGTTCGGACGGAGAGATTTTATACGAAGCGGACTTGGTCGGAGCGGACGTCGACGGAAAGGCGGCGACTTATATCTCGGCTATCGACGGACTAAATTTAAGGTTGACGATAGATTATGAAATTCAGCGCGCGTGCGATTTCGCGGTAAAGAGAGCGGTTGCCGAGTATACGCCCAAATCGGCGTCCATAGTCGTTGCAAATCCGAAGACGGGAGAGATATTGGCGTTGAGTCAATATCCGACTTTCGATTTAAACGATCCGCCGAGAGACGATCTCGAGCGACTCAACGAAGCGTCGAGATGTCAAGTAATCGTCGATTCGTACGAGCCGGGGTCGACTTTTAAAATAATTACGTCCGCCGCTAATATCGAGGAATATTTCAAAGGGAACAAGTCGGCGAAATCGCTCGATTATATTTTTAACTCCAACAGATATCGCTTGGTCGACGGCAGAAAAATAAAATGTTGGAGTACGCACGCGAACGGAAAACACTCTAACGAAACCTTGTCGGACGCCTTAAACAACAGTTGCAACCCGTGTTTCGTCGACATCGCGCTTTCGCTCGGAAAAGATACTTTTTACGAATATTTGACGGCGTTCGGATTCGGGAAAGCGACGGGGATAGATTTCGACGGCGAGGCGATAGGCATATTGACTCCCAAGAACGGGATAAAAGACGGGGATCTCGCGCGAATTTCTTTCGGACAATCGATCGCGACGACGCCCATTCAACTTTTGGCTGCCTCCGCCGCCGCTATAAACGGCGGATTATATTTTGAGCCGTATTTGGTCGGCGAGATAAGCGATTCGAGCGGCAGAATAGCGCAGATAATCAATCCGAAAGAGGTAAGGCGGGTAACGAGCGAGCGGACGTCTGAAATATTGCGAGGATACCTCGAACGAGTCGTGTCGGAGGGCAGCGGAAAACAAGCGTATATAGAGGGGTATAGAGTCGGAGGAAAGACCGGTACGGCTCAGAAATTCGTCGACGGAAAAATTGCGGTCGGCAAGTACGTTATGAGTTTCGTTGGGTTTTTCCCGGCGGACGATCCCGAATATATCGCCCTTTGCGCCGTCGACGAACCCGTCGGCGGACAGTATGGCTCTACCGTAGCCGCTCCCATCGTCGGAGATTTATTCAAAAGAATCATAGATTGTAAAAATATAAAACCGAGGATTTAAAAATGAAATTTGACAGATTGTTCGGACAAATCGAAATCAAAGAAATAATCGGAGAAAAACCTCTTGAAATAACCGACGTAACCGATAATTCGAAAGACGTCGCAAAGGGCGGTGTTTTCTTTGCCGTCGGAGGGAAAGACGGGGGAGAAAAGTACGTTCTTGAGGCTGAGAGGAGGGGAGCGGCGGCGATAGTTTCGGAAAGACCGCTCGAAACTTCTGCGACCAACGTCGTCGTTTCGGACGCAAAAGCCGCGCTCGCAAAGGCGTGCGAAGTTTTTTTTGTCGGGGAATATCGAAGACTGAAAATTGTCGGAGTGGTCGGAACCAACGGCAAGACGACCGTATGTCGCGTTTTACATAAGATTTTCGAATACGCCGGTATCCCTTCGGCGTACTGCGGCACTTTGGGAAACGGGTACGGAGACGTTGAGGAAGCGTCCGATCTCACGACGATGGAAACCGTCGACCTATACAAGTTTATAGGCAGGCTCGAGAGAGAGGGGATAGAGTATCTCTTTATGGAGTTATCGGCTCACGCCATCGCTCAAAGAAGGGCGGAAGGGTTGTTTTTCGAGTGTTTGGTTTTTACCAATTGTTCGGAAGATCACCTCGACTATTTCGGCGATTTCGAAAAATACGCGGAGACGAAAAAGAGCGTCTTTAAGCGCGAAAAGTCGCGGTATATGGCGATTAACAGCGACGACGCGGTAGGAATGTCGATTTTGTCGTCCGAAGACGGGAAGAACGCCGTGACGTACGGAATTTACAATCCGGCGGACGTTTTCGCGATCGATGTCAAGGAGAGCGTAAACGGGATAAGTTTCATCGTCAATTTATTTGATATAATTTACGATTTATCGAGTCCTCTCGTCGGGCTTGCAAACGTTTACAATCTCCTCGCCGCTCTTGCGACGGCGTCTCTTTTCGGGGTGAAGATTCACACCCTTAGCGGAGCGGTAAAGAGAATAGGAGCGATAGAGGGAAGAACCGAGAGGTTGGGAAGCGTTTGCGGAGGGGATATATTTCTTGATTTTGCCCATACTCCCGACGGATTGAAGACGACTCTGAATTCGATGAGGAAAATTTGCGACGGAAGGCTCTATTGTCTTTTCGGGTGCGGAGGAAATCGCGAAAAAGAAAAGAGGGAAATAATGGGCGAGATAGCCGGCGTCATAGCCGATTTTTCGATTATAACGTCGGACAATCCTCGGTTCGAAGACCCGTCGGCAATTATATCCGAAATCGAAAGGGGGATTAGAAAAGTCACGAGAAATTATATAACGATAGAAGATAGAAGAGAGGCGATAGGGTATGCGGCTCGTCTCTTAAAAGAGGGAGACGTTCTCGTCGTCTGCGGAAAAGGGGCGGAAAAATATCAAGAGGTTATGGGATCGAAAAAGGTTTTTTCCGACGCCGAAGAGATAAGAAAAACGATAGAGAAAATAGAGGCTAACTTAAAATGAGGGGCTCGGTCGTCGCGTTTTTGGCGTCGTCGCTCCTTTCCGCCGCGGCGACCGCGATTGCGATTCCCTTGTTAAAAAGGTTAAAATTCGGACAAAACATACTCGTTTACGTCAAAGAGCACGATTATAAAAAAGGCACGCCGACGATGGGCGGAATCGCCTTTATTTTGACCGCGGTCGCGGCGTTTTTTTGGAGCGCGAGGGGAAGAAAAAGTTTGTCTATCGCGTGCTCGGCGATAGGGATCGCCTATATGCTCGTCGGAACGATCGACGATTTTACTAAAATAAAAGCCAAGCGAAACAAGGGTTTGTCGCCTTGGCAAAAGGCGGCGTTCGAGCTCGTTATCGCCGTTGTGGTGTCTATATTTGCCTATTCGAGAGGAATGACTAAGGCGTTTATTCCTTTTTTGGGCGAAACGATTGATTTCGGCGTCGCGTATATTCCGTTTTGCGCGATCGTCTTTTTGGCTACGACCAACGGCGTTAACCTGACCGACGGTCTCGACGGGCTTGCCGGAGAAGTTTCGCTAGTCTTTTTTTTGGCTTTGGCGGCGCTGGTTAAGGTCGAGACGGTTAAGTATTCGGGGTATTACGCGAACGTTTCGGAGTATGAAAATCTCGCGACTTTATGCCTATGTCTTTCGGGGGCGATTTTCGGTTTTTTGCTCTTTAACACTCACAAAGCGAGCGTTTTTATGGGGGACGCCGGCTCGCTTTCCGTCGGCGGTTTCGCCGCGTCGATCGCGCTGTTTAGCGGAAACGCGCTTTTTATTCCGTTTTTAGGAATAACTTTCGTCGCGTCGAGCATATCCGTAATAATGCAAGTAGCGCATTTTAAGAGGACGGGCGAACGGCTTTTCTTAATCGCGCCCCTTCATCATCATTTTCAACATAAGGGGTACGACGAGGGAAAGATAGCGTTTTGGTACAAGTTTGTTACCGTAATGATTTCGCTTTTGCTTCTCGCGTTTTATATGTGAGGCGGAATATGTATTTAAAGAGAGACAAGTTTTTAATCGTCGGAATTTCAAAAAGCGGAATAGCCGCGACCGAACTTTTGGAGCGAAAGGGGGCAAGGTGTTATATATACGACGACGCGGTCGACGAAAAGACGAACGCCGCGAGAAAGATTCTCGAAGAAAAAGGAGCGATTAACGTCGATAAGGGCGAATTGGACGGCGTTTTGAACGAAATAACGAGCGTCGTCTTAAGTCCGGGCGTGCCGATCGATCAAGAGATACCCGTAAAGGCGAAAAAACTCGGAAAAAGAATTACGGGCGAACTCGAACTAGCCTCTCTGTTTTGTCTTTCGCCTATAATCGCCGTTACCGGAACCAACGGAAAGACGACCGTTTGTTCGATGATAGGAGATATTCTTTCCAAAGGCGGAATAAAGAACGAGTTGCTCGGAAATATCGGAACTCCGTTGTCTTCTTTCGTCGAGCGTTCGAACGAAGATACGGTCGCGATTTGCGAGACGTCGAGTTTTCAACTCGAAACGTCCTTTTCGTTCGCTCCGCACGTCGCGGTCGTCGCCAACGTGACGCCCGATCATCTCTCGCGGCATTACAATATGGAAAACTACGTTTACTTGAAGAAAAAGATACTTTCGCGTTTGACCGAAAGCGAATTTGCGGTCTTGAATTACGATGACCCGATAACGAGGGGGTTCGGAGAAAACTTGCGAGCCAAGGTCGTTTATTTTTCGACTAAAACCGAGGTCAACGGGGCTTACGCGTCTGACGGCAAGATTTTTTACAAGGGAAAATTCGTGGTCGAGACCAATACGTTGCCGATAAGCGGCGAACATAACCTCTTGAATTTGCTCGCTTCGATATGCGTCGCCGAAATAATGGGGGTCGACGAACTATCGATTGCCGAGGCGGCGAGGGAGTTTAAAGGAGTAAAACACCGCATACAGTACGTCGGTACGCGCAAAGGGGTCGATTTTTTCAACGATTCGAAGGCGACCAATTCCGACGCTACAGAAAAGGCGATCGACGCGATGACGAAACCGACAGTTCTTGTTCTCGGCGGAAAAGACAAAGGGTTGGATTTTAAAGAGTTATTTGCTAAAATAAAAAACTCGCGAGTTAAATCGGCGATTTTGACGGGCGAGAGTAGATCTCGTCTGTACGACGCGGCGAACGAAGTCGGATATTCGGAAGTTTCGGTCGTCAAAGATTTCGATCTCGCCGTAAAGGTAGCCGCGCTTTCCGCGTCCGAGGGAGACGCCGTTTTGCTCAGCCCCGCGTGTTCGAGTTTCGACGCTTTCTCGTCGTACGAAGAGCGAGGTGATAAATTTATAGAGTTGGTAGATTCGTTATGACCGTTTTAAAAAGTATTGAAAAAAAGGAGAAGAGGAGAGGCGACGCGCTTCTCCTTTTTTTGGTCGCGCTTCTTTCTTTGGTTGGGCTGGTTTTCGTATATTCGTCGAGCAAATATAACGCAAAGATAACCTACGGCGACGAGTTTTTCTTTGCGAAGAAACACTTGATCGGGCTGCTATTGGGATATGCCGCGATGTTTTTCGCTTGCGGTTTTCCTTACGAAAGGTATAGAAAAATCGGGGTTGCGGCGATAATAGTCGCCGAGGCGGCGTTGGTTTTGGTATTCTCTCCATTGGGGTATTCGAATTACGGAGCGACGCGATGGATAAAAATCGGCGGCGTTACCGTTCAGCCGTCCGAAATAGCCAAAATATGCTTAGTTATGTTCGCGGCGTCGTATTTTTCAAAAGACCCGTCGAGATGTAGGACGTTCGTCGGGCGCTTACCGTTTATTCTCGTCGGCGGATTGACTTGCGTTTTGATTATTTTAGAGCCAAATATGTCCGTAACCGTCTGTTTCGGATTGCTTGTCCTTTCGATTTTGTTCGCGGTCGGAATGCAAGCGTCTCGGTTGGTCGCCGTTATTCTTCCCGTCGCGGCGTGTTTGCCGATTTTAATTATAGCCGAACCGTATAGACTAAACAGACTGTCGGCTTTTTTAAATCCGTGGGCTTCGCCCAAGGGAGAAGGGTATCAATTGTTGCAGTCGCTCTACGCTTTAGGGTCGGGCGGTTGGTTTGGAACGGGGTTGTTTCAATCTCGGCAGAAATTGCGTTTTTTGCCCTTTTCCGAAAGCGATTTCATCTTGGCGATAATCGGCGAAGAGGTTGGTTTCGTCGGATTGACTATTCTTTTCGCCCTCGTTTTGTTCGTCGTCTATCGCGGAATAAAAATCGCCGTCAAATCGCGAGATTTTTACGGATACGTCTTAGCAATCGGGATAACGAGCGTCTACGCTATTCAAACGCTTATAAACGCGCTCGTCGTAACGGGAAGCATACCGCCGACCGGGATTCCCTTGCCTCTCGTATCCGCCGGCAATACTTCTCTCGTCGTCTTTTTATTCTCGTTCGGAGTTCTATACAACGTTTCAAAGGGGTAACGAATTACGTTTGGCGTCTCATATAATGCTATATGCGGCGCGAGACTCGCTTTTTGGGGTTTGACGGGCGCCAAAAGAAAACGAGGGGCAAAATGGACAGATTTGTTATCGTCGGGGGAAAACCTCTGTATGGAAAGGTTAAGATAAGCGGTTCGAAAAATTCGGTTTTGCCGCTCGTCGCGGCTTCTTTGTTGATAGAGGGAAAGACGCGAATCCGTAATTGTCCGAAGATAAAAGACGTAATCGCGATGGCTGAGATTATAGAGAGGCTCGGCGGGAAATTCTATTTTGACGGAGAGGGGCTCGTCTTGGATACGGTCGGCGTCGATAAATGGATAATGCCCGAGGACTTGTCGAGGAAAATTCGCGCGTCGGCTTTTCTTTGCGGAGCCTTGACGTCGAGATTCGGGTTTGCCGAAATGGCGCGTCCGGGCGGTTGCGACATAGGAGACAGACCTCTCGACATACATATCGACGCTTTAGCCTCGCTCGGGATTTTTGCGAGGAGAGGGGAGAAAATTCTATTCGACGCGAGAAACGCCGAAAGCGGATTGGTCAAACTGCGTTATCCGAGCGTCGGGGCGACCGAAAACGCGGTTATGGCGGCGACGAGACTTGACGGCGTAACGCGGATTGAAAACTGCGCGAGAGAGCCCGAGATACGGGATCTTCAAGATTTTTTGAACGCCGCCGGGTTTAAGGTTCGCGGAGCCGGAAGCGGAGTTATGGAAGTTACGGGCGCGAAAGGGGCGGCGGTCAAGGAAATTGATTTCGAGCCGAGAAGAGATCGAATCGAAGCCGGAACTTTTATTCTTGCCGGGGCGGCGGTCGGGGGAGAGATCGAGATCGACGGGTTTGACGAAAGAGAAAGTTGGCGGCTTCGCGAAATTGTTGCCGCTAACGCTTGCAAAATAACAAAGAAAAATGATAAAATATACAATATAGAATTTAAACCGTTCCGAAAAGGGTTCGGAAGAGTGATTGCCGAGCCTTATCCTGGGTTTCCGACCGACCTTCAACCGCAAATAGCGGCGGCAGCGGCGGCGACGAGCGGATTTACTTTAGTCGAAGACAGAGTTTTTCCGTCGAGATTCGCTTACGTCGAGCAATTGAAAAAGATGGGCGCCGACGCGACTCTTTCAAACGGAATGGTTTTGATAGAGGGTAGAAAACTGACGGGAGCCGTCGTGTCCGCATCCGATTTGAGAGGCGGAGCTGCTCTTTGTCTCGCCGGTCTCGCGGCGGAGGGAAAAACGACCGTTTTAAACGCGTCGATAGTCGATCGAGGTTACGAGGGATTCGAGAATAAACTGACCTCTCTCGGAGCGGATATAAAGAGAATTAGGTTATAATCGCGCTTTTTAAAAGCGTTTTCGGAGTTCAGAATGAAACACAAAATTACGATAATCGCGAGCGCCGCAATCGCGTTGATATTGTCGGTTCTTCTCGCCTTTTTATGGCTGTGTCAAACTCGTTATTTTATAACGAGCGTTGAGAACGGCGAGGGAGCGGAGAACGACGCGATTTACGCGCGAGCGGTCGAGACTTTGGAGAGAAAATATTCGGGTAAATTTTTCTTTTCGATAGACGCCGACGAGGTCGCCGCCGAACTCTCGCGCGACCCCTACGTCGCGTCGGCAAAGGTTGAAAAGGTTTTTCCCGACAGATTGGTCGTAACGTTTAAAGAGAGAAAGGAAAGGTTTGTCTTTTGCTCTTTAAACGGAGAATCGGTCTACGTGACCGATTCGGATTTCGTCTTGCTTAGGATCGCTTCGGCAGACGAAGTCGATTCGAATTTGACGAGAGTCAACGCTATAAATTACGAAATAGACGGCGCGTCTCTCGTTTTAGGCTCGCCCGCGGCGTCGGATCCGGGGAATATCGTCGGCGCGATGGCTAAAGCTTTCGACCGCTTTTCGGACAAACTGAATCTGATAGACGGAATAACCGTTTACGGAAGCGATACGACGGATACGAAATATATGAGAAACGTCGTCGAATATCAAACGATAACGGGCGTCGCGATAAGGCTTTATTTTGCGTCGGCTTCCTCTTCGGGACTATCTACGGACAAGATATGCGACAAAATAGGCGAGGTAGAGGCAAAGTATAATTCGCTGAGCGAGAGGCAAAAGACTACGGGCTATATCTCGGCTATCGAGACGGACGACGGAAGCGTGAGCGTCGAATACGAAAGCGAGGAGACGGAGGAGTAAAATGATAAAGAACGCGGTCGGCGTCGTTGACGTTGGTTCTTCAAAAATATGCGTCCTCGTCGGAAACAGAGGGGCTAACGGTTCGGTTAACGTCGTCAGTTCGTTCGTTGCCGAATACGACGGTTTTTCGGAAGGCAGTTTCTTTAGCGACGCCAATTTGGCGGCTGCGATAAAAAAGTGTCTCGACGGAGTGAGCGAAGAACTCGGCTATTCTTTGTCCGAGTATACCGTTTGCGTCCCCGGGGCGTTTATAAGACTTGAAAACAGAAAATACAAAATCGTTTTCGATAAGAAGAAAAAAATAAGAAAAGAAGACGTCGAAAGTTTGAAAGCGTCGGGTCGCTCGAGGATTGAAACCGCCGGATACGAGGTTATAGGCGATTTCGGAATATATTACGCGACCGACGATAACCCTCGAGTTTTCGATCCCGCGGGCTGCGCGTCGTCGAGTTTGGGCGGATACCTAAATTACGTTCTTTGCGAGAAGTATTTTATCCAAAAAATGACGGATGTCCTCAAAAAATTCGGGGCAAGCGTCGTCGGATTTGCTTTCGACGGGTTGGTTCAGAGTCAATTCTTGCTCGATAAATTCGAGAGGGAGAGTTGCTCGATGATTCTCGACGTCGGATATATTTCGTCCACGGCGTCAATCGTTCTCGGAGACGGGGTTATCGCCAAACACTCGGAGGATTTTGGCGGAGGATTGATATCCTACCGTATTTTCAAAGATCTCGACGCGTCGTCGCCCGACGTCGCCGAGAGCATAAAACGAGGGCTTAATTTGTTTATAACCGACTCGTCGGACGGGACTTATAGGATTCCCGTCGGAGACGGTCGAACGGAAGAATATTCTATAAGCGCCGCGAACGCCGCGGCAAAAGAGCAAATCGACGAGTTTTTGGAAAACGCGGCGTCCTTTGCGGTCGAAAACTCGCGCAAGATAAAAGGCGGATTGAAGGTTTACTTAGTTGGAGGAGGATTGTCTTTCGTTCGAGGAGCGAAAGAATATCTTTCCGAAAAACTCGGCGTTCCCGTCGAAGTTTTGAAAATAAAAGCCGCGCCTTTCGGAAAGCCCGACAAGGTCTCGGCGTTGAGCGCGCTCGATTACGCGATTAGAGAAAAGGACAAGAATAGGAAAAGCATATTTTCTTTTTTCAGAGGTTAACAAAAGATAAATGTTCGGAAATAATTACAACGGATGCGTTTGCAAAATAAAGGTCGTCGGAGTCGGCGGCGCCGGGAATAACGCCGTAAACAGAATGATCGAAGCGGGCGTTTCCTCGGCGGAATTCGTCGCCGTAAACACAGATAAACAAGCCCTCGCGCTTTCAAAAGCCGACGAGGAAAACAGAATAGCCATCGGCGAGACATTGACGAAAGGTCTCGGCGCCGGGTCTAATCCCGACGTGGGAGCCGAAGCGTGCGAGGAGAGCAAGGAAAAGATAGAGGAAGTCTTAAAAGACGTAGATTTGCTCTTTATCGCCGCCGGAATGGGCGGAGGAACGGGAACGGGAGCCGCCCCGGTCGTCGCGAGAATCGCGAGAGAACTCGGAATCGTTACCGTCGCCGTCGTTACGAAGCCCTTTGCTTTCGAGGGGCTTAAAAGAAGAGAGAACGCGACGAAAGGAATCGTCGCTTTGAGAAAGTACGTCGACACGATTGTGGTTATCCCCAACGATAAACTTCTCGAGGCTTTGCCGTCGGATACATCGATGGTAGAGGCTTTGCGCTTTGCCGACGAAAATCTTCGTATGGGCATATGTGGAATCGCCGATTTGATATCGACCCCCTCGCTCATAAATCTCGATTTTGCCGACGTCAAGACGATAATCGGAGACAAGGGCTTTGCTCATATGGGCGTCGGACAAGCGAGCGGCGAAAACAGAGTCGTCCAAGCGGTAAAAAAAGCCATATCGAGTCCTATTCTCGAAACGAGCATCGAAGGCGCGAAAGGCGTTATATTAAACGTCAAGGGCGGAACCGATTTGACTCTCGGTCAAATAACCGAGGCGACGGATCTTATCAACGGCGTAATAGATCGTTCGGCGACGGTTATATTCGGCGCGAATATCGACCCGACGTATAACGATAAGATAGAAATAACGGTCATCGCTACGGGTTTTGACGAAAAAAACAATAGAGAGCCCGACGGGGATAGGAAAATCTTCACGACAAACGCCGATAATTTCGAAGAGAGAACGGATAAAACGGTTTTTCCCTCCGCAAAGAGGGAAGAGAGGGTAGACGAAAGAGCCGCTCGCGTCGAAGACCTTAAGCCGATCGAACTTGAAATACAACCCGAAAAATCGGCGCTTGACGAAGAGCCCGAAGAGGACGATATTGACGCTCGGTTTTCGGTCGACGAGCAATTAGAGGAAGAGGACGAAGACGAAAAGGCGATGAAAGATTTCCCCTCTTTTATGAAAAAGTTGTTCAATAAAAATAAATAAAACAAACTTAGACGAAGCGCGCCCGAAAGAGTATTCTTATTAAGGCGCGTTTTAATAAATTATAGTTTTTCGAAAGGATTTTTTTGTAAAAAACCGCTTGATTTTTTTGTTGAAAAAACGCCCGACGACCGCTGTCGTTGGGCGTTAATGCGTTTATATTAAAGTTTGTTGATTATTTCGTTTCTTTGCGCTTGGTATTCTTCTTGCGTGATTATGCCAAGGTCAAGTTTGTTTATCAAAAGCCTCAATTCTTTTTCGGGAGTTGTTTTCTCCGTTTTTTCCGTTTTGGGAATTTTTATCGCAAATAAGAACAGCGCGGCGTAAAGCGCAAGTT
>CAZVPW010000027.1:0-13573 GCA_964629115.1 uncultured Acidiphilium sp.
ATAGTATATTGTACCGCAATATAATATCACGACTTTTTAATTTTGAAAAGGGGGTTTGGAATTCTTTGGGCAAAATGTCGTTGAAATTGTGTAAAGCGCCCATCGCATAAGGGGGAAATCGACGGCGTTTTCAAAGGATAATTCGCGTTTTGCTCTCCGAAAAAGAGCGGCACTATCGCTTTTTATCTTGGATTGCAAGCGACTCTATTTTTTCGGTTATCTCTTCGGAAAAGAATTGAACCGCGGACAAAAGCGCCAAAAATCCGCCGAACGCCCTCTTTAAAATCTCTCCGTTTATCGCTTGAGCCGCAAGCCCCGATAAAAAAGAACATACCGCCGCCGGTAAAATTATCCACGCAATGCCTTTCTTTTCGACTCGACCTTTCCTTATGTGAATAACGAGCGAGACGATCGCCATCGGTATAAACGCGACGAGATTAATCCCCTGCGCGGTTTTTTGTTCGACCGAGAAAAAAATTGTCAACGCCGGAATTAAAATCGTTCCGCCGCCCATCCCCATCCCGCCGAGAACTCCGGACAAGCACCCCGTTAAACCCAATAAAATTATTTTAATCATCGACGACTACCTCTTAAAAGAATAACAGTTTAACCCCCGCGGCAAGCATAACGACGGCGAATATTCTCGTCACCCATTTCGACGACAACTTACCCAAAAGCCACGCTCCAGCCGCTCCGCCCAAAACCGCCCCTACGCCGGACGGAATCCCGACGCCGAAATCAAATCCTCCTTTAAACAAATAGGTCGCGGCACTGACGACGGTGATCGGCAAAATTACGGCGAGAGCCGTGGCGTGGGCGATTTTAGTCTTCATTTTTAAAAGAAAGGTCATCAGCGGAACAACTATCATTCCCCCTCCTCCGCCGAAAAAACCGTTCGCAAGTCCGGTTACGACGCCCGTCAAAACCAGATAAATCTTGTTTTTTATTTGGTCGCTCATACTATCCTCCCTCGTCTGCTCCTTGCCGTTAAGCCGAACAATAAAACAAAATAAAGCCGTCTATAAGTCGATTTTCGGCGTTTTTTTTAAACAACGACAACGCCGACGGAAAACAAGCGGCTTCTCTATGTTCGATTATTGACGAAATAGAAACGAATTATATGCGAAATTTTAAAAAAAACGCCCAAACACGCAAAAAATCATTGCAATTCCCGTTCAAATATCGTATAATAGAACAGTCTAATATAATTATTGTCGCGTTCGCGACGCGCGCCCGAGAGTCGCAAATTTCGGACAAGCGTTCAAACCGCGACAAAAAACATCTGAAAGGTGACTTATGAACAAAACTGAGAACAAGTTAAACTTCAAGGCGTTTTTAACGCTTCTCACGGCGCTCGTACTCTCGCTCGTCTTGTGTTTTGCCGTTTCGTGCGGAAACTCGAGCGAGTCGAACTCGACAAGCGAATCGGAAACGACTTCCGAATCGACTTCCGAGGAAAAGGACGAGCAGTTGATTCCCAACGGAAATTTCGAATTTCACGTTCCCGAGTCGACGACCAAGTTCCCCTATTACAGTTCTTCGAACATTAAATGGACGAGAACCAACGGAACTTCGTCGAGCGACGTTAACTCCGGCGTTATCGACGTAACGAAAAGCGATTTCTCCGACGTTAAACTCCCCAAAGAAAACGGCGAGACCATAAGCGGAACGAAAGTTCTTATGCTCCAGAACAAAAACCAAACGGCGCAATACTTTACCTCTTCGACCACTCTTACTCTCGAACACGGAAAAGACGCACTTTTAACCGTTTGGGTCAAGACCGAAAATATCGAATCGAAGTTTTCGGCTCCCACCGGCGCTTACGTTCAAGTTAAAAACACGATCGGAACGTCCGTCCACCCGACGATAATCGACAACATCGTCACTCCCGAGGCTACCGAAGAAAACAACAACGGTTGGGTTAAGTATTCCATATACCTCAGAGGCAGCGATTTCGCCGTATCTAAATTCCAGGTCGTTTTAGGTCTCGGACACGGAAACAACAACGACAAGGGCAGACTCTTAAAGGGAACGGCTTTCTTCGATAACGTTACCTATACCGTTTTGGACGACAACTCCGAATTCGATTCGGCAAAAGCCGCCGCGAGCGCCGACGCCGTGATCGACGGAGGCTCTTTCAAAAAGGAAGTAACCGACGAAAACGACTTCATTCTCGATGGAACGATAACCACCGCCGTCGTCGACTTCTCCAACGCGTCGACCTCTTTCGATACGACCGCAAACGCGAGCAAGAGCGCTTTCAACGATTACAATAATAACAACCGCGGACAAAGCGAAGCGGACATCGCCGCTCAAAAAGGATTCTCGGTTAACGCCGAAAACGGAACGATAACATTCGACTTCGTAGGCTCGTCCAACCCCGAATTCGGTTCGTCTTACACCTATTCGACCCTTTCCGCTCCTCTCGCGGCTTACGATAAAGCCAACAACGCCGACAACGACGACGTAAACGATTACAAGGGAATTATGATTTCCTTCAAAGCCAACGTCGACGTAAAGAGAGGCTCCACGGGCGCGTTCGTTAAGGTTATCGATACAGATAGCAAAAAAGCGACCGACGCTCTCGAAATTGCCTCCACCGACGGCGACGAGAGATTCGCGATTTACCTTTCGACCAACAGAACGAGCGTTACTTACGCGCTTCAAATCACCTTCGGACCGACCTCGAATTCCTCGGACAACAGAGCCTTCCCCGTCGGAACGGCGACCTTTAGCGACTTTACGGTAACCGCCCTTACCGAATGGCAATTCTCCAACGTCGACACGACCAACGCGAAGACCCTTCAACTCCTCGGCGGATACCTTAACGACGTCGAAGACGACGATACCGACTCCGACGACGCGGACGACGATTCCTATACGATCAACTCGACCGTACCTATGGGCGACGACAACGTAAGCGTCGGCATTTCCAACGTATCGGGTTATACCTCCGCAAAAGTCGAAGGCAATATCGACGCCAAACTCGTCAACAGTAAATTTACCTACTCGGAGGCGGGCTTGAACGACGCTCTCAACGGATTGAAAGCCGACATTATCAACCCCGCGGCAACCAACAAAGAGGTTCAACCCATCGCCCTTATCAAAAACGCGGTCTCCGAAAAAGACGCTTTCGTTCAATTGAGCGAAGTCACCGTCTCGGCGAACAGCGTATACAAATTCGTAGTTAAAATCAGAGTTCACTCGGGCTCGGCTTTCGTAAGACTTTTCAACGCCGGCGCCGAATACGATTCGACTCTCGGAACTTCCAAATTCGACGTCGACGGAACCTCGTACGAAATGAAAGCCGTCGTCACGAAAGACAGCAAGAAGAACACCGACGGATATAGCGTAGTAACTTTCGTCGTCAAAACCGGCGACAACGCTAAAAACCTTATGCTTCAAATCGGTTTCGGAGGAGACCAAACGGGTATCGCTCTCATCGGTTCTACCGATAGCGGTTCGGACGGCTCTTCCTTATATTCCAACGCCGATTCGGTTATAAACGCCTTCGAAGCCGCCGAATATCAAGCGACGACCAAATCGTATAAGTACTCCGTAAACGACGGAAAAATCTTCTATTACGAAAACGAAGAAGACGCCAAAGCCGATAAGAACAGAATTCAAGAAGAAGACGCCAACGGCAAGAAAGTCGACAAGTACGACGAAAGCCCCGTCGAAGACGTCGTTCTCCTTCTTAAAGACCAAAGCGGCTCGGCTCTCGTTCAATACTATCGTTACGACACTATCGAAACTAAACATTACGTAATCGAAGCCGCCGACGACGATTCCGAAAGCGACAGCGAATCCGATTCCAACGTAAGCTCGGCAAATAAGAGTTACGTTTGGCTTCAAGTCGTTTCGATAATTCTCGCGGTCGTCCTCATCGCCGCGCTCGTAGCGGTCATCGTCCGTATGGCTCTCAAGAACAGAAAAGCCAAGATTAAAAAGACCGCCTCTCGTTACGACGATAAAAACGCGCCCGACCACAAGAAAGTCGGATACGACGCTAAGAAGTATTCGCGTAAAAAGATCGTTTCGAACGATTCTTCCTCTCGCGACATCGTAGCGCCCGACGACACCGACGCCAAATATAACTATTCGAACGACGAAGATAAAGTCGAAGAAACGACCCCGAGCGTCGAGGAAAACGCTTCGAGCGACGATTCGAACAACGCTTAATCATTCTCGAAAAACATAAGTCAAAATAAATAAAAAGCGACGGATTTCGGGAGAGAAACCTCTCCGACAAAATCCGTCGCTTTTTTCGTCGTCGTTTTGTCTGCCATTGTTTTTTTCGCCGATATTTTTTCCGCCGTCGAAAACTTTTTTAAATTAATAAATCGCTCTTCCTCGGCTTTGCTCTCTATAACGCGGTTGCCCCGTTCGAGTTTTACCGCTCGCCTCTTCTCTTTGTCGTTCGGTTTTGGCTTCCTTCGCCGAGTCGACGTTTCCCTTCGCGATAAAAACGCTCGAAATCAAGCCCGACACATTAATAAAAGCCCCGAAAATCTAAAAATTTTTGGGGCTTTTATTATCTTTTTCAAGATGTTGTTCTTTAATTCTTTTTGCCTCTTATGTAGACGAGTTCTCCGTCTTTCAAACGGGATTCCTCGGCGCATATAGCCATCAAGTGACTTTCGACCGACGCTTCCAACGAAGTTCTTTCGTTTATCTTTCCGCAGAGCATATCGTACAATCCGTTGACGATACCGGCGTCTCCGCCGCCGTGAGCGTAACCGCCCTCGATCAAGTTCTGCAAGGTTATTCTTTCGGTCGGTTGACCAAATCTCTTAACGTCGATGAAGTTGTGTTCTTCGTCCAAAACGATTTGTCCCATCGTTCCGAAGAAGGTCATTATCCTTCCTCCGTTAGCCGTGAACGCCGTCATGATAAGCGAGGCTTTTACGCCGTTTTCAAAGACGATATCGGTAAGTTGATGGTCGACCGCGTCGTTATCGCAAGCAAATACGCATCTGCCGTACGGACCCTTTTCAATAGCCTCGTTCAAAGCCTCCTCGGTGAGAGGATACGCCGTCGTGATATGGGTTTGCGGCCAAATATCCGCCGGGCGCCCTTTGAGTTTCCAATCGTCTACGTAAATTCTCTTGGCGCTGTATACGCAGTCGTCCTTAAGCGGACAATCGACGCAGCGTTTCGTCGCTCCTTTCGGCGCGTTCTCGGGAGTGAAGAAGGTGAGATCTCCGACCGAAGAAATGCTCTTGCATTTCGACTTTGCGTAATATTGCAACAAATCGAGATCGTGGCAGCACTTCGCCATAATCATCGGAGTGGTCTCCTCGGTGTTTCTCCAAATTCCGCGAACGTAACTGTGCGCTTGATGAGAGAAATGAACTTGTTCAAGCGCTTGAATGGCGACGAGTCTGCCGATATTTCCCTCGTCGATGAGTTCGGCGGCTTTTATAAACGCCGGAGCGTAACGAAGAACGTGGCAAACGACGACCTTTCCGCCGTATTTGCGTTGAGCCTCGAGAAGTTGTTCGCACTCCTCTCTCTCGGCGGCTACGGGCTTTTCAAGCAACAAATTATAGCCGAGTTCAAGGGCTTTTACGCATTGACGAGCGTGATCTCTGTCCATCGTCGCGACGACGAGGACGTCGGCTCTTTTCTTTTGGAAAAACTCCTTTTCGTCCAAGAATCGATCGGCGGAAGGAACTCCGAATCTATCGCCGTATTTCTCAAGCTTTACGCTATCCGAATCGCACAACGCGACGATTTCGAATCTGTCCTTATCTTTAAACATCAACGAGCCGTAGGTCTCTGCTCCGCGTTGTCCGCAGCCGATTATCGCCGCGGAGAATTTTTTGCCGTCCATATTTTTTCTCTCCATAAAATAATATTTTTGTCTGTTAACGTTTTTTGCGAGTTGACGCAAATACTACGCTCATATTATAAGCGATTCAAACGATAAACTCAAGCGAAAATCGCGCTTTTGTTTCTTTTTTTTAAAGTTTTAACTCGTCGAGCGTTTTCTCGAAACTCGGCAAAATCTTCTCGATAAAATATCTTACGGCTTGATCGTCAATCGAGCGAATATCCTTTCCGATACTCTCTTTTGCGGCGGCAAATTCGCTGTTTCCGCTCTTTACTTCGTCGACGCATTTAACGTACGCGGCGATTCTGTCCGCCGCTTTCATTATTTTGTATTCGTCGCTATCTTTATCGCAAAGAATAAAATCCCTATAAAAAGGCTTCAATTCGTCGGGAAGTTTGGATATCAACCTTTCGGACGCGAGGTTTTCAAGGTCCTTATACGCCGAATTTATTTGCGAATTGAAATACTTTATAGGAGTCGGCAAATCGCCAGTTATAACCTCGCTTGCTTCGTGATATACCGAAAAGCACAAGACCTTATACAAATCGACCTTTCCGCCGTATATCTCGTTTTTTATAAGCCCGATCGCGTGCGCGATCTCGGCGACCTGGAGACTGTGCTCCATTATGTTTTCCTCTGTGTTCGATCTCATCAAAGCCCAACGCTTGATATATTTCATTCTCGCAAGATAAGCAAAAAAATCGTAATCCATAATTTAACCTCGAGATATTTATAAAAAAGTCCGCGGCGTTCTCGCCGCGGACAAATCGGTTTAGGTCTTAAAGCCCGGCTTTTAATTTATCGAGCGCCGCTCCGTCTCCATTGAATTTTATCGCGTTTTTAAGCGCGGCGGAACAACCCTTGAAAGGAGCCTTGCCGATTTCGGTCAGCGACGACGGCAATTTAGCCGACAATAACGCCTTGCAATTTTCAAAAGCGCAATCGCCGAGTTTCTCAAGCTTTGCAAGAGACAAACTCGTTATCGCCGAATTCTTGAACGCGTACATTTCAATCTCTTTTACCCCGTCTCCGAATTCGACTACGGCAAGCGACGAGCACTCGGCAAACGCCGAAACTCCGACGACTACGTCCGTCTTAACCGCGGTCGACGGCAAAAGACCGATGGATACTTCGGCGAGTTTTCCGCAGTTCGCAAAAGCCTCTTCGCCTATTCTCTCGTACCCTACGGGAACGACGACTTCCTTTACGTTCGAGTCGCTTTTAAATCCTTCGTCGGCTACGGCAACTACCTTTTTACCGCCGTATTCGACGGGCAATTTGACGACCGACGGAAGAGTCTCCCCGTCTTTCGCCGCTATTTCGTAAGCGTCGCCGACGAGAACAAACTCAAAATATTTATCCTCGGTCGAAACGTAAGTTTTGTCTTTAAGTCCGATATCGCACGAACACAAGCCCAAAAGACCGATACAAACCGCCGTCAAAGCGGTCAAAAATTTGCGCTTCATATACTAACCCCTATTGTTATAGATATTCATATTATAGAATAATTTCTTTATCTTGTCAATGCTTTTTTAATAAAATGCCTCGCCCGTTTTCAGCCGACAAAATCGAGCGCTTAGAGATCCACCGAGACCTTGTAAACTTCTGACTTCGGAATCTTTCGTTCTTTTGCGACCGCTTTGACCGCGTCCATTTTCGAATACCCTTGAGAAATATAAAAGGTCACCCTCTCTTCGATCGGAATTTCAAGCGAAGGATCGTCGACCGAAGACGCCCCATCGACGACGATAACGTATTCTCCTTTGGGCGTTTCCTCGGATATTTCCTCTCCCAAAACTATCCTCTCAACCCTTTCTCGAATCTTGGTTATCTCTTTGCAAATCGACGCCTTTCTCGCCCCTAAAGCCTCGTATAAGACGTTTAACGTCGTTTTTAAATCGTGAGGCGCCGAGTAAAACACGAGCGAACAATCGAGGTTTTTATATTTTTCCAAGACTTCGAAAGCCGCTCGTTTCTTCTCCGGCAAAAAACCGACGAAAGCAAACCTGCCGCAGTCTAACCCCGAAAGCAAGAGCGCCGAAGTAAACGCGGTCGCGCCCGGAACGACGGTATACGGCAAATCCTCTTCGGCGAGAATTTTCGTGAGAACGTTGCCGGGATCGGACACGAGAGGAGTACCGGCGTCGGTGATAAGAGCGATATTCTTGCCGTTTTTTAACTCTTCGACGAGTTTTGCGCTCGCCGCCTTTTCGTTAAACTTATGATACGACATAAGAGGCTTTTTTATTTCGTATCGATTGAGAAGCTTGAGCGACGTTCTCGTATCTTCGCAAGCAATCAAATCGACTTCTTTCAAGGTTTCGAGCGCCCTGAGAGATATATCTTTTAAATTGCCTATCGGCGTCGAGACTAAGTACAACATTTTAATTTACCGCCTTTTCGATTATTCTGAGACGAGGCTTTGCCCCTTTTTTGCCCTCGGCAAGGAAAAGATAAGGCTCTTTATCTTCGCCGCTATGAACGAAACACAGCCTCGTCGGCTCCAACTTGTTTTCGCGCATCGCGCACAAAACGTCAGTTAATCGATCTATACGTTGACATATGCAAAGTCTTCCGCCCTCTCTCAACTTCTTTGACGCGATGGCGATTATCTCCTCGGTCGTCACGGCGATTTCGTGTCGGCATAGAGCGATATGGTCGTTCGGGTTATATCCGCCGCTATCTTTTTTCTTGTAGGGCGGATTGCAAGTTATAAGCGAAAATTTACCGTTAAACTCCTTCGGAATATCTTGAACGGTCGTGTTAAAACACTTGATTTTATCTTTTAATCCGTTAAACTCCACGCTTCTCTCCGCCATTTCGGAAAGGCACTCTTGCATTTCGAAAAGACAGACTTCCTTAACGCCTCTGTGAAGGGCGTAAAAATGCAATCCGACAATTCCCGAACCCGAGCAAAAATCGGCGACGACGTCTCCCTTTTTATACGAAGCAAACTTCGACAAGAGAACAGCGTCGCTAGAAAAACGGTAATAGTTCTTATTCTGTATTATTTTAAACCCGTCGATCATAAGATCTTCGAGCGTTTCGTCTTCTCTTAACAAATCCATAAACTAAACGCCGCGTTTCGCGGTTTTTGTGGTTTGACGTATCTCCGCCCTTGCCTATGCGAACGAAATTTTCGAACGATTTCGCTTGCTTAAAAATCGATTTATGAAAAAAGACTGCCGCAAATTTCAAGCGACAGTCGTTTTTCTCTTAGTTTAGTCCTCTACGGGAGCGCCTACGGGGCAAGTCTCCGCGCAAGCTCCGCAAGAAATGCAAGTATCGGCGTCGATTACGTATTGAGTATCGCCCTGAGATATAGCAGCAACGGGACAATTCTCCGCGCAAGCTCCGCAAGAAATGCAAGCATCGGTAATTTTATAAGCCATAGTTTTAACCTCCGTTTATTATTTATTTGATATAACGATAATATTATATCACACTTTATCTTTTTTGTATAGGTTTTTTGCCGGTTTTTAGAAAATTTTTATAACTCGGCAAATAAACTTAGTCGAGCAAGTCTTTCAGTTCCTTTAACTCCTCTTGAGAGGGAGAACTTTCTTCCTCGGTTTTGTTCGTTTTCTTAAACTTAACGTCCTCGAGTTTGAAATCTTTATAGGCAAAACTTCCGTCCGAATTCGCCGTCTTTACCTTGACTATCATTTTCAACATATTGTTGGAAACGACCGTCGCCTTTCCGTCGGGAGTGGTAACTTCCGATCCGACCTTAGGCATTTTCTTAAAAGTTTCGCTGTAATGTTCGTTTTCATATTCGAGACAACACATCAATCTTCCGCAAAGACCGCTTATTTTCGCGGGGTTTAAGGACAGACCTTGCGTCTTTGCCATTTTGATCGTAACCTTTCTGAAATCGGGCATACAACTCGCGCAGCAACACACTCTTCCGCACGGAGCGATTCCGCCCAAAATTCTCGTTTCGTCCCTAATTCCGACTTGTCTGAGTTCTATTCTTATATGAAACGCCGACGCAAGATCTTTGACGAGTTCTCTAAAGTCTATTCTTCCGGCAGCCGTAAAGTAAAAGACTATTTTACTTCCGTCGAACGAATATTCGGCGTCGATGAGTTTCATTTTCAATCCGCGTTGAGAAATTTTCTCGGCGGCGATTTTCATCGCTCCGTCGACCTTTGCCTCGTTCTTGGCTCGTTTTGCCTCGTCCTCGGACGTCGCTTTTCGTATTATCGGCTTGAGCGGTTGAACGATTTTGTCGTCCTCAACCTCTTTCGGCTCTATCGAAACGGTTCCGTACTCGATTCCCCTCGCCGTCTCCACGACGACGCCGTCGCCCTTTTTTAAGGTCTCCTTTTTGGGGTCGAAATAATACGACTTTCCCGAATTTTTAAATTTTATTCCTACAACTTCTGCCATTTGTATTTTTCTCCTAATATCGCGAGCAAAATCCCGTCGCCAACCATCGTCGGATTGGCGTTGAAAAACAAGGCTCTTTCTTTCTCGGTCAAATAATCGGTAATCGCGACGAGCGAACCGAGCGTATAGCCGCTCTCTCTCGCCTTGTCAAAATCTCGCGTCATCATAGCGTTTATTCGGCTCTTCAAAATCGCAACCACGTCTTTGACGTTGTCCTTGGTTATTCTCGCCGAGTATCTCGCCGCGTCTTTGGACGATTTCATTTTAAAGAGAATATCTTCGCACAATCTCTTGGTTTCAATCGCCCTATCGTCCGAGTAGGCTTTCATCGTCTCGCCTATCTTTCCACCGCCGAGAGTTATAGCCGCTTCGAGCCTTTCTTTATCGGTCAAATCGACTTCGAGGGCGCGTCTGATTTCCGCGTCCGTAAACGCCGGAATCTCCAAGCGTTTAACCCTCGACTTTACCGTCGACAACAAATTATAGTCGGCTGTCGCCCCTATCAATATATGGGCGTTTGCCGGCGGCTCTTCAAGCGTTTTCAAAATCTTGTTTTGAGCCTCGGCGGTCATATTTTCTCCGCCGCAGAGGACGAATAATCTCAAATCGTTTTCGAGAGGTTTGACGATAGTTTTCGGAATCAAGTCGTCTATATCGGCGACTTTTAACCTCTCTCCCTCCGACGGGTAAAAATCGCAATCGGCGTAACGCTCTTTCTCAACGAGAGCGCACGCCCTACATTTTCCGCAGCCGTCGCCCTTTTCGCACAGAAAAAGCCGAGCAAACTCTCGCATATACTCCCTTAAGAGTATTCCGTCGGGGCATACTACAAGATAAGCGTGACTAAGCGTTCCTCGCTTTTTGTCCCCGACGATTATTTTATACGCGTTGGTATTTTTTAGGAGATTTCTCGTCTGCTCGTTCACTTTATAATCTTTCTCTCTCTCAAAACTTCCAAAACTCTGTCGAAAATTTCTTCTACGCTCTTCGCGGCGTCTATTTCGACTATTCTGTCCGGATATGCTTTCGCAAGCTCCTTATATCCGCGATATACTCTCTCGTGAAACTCTCTTCCGCTTTGCTCCAATCTATCGTCCTTGTCCTCGCCGCCCTTTCTCTCGAAAGCCTTGCTCGGTTCTATGTCGAAAAACAAGGTTACGTCGGGCAAAATCGCGTTTGTCGCGGCGGCGTTTATCGCCTCGACGTACTCTCTTCCGAGCAAACGCCCGTATCCTTGATAGGCGACCGACGAATCGATAAATCTGTCGCAAACGACGATTATTCCGTCGTTAACCGACGGAATAATCTTTTCGTTGACAAGTTGATTTCTCGCAGCGGCGTATAAGAGAGCCTCGGTCTTATCGGTCATCGCGACGTTATTGCCGTCGAGAATTATCTTTCTTATCTGTTCGGAAATATCCGTTCCGCCCGGCTCGCGCGTAAAGACGCAATCGTACCCGTTTTGAACGAGATAATCGGCGAGTTTCTTTAATTGGGTCGACTTGCCCGACCCGTCTCCGCCTTCAAGCGTAATAAACGCTCCGCTCTTGGTTTTATCGGACATAATCGCTATACTCCCTTACGAGATTCGCCATGACGGCGAGAGCCTCGTATTGCATATCTTCTTGGTAAGTTCTATAATCGAAGACTCCGATTACGAGCCCTTCGCTCGTCGTCTCGTTCTTTTCGCCGTCGGCGCTTTCTTTCGAACAATACCACAAATCGGTTATCTTCTTTCCGCCGCTTTCCGCAAACGAACGGTTAAGCTTCCCGAGATCGAGCCCGTAAGCCTTTTGCGCCTCGCCCTCTCCGTAACTCCTCGACGCTCTCCAAAAGATATCGTCGCCTCTGTCCGCGGCGTTTTGAACGGCTTGTTTTACGACGTTTAAGTTGGCGTATATGTCGCTTATTCGCTTTATTTCGTTTTTAACGCCCTCTGCTTTACTCGCCTCGGTTCTATACGTCTTTTTATAGTTCGACGCGCTTTTGATCCTCTTGGTCAAGAAATATCTCTCGATTGCAAGCTCGTCGATTTCTCCGTCGGCGGTCAAGAATCCGTCGACGTAATTTTGCGCCGCCGTCAAGAAATCCTCGAGGGGATATAACGCCGAATCGACGATATTTTGAGCGTTTGACGATATCTTCGTCTCAACCTCTTCGTCGACTTTCGTCGTCTTCAATCCGCCGTCGAAAACGATGAGATCGCCCTCTTGAACGGACATTTTAAGCGTTAGCATATACGACGCCGAATAGTCTCCCGCCGCCGTTATCGTCGAGGAAGAACTCTCCAAAACGTCGTAGGACAAAGTCCCGTTTTTCTTTAACTTCGAAACGTAATCTCCGCCCTCGCTCGGGTTGACGGTTACCCCCTCGAAAACAAAGAGGTCAAAAGTTTCTCCGACCGTCGCGCGAGTCGCGCATGTCGTAAAAATCAAAACCCACGCCATTACGATAGCCGCAATGGTCGCGACGATTTTTATAAAATCGTAGGAGATGAGATTCCAAAGTCTCGCTTTTGTTATTTTAACGTCCATTTGGAGGGTTTAACCTGCAATTTCGAGAACTTTAACGACGTACGAACACTTGGGGGCTTTAACGGTAACTTCTTGACCGACTTTTGCTCCGACAAGCGCTTTTCCGAGAGGAGATTCGTTGGAAATTCTTCCGACGGAAATATCCGCCTCGGTCGTTCCTACGATTTCGTAAAGAGCTTCTTCGTTTGCGTCTACGTCGAGAATTTTAACTTTCATTCCGACCGCTACCGCCTCGTGACCGCCGCTCGTCTTGATGATTTCGGCGATTTTGAGTTTTGCTTCGATCTCGACGATCTCGCCCTCGATTCTGGCTTGTTCGTTTTTCGCGGCGTCGTACTCGGCGTTCTCCGAAAGGTCTCCGAAATCTCTCGCGACCTTAATTCTCTCGGTGATTTCCGGACGTTTTACGAATTTTAACTCTTCGAGTTTCTTTTCAAGTTGCTTATATCCTTCTTCGGTAAGTATAACCTTTTCGCTCATTTTCTAACTCCTTTTTAGCGGAATAAGCGCCGCCCTCGCTTTATAAAGAAGTAACCCGTGACCCCGAGAAATCGGGGCGCGGGTTCTTCCGATTGTTGATTATGCTTTTACGCTTTGAGCGCGTATGTAAATCCCTTGTCGTTTGCGTCGTCCTTTACAGAAACCAAAGTCGGAACGCGAACGAGTCCGTTTTCGCTCATCATCTCTCCGATAAGGGCTACCGCTTCCTTGCACTCGGCGATATCGCTTACGGTGACGAGGGTCTTGTAACCTTCCGACGCCATGGCGTCTCCGCAACGGTTGAGTCCATCCTTATCGTAGTTGAGGTAAA
>CAZVPW010000028.1:0-13362 GCA_964629115.1 uncultured Acidiphilium sp.
TTTTTAGACTTTTCGTCCGTCATTTCTTTTTTTGAGGATTGAAGTTTATCGTAAACGAACTGCCCTCGCCGAGTTTGCTCTCGACGCTTATTTCCCAGCCCGATTTAACGCATATTTTTTTTACTACGGCAAGCCCCAAGCCGAATCCGCCGTTCTTGCCGCCGCGAGATTTGTCGACAGTGAAAAACCTCGAGAAAATCTTTCGCTTATTCTCTTCGGAAATTCCTATTCCCGTATCCTCGACCGAGAGATAGTCTTTTGTCAAGGTCACGACGACTCTTCCGCCGTCCTTATTGTATTTTAACGCGTTTCTCGTCAAATTTCCAAACGCTTCGCTCAACCTTTCGGCTCTGCTCGACAAAACGACGCCGTCGTCGATTTTCTCGATTATTTCGACGTTTCTTTCCCTTGCCTCGGGCTCCAACGCTTGAAGAATCTCTCGAGCGAGCGACGAGAAGTCCACGTCGTAAGAGGGAAGATCGTCGCTGTCTATGGCGCTGTAATTGATTATGCACGCGATTAAGTTCGCCAATCTTTCGCTTTGGGCGGCGATCGTCTTATACGCGACCGTCTTTTGTTCTTCGGCGAGTCCTCCGACGCTTAACAATTCCGCGTAGCCGCGAATGGACGTGAGCGGAGTGTTCATCTCGTGAGTGACGTTGGATATAAACTCGTCTTTAGATTCCCTCGCCCTCTCGATTTCTTTTTTCTCGGTTTTTATGACTTCCATTTGCAAACGGAGATTTCTGTTCCGTTCGTTTAGTATGTTTGCGATAGGCTTCAACTCGTCGAACTCGGACGTCACCATTTCTCCGTCGACTGCCTCTTTCGCCAAATCTTTTACCGGCGCGACGATGAAATTCGTCGTCAATACGGTCGCCAATACGCACGCGAGCGCCATAACCGCGACGAACGGTATGATAGAGGGCAAGACCTTAAAGAAACTAAGCCAATCGGAATCGACAAAGATAGCGATTCTAACCAACTTGCCGTCTCCGACCGATTTGCAATAATACAACATTCTCTTCCCGAGAGTCGAACTCGAACGAACGTCGTATCCTTCTCCGCTTTGCGCCGCGTCGATAAACTCTTGACGATCGGCGTGATTTTCGATAATATTATCCGCCGCGCTGTCCGCTACGACTCCGCCGTCCGCGAGAGCAAAGGTTACTCTCACCCCGTTCAGTTTCTCGGAAAAAGCGACCGCTCCCTCTCGATCGAAAGAATAGTCGTCCGAATCGTACGCGTTCATATAAGTCCGCAAATAAACCTTTCCGTCTTCCACCGTCGATTTATAGCGCACGCGAGCCGCGCCGACTCCGAACAAGACGGCGCTCGCGACGGTTATGCACACGAACAACAACCAAATTCGCCATTTCATAATCTATACCCCACGCCGAACACGGTTTCTATCTTAATTCCGAGTTTTCTCAACCTCGCGACGTGATTGTCGAGCGTACGAGTTTCCCCGACGTCGTATCCCCAAACGTCCGAAAGGAGTTTTTCTCTCGATAAAACCTTGCCCGAATTTAACATAAACTCTTTCAAGAGTTCAAATTCTTTTTTGTTGAGGACGACCTTTTCGCCCCCGATAGAACACTCGAAAGTCTCGACGTCTAAAATCACGTCTCCGACCGATAAATTCGTCCTTCGCGATTTGCCGCGAAGTCGAGCGTTTACCCTCGCGACGAGTTCTATGACCGAAAAGGGTTTCGCGACGTAATCGTCGGCGCCGGCGTTGAGCCCGTTGACCCTATCCTCTTCTTTCCCGAGAGCGGACAACATTATGCACGCGACTTCCGAATTTTTCGACTTGACGAACTTCAACGCGTCCAAACCGCTCCCGTCGGGGAGCATTACGTCCAAAATCGCCGCGTCGGGCTCTTCGGACGAGAACGCCTCTTTAAACGACGCCAAAGTGTCGAACGTCCTCGTTTGAAGTCCGTGCATTTCAAGCGCGACTTTGACGAGACCGCTTATACTCGCGTCGTCTTCCAAAATAAAAATCTTTCCTTCCATATATCGAAATTATACGACTAAACCGACTCGTTTGTCAACGGCGTTCCCCGCTTTTCTCGGCGGAAACGATGGTCTTCGCGACGTTGACGTAGTGGTCGGCAATTCTCTCGACGTTTGACGCGAGAGACAAATACTGCGCTCCAACCTCGGGAGAACATTCGCGTTTTTCCAACCTCGCGACGTGATTTTTCGCCATTTTATCGGTGAAAGCGTCGACTTTATCCTCTATTGCGAGAGTATCGGAAAGGGCGACTTCGTCCTCGTCGCGGTATGCTTTGACCGTCAAGTCGAACATCTCGTTGACAACCTTTTGAAGTTCTCTAATCTCTCCGATCGCCGCGGCAGAGAATTTCTCTCCGTTTTCATGAAGTTTTTGGTAACATTCGGTTATATTCTCGGCGTAGTCTCCGACTCTCTCGATGTCCGAAGCCGAGCGAATCGCCGACGAAAGATAAGTTTTGTCTCTCTCGTCGAGGTCTTCCGCGAGAAGTTTTGCGACAAATTGGTTGACCGCCTTATGTCTAAAATCGATACCTCTTTCGTTCTTCGCAAACTCGTCGGCTTTTTCGCCTTTCATCTCGACGATCATATCGCAAGCAAGATTGAAATTGCCGTTGGCGACGTTCGCCATATCTATTATTTCCTTTTTCAACTGAGCGACGGCGAGCGGCGGAGCGGCGAGCATATGCTCTTCGAGATAAACGAGCCTTTCGCCGTCGATCTGTTCTTCCTTATCGGGAAGAATCTTGGTTACGAGTTTGATGAAAGCGTTGGTAGCCGGCAAAGCGAAGCAAGTCGTCGCGACGTTAAAGAAAGTGTGGAACATCGACATTTGCAATTGCGGAGCCGACGGGAAAACACTCTCGAAAATCATTCCGTAATTTATATCGAACAAATCGAGAACTAATCCGCAAGTCAAGAATATTAACACTCCGCCCACGTTGAACGCGAGGTGGATAAGAGACGCCCTCTTTGCGTTTCTCGAACTGGTCAATCCGGCGATAAGCGCCGTGACGCACGTTCCGATATTCGCGCCCATCGTTATATATATGCCTTGGTTTAAATTGATAAGTCCGGTCGCGACCATCGTTATCGTCATCGACGTCATAACCGAAGAACTTTGAACAACGCCCGTTATAACCGCGCCGATTAAGACGAGCAAAAGGGGATTTTTAAAAAGCGCGAGGAAATTTCTAACCTCTTCTTGCTCGGAAAAACTCGCCATCGAATCGCTCATTACCGACAATCCGACAAACAACATTCCGAATCCGGCGAGAATTCCGCCGATTTTCTTAGCCTTGTCCTTTTTCGCGAACGCGAGGACGAAAGCGCCGATTCCGGCAAGAGCGCCAAAAATAACCGAGGTCGACACCGACTCTCCCCCGAACATACCCAAGGCGACGAGTTGACCGGTGACGGTCGTTCCTATGTTCGCGCCGAAAATTACGGTCGCCGCTTGCGCGAGCGACATTATGCCGGCGTTTACGAAACCGATTACCATAACGCTCGTCGCGGACGAACTTTGAATTATCGCGGTCGTAGCCGTTCCGACGCCCACTCCCGTCAATTTGCTCTTCGACGTCTTCGCGAAAAGAGCCTTTAATTTTCCGCTCCCGAGAGCCTCGAGGTTAGAACTCATCATCGTACAAGCGACCAAAAACACTCCTACTCCGGCGACGAGCGATAAAATCGACGTCGCTATTGCCACAGCGTCCATATTGTCATTCTCCTTCGTATAGTTTTTATTATCGATTCGATGATATACGAACGTTGTAATAAATCCTACCCGAAAGTTGTAATAAAATTGTAAAATGTAAAAAAAACGTAAAAAATCCGCGGAAGGTCTTTTGAAAATAAGACGTTTTCAAACAGACAATCCGCGGAATGGCGTTTTCGTCGCTCGCGACGACATAAAAAATTTGAGAGCGACGTCGTCGCTCTCAATCGAAACCGTTTTATTAAGTTAAAACATATCTTGCCTTTCGTTCGCAGTCAAATAACGCCGTAGCGATATTGAACTATCTTAAACGAAAGCGTATTCTTTTCGTAGTTGCCCGTTTTGGAATTATATCTCGCGTAGTTCACGGTCACGTCGTCTCCTATCGCGTACTTCTCGTCGTCGAGGAAGTTTGCGAGCGCGGTAAGCGTCGACGAACCGACGTTTGTCTCGCCGTCAAACGAAGCGTCCCCTATCGTAATCGAAAGAACGACGTCGCCGACCGACAATCCGCCCTTTGCCAAAGTCCCGTAGGCGTCGAGCGAACTTATGACCGCGCGGTAAAATCTCTTGGAGTATATTCCGCCGCCGTCCGAGAATACGGACAACTCAAACTCGGCTCCGAACGAATAATTGCCCTCGATATATCCTTTGCTTTGAAGTTGGTCGATTATGGATTTTACCGTTCCGCAAGGAATCGCAAACGAGAGCCCTTGAGCCGCGGACGACGCGTATCCGGCGTTGACCACGCCTATAAGAGCGCCCGTCGCCGCATCGAAGAGTCCGCCGCCCGAGTTTCCGCCGTTTATCGCGGCGTCCGTTTGAATGAGAGTCATTTGCCTTCCCTCGACGTTGACGTCGCGGTTAAGAGCGCTGACGACTCCTTTGGTCACCGTGCCGCCGAGATACCCGAGAGGATTGCCTATCGCGTAAACGTCCGAACCGACGATAAGTTTGGAACTGTCGGGATACATAGTCGCCGCGGCGAGTTTGGAAAAATCCGCCGTATCTTCGGTCGTATACATATACAAAAGACCGACGTCGGATACCGGATCGGAAGCGTAAAGAGAGAGGGGATATTCGTCGCCGAAAATGGATTTTGCCGAACTGCCGTTCGTTTGAGCGCCGTCGATAACGTGATGACAAGTCACCACGAGGGCGGCGTCGTTAACACCGTCTTCGTCGGTATCGTCAAAAGACAAGATAACTCCGCTTCCGCTGCTCGTACCCGACGACGTTACGCAGTGTATTTCAACGACCGACGGTCTGATTTTCTCCACGATTTTCGCTCCGTCGGACGGCTCGAGATCGCTTTCGGAAAAAGAAATATCGAAATTGACGTCTGAAAAAGAAAACGAGGGCTCTTGAATCGATTCTCCGTTCGAATCCGAGCCGCTTTGGTATGACGACTCGCTCTCGGACGCGCTTGACCCCGTTCCGTAATCTATAAAGTTACTTGCGCACGACGTTTGGAGAATGGCAACCGCAAGGACTACCGCCAAACACGCGACAAATTTTTTTACACCTTTCATATTTGTCTCCCATCGCCGTTTTACGGCGAACGACGATTTCGTTTTGCTTTATTATTTTACATAATACAATGGCATTGTAATCCGAGTATGGTAAAAATATAACAAAAAAGTGAAAATTTCACAAAGGTTCTTTTCCTCTCTTGCTCGTCAATAGCGCAGATTTCTCCTCATATCCTCGGCGAGAGAAAGGGCGTTTTTCGCCATTATCCCGTCGGCGACGCTCAACGCTCCGACGACGTCGTCGCTTTTTGCCGAGGAGACATAAGCCACGGCTTCGAATCCGCTTTTCAAAACGTACCTGACGTTTTTCAACGCCAAAAGACCGTCGCTCCGCTTTCTATATCCGCTTTCGGTCAAAAACCGCTTCACTCCGACTAAGCTAAGCGACGTAACGACCTTCTCGGTCTCTTCCGCGGATAAAACCCCGCTTTCAACGAGCGCCGTTATAGGGATTTTTCCGCTCGCTTTTACGATTTTCTTAAACTCTTTTTTTATTAAATCGAATTTCCTCTTCTTTGCCGCGACGACTCCGACGGGAACGACGACGGCGTCCGCGCCCGCCTCAACGGCTTTTTTCGCGGCGTAACGCTTAACTCCGAAACTCTCGTCTCCGAAAGGATAACAAACGGCGACCGCTATCTTAACGGACTTTCCGACGACCTCCCTCGCCGTCCTTAAATTGCAAGCGGACACGACGACCGAGCCGAAACCGTTTTCGACGACAAACCCGAGTTTTTCTCGCAAAACGCTCTCATCCTCTTCGCTCGTCAAGTCAAAGTCGATTTTCTTAAATAGTTTTGACGCTTTGAAGAAGACAAACTCCCTGTTCAACTCCTCCTCGCTCTGACCGAACAAAACAGCCGCGGCGTCGATGGACGAATCTATATTGTTTTCTCGCTCGACGCCGTCCGCGCCGCTCGTTCCGATTTTGCTCGACGATTCTCCCTCAAGCGATTTTCTCTCCGTCGAAGAATCCGATTCGAGCGACGCGACACCTCTTTCGGTCGGCAGAAAAAAACCATCGATATTCGAGTCTACCGTCTTTTTATCTTCATTTTGTCTTAAAGATTTATCTTCGCATATAATCGCTCCCATAAAAACTCCTTTTTCCTTGGTATTATTCCGCTTTGAGAGATTTTTAATCGTAGGGCGGTCCCTTTCGACCAAATTTTCTCTTTTATCTTTCTTGTTTCTATTTTTCGAGATTCTCCGCGCTTTATAATAACCGCAACGAGCGGTTCTCGGAAAACGACCGCTCTTCCGACTTTAAATTCCAATTCCAACAAGGAGACTTATGCCGACCGCAAGCCAAGGTTTTTTTCTGTGTCTCGCCGTTTTCATCGCGGCGTTCGGACTCGCGAGCGCAGCGCGATTTGTTGTTCTGACCTTAAAAGCCAAGAAAGACTTCGAGAACGAAAAAAGGGTCGAACCCGAAAGTCGCGACCCTAAAATTTATTATATAAAAGACGTTCTTCCTCGCAAAACGCCGAGAAAACGACGCCGAAGAAAACCGAACGTCGCCTTTAAAAGCGTCGTGATAAGCCCCGAAGAATTTATCGAGAAAGACCCCAATCGCGACGTATAAACGGCGATATAAGCCGTTTAAAGGCGATTTTAGTCAATCTTTTCGACGTTCTTCTCGTCCGCCCACAATCTTTCCAAATGGTAGAAAAGACGGGTGTCGTCGTTAAAGACGTGCAAAATGACGTCGCCGAAATCGACGACCGCCCATCTGCCCTCGTCAAGACCTTCTTTTCTTCTGACTTCGCCGCCGGCTTTCTCGACTTCGTCGATCGCATAGTCGGCAAGGGCTCTGACTTGCGAACTCGATCTGCCGCTGCAAATTATAAAATAATCGGCGAGCGTAGTCTTTTCCGCCACGTCGATTTTGATAATGTCAAGAGCCTTTTTCGACGATAACACGTCGCATATGATTTTTGCTTTTACGTTTGCTTCCATTGTTTATTCCTCCGTATTATCTTCGGGGTTTACCCCGTAAAATTCAAGCGCTTCGGCGGTTAACCCGAGCGATTTACCCGATTGCAAAAGATGACGCGCCGTCGCCTTTAAAGCCGCCGCGAACCCCTTTTCGGTATCCTCGGCGAGAGCCTTTCTTATATCTTCGACGCCGTCGAAATCCCTGCCCCTTTCCGCCATATCCGCGACGAACAATATCTTTCCGAGTCGAGACATATTCTTTTTCCCCGTCGTATGATAGCGAACGGCATCCAACATTTCCTCGTCTTTCACGCCCAGAACGCGCTCCAAAATATAAGCTCCGAGATATTGATGAACGACCGGCTCGGGAGTTCCGAGGGGAATTTCCGCTCCGGCGAAATCGGACGGGGAAAGATATTTGGCGATATCGTGAGCCGCCGCCGCCAAAACGGCTTTTCGAACGTCGACGCCGTCTCTCCTCGCCAATTTTTCGGAAAGGAGAATGGTTCCGACCGTGTGGACGAGCCTGCTCGGCTTTTCGTTTGCTTTTGCAAACTCGAACACGGCGTCCGATTTATACGGCGAACGCTCGATTATATAGTCTGCGACCCCCTTTTTCGTCAGTCCGTCAATCGGCAAACCCAAAAGGTATCTATACTTTATTTCTCCGCTCGACGTCTCCTTGCCGACGTACGACAGCGCGCGAGCCTCGACTCCGAATTTGGACTTAAAATCCCCGAGTATTTGCTCCCTCGATTGGTTTTCGCCCGTTCTCTCGCAAAACAGAAGAGTAGCCGCGGACAATATTCTCTCGGGATATTTCCATTTGTCGAACGACCTCAACATATCGCCGCCCATTAAGAAAAGGATTTGGTAATCGGGATATAGTTTCTTGAGTTTTTCGACGGTGATATACGAATAACTCTTGCCTTGCGCAGCTATCTCCATATCGCAAACCTCAGCAAAGTCTCCGAACGCCAATCGACACATCTCGAATCTCTCTTCCGCGGTCGCGTTATACGCCGTTTGCTTGTGCGGAGGAATAAAGTCTGGCATAACTATGACTTTTTCCGCGCCCGTTTCCTCTTTCGCCGCGATAAGCGAGGCTATATGTTCGTTATGCGGAGGATCGAACGTTCCTCCGAATAAAATGAGTTTCTTCATATTTTTATTTTAGCGCTTTTTTTTGCTTTTTACAAGTTTATTCAAAGGCTTTTTGGTCGACAATATATAAAAAGCCTCGGAGAAACAAAATGTCGACAATAACTTTCGCGTCCGATTGCGTCTTTATCGCGTTCGTCTCGTTTATCCTATCTTTCGCGTCTCTTTCCTATTTCGCGAATTTCTTGCCATCCGCAATTCTTTCGATTTGCGCGTCATTAATTTGCGTCTGCTCGTTTATCTTGTTTTCAAAAAACAAACGAGCAAAGATCGCCCTCAAAAAAGAAGACGTCGAAAGAATGAAAAAATGCAAACTTACGCTTATCTTATCCGACGAACAAGACGCCGCGGCGACCGTGAAACGATTGTTCGACAAACTCGGAAAGTCGCCTATAAGTTCAAAAAAAGGCTTTTTGCTATCCGACAACCGATTCGTCCGCTTCAATTTTTCGGCTCGCGGAGCGGCGTCGGACGACGTCGTCGACGCCTACAAAAACTCGCCGAAAAACCACGTCTCGCTTTTTATCGCCATTTCGTTCGACAAAAGCGCCGTCGATTTTGCCAACCGACTCGAAAAGAGGGTAAAACTCGTCGAATTCCGCGAATTTTACCTCGCCTTAAAAGAAAACGACTGCCTTCCGCCCGAAAAAGAGGGTTTAACTCTCGGCGTCGAACGAAAACGCGGAGCGTTAAAAATCCTCGCGACGTCTTTCGATAAAAAAAAGGCGAATAAATTCGCCTTGTACGGATTAGCCTCTTTGTTTTTCGGCTATTTTTCCCGTCTTAAGATTCTTTATCTCGCGACGGGTTCTATTTTTTTGATTTACGCCTTAACCTTAAAATTCTTCGCGCCGATCAAAGGAAATCCGGACGACGCCTTTTAGAATTCTACGTGTTTTACGCCCTCTTTTGAACTATAACGATATAAAACGACCTTGCGTCCTATAGTACAAACGACTTGCGCCGAGAGTTTTTCGGCGAGTTCCTCGGCGACGTCTCTCACGTCGTCGTCATTATTGTTTAGAAGAGCGATTTTTATCAACTCTCTCTTCTCCAAAGCGTCGGAAAGCCCGGCGATCATATTTTCGTTTATTCCGCCCTTTCCGACTTGTCCGATCGGCTCGATCGTTTGGGCGAGAGATCTCAACTTGCTTCTTTGTTTCGTCGTAAACATTTTATTCTCCTTTTTAGTCGACAAAGTCGAACGCCGTATCGTCTATGAAAACGGTGTCGCCGTCTTTGGCGCCCTTCTTTTTGAGAGCGTCGATAACGCCGTATCTTCTGAGCGTCGCTTGCATGTACGAAAGACTTTCGGCGTCGTCCAAAACGACGTTTCTCTCGAGAAGTTTTACGAGCGGCCCCTCTACGATATACGCGTTGTCCGCCTCGTCGTAGGTTACGGTAAACTTTCTCGAATCGGCTTTTTCGTAAGCAAACTCCTCGAATTCCATCGGCTGCGGCGGCGGAAGTTCGCCTAAAATTTCAACCAATCTCTTGACGACTTCTTTGAGTCCGTCTCCCGACGCCGCGGTCGCGAGGAATACCTCGCGGCGATAATTCAATTTCTTTTTGAAGATTTTAACGTTTTCTTCGGCTCCGTAAACGTCGATCTTGTTGAGAACGACGATTTGCGGTCTCTTTGCGAGTTCTTTGCTATACTTTCTGAGTTCGGCGTTTATTTTTTTGTAATCCTCGTAAGGATCTCTGCCTTCCGAACCCGAAACATCGACGACGTGGACGAGCGCTCTCGTTCGTTCGATATGTCTCAAAAACTCCGTTCCGAGCCCCGTTCCGTCCGATGCTCCCTCTATAAGCCCCGGGATATCGGCGCACACGAAACTATCGTCGTAGTATTTAACCACGCCGAGGTTTGGCGAAAGGGTCGTAAAATGATAGTTTGCGATCTTAGGCTTCGCGGCGGATATTTTCGATAATATGGTAGACTTTCCGACGTTGGGAAATCCTATAAGTCCGACGTCCGCAATCGTCTTAAGTTCGAGAATAACCTTTCTGAGTTCGGTCTTTTCTCCGGCTTGAGCAAAATGCGGAGCACGTCGACGGGAGGTGCAAAAACGAGCGTTTCCCTTTCCGCCGTTTCCGCCCTCGACGACGAGATGTTTTTGACCGTCGTAATAAATATCGCAAATAATCTTGCCCGTCTCTCTATCCTTTACGATCGTCCCGAGAGGAACGGAAATATAGACGTCGGCTCCGTTTTTGCCGTGGCAGTTATTTCCCTCGCCTTTTCCGCCGTTTTCCGCGACGAACTTTCTCTTGTACATAAAGTCGATCAAGCTGCTCTTGTGACGATCGCCGACGAAATAAATGCTTCCGCCCTTTCCGCCATCGCCGCCGTCCGGTCCGCCGTTGGAAACGCCTTTATATCTTAAAAAAGACGTCGCTCCGTCGCCGCCGTCGCCCGACTTTAAAAATAAGCTTTCTTTATCAACAAACATATTAACCTCTCTCCGCCTTGTTTTTCGAGCGGAAGTATTCGCATAGTTCTTTCGCGACGCATTCGTCGCACGACGGAGACCGCGCCGAGCACGTCCGTCTTCCGTGATATATGAGCGCGTGATGCAATCTGCTCCACATATCTTCGGGGATTTTTTTCATAAGTATTTTTTCGGTGTCGGTCGGATTTTTCCCCTTTGCGAGACCCAATCTCGCCGAAACTCTGAAAACGTGAGTGTCGACGGCTATGGCGTTGCCGCCGAACGCCACGCTGTAGACGACGTTCGCCGTCTTTCGCCCGACGCCGCTAAGCGTTCTCAGTTCTTCGAGCGTCGACGGAATCTCTCCGCCGAACTTTTCGATTATCGCCTTTGACGCCTTTACGATATGGTCGGCTTTCGAACGATATAATCCGCACGAAAAAATATACTCTTCGAGTTTTTCGACGCCGAGATCGACCATTTTTTGAGGATCGTCGGCGACTTGAAACAACTTTTCGGTAACTTTATTTACCCTCTCGTCCGTACATTGAGCCGATAAAATCACGGCGACGAGCAATTCGTACGGAGAATTGAATTTTAACGCCGGACGCGCGTCCGGATATTCGTCGAGAAGAATCTCCGCGACTTGTTTCGCCGTCTTTTTATCCATTTATCTTCCTCAAAGCGTCGTCTTTCGTTTAGAGTCGCGGCGCTCGTTTTTTACGCTCCGTCCCCAAATACGTCTTAGACGCTTCGAATATTTTAGCATAAAAAAAGGTTTTTAACAATCAAATAAAGGTATTGTCTCGAAAAAACGCGAAAAATGCGAAATTTTCGAGTCTTTACCTTTGAACTTCTCTTTCTCCGCATACTCTTTTTCGCGGGTCCGTTCTCGATTCCGCGTCTCTGTTTCCTCTTCAGTCCTTTCCCTCGGGTTCTCGTTTTCTTTTCCCGACGCTCTTATTTTTTCTTCGACCTGTTTTTCCTTCGCTTAACGGCGACGATGATCAAAGCCGCCGTTCCGCCCAAAAGCGCGAGAGCGAGAACAAAAGTCGCCGCGACAAAGAACGCGGAATAATACGTTTTTCTTTTTAACCTTATCGGATTTTCCGCGGCGGACAAAGAAAACGTCAGCTCGCCTTTGGGCAAACCTTGCGTCTTTAACGCATAACCGCCCTCGATCTTTTCAAAACCCTCTATTTCGCTCCCGACCATAAAGAATGGAGTATCGACGATAATTTCTAATTCTCCGAAACTTTTCCACGTCTTCGCCGGAGACAATAAATAAGAATATTCGAATACGGGGGAATGATAATTTAAATCGATTGACGGATATATAGGGGTGCTTACGACGTTCGTTAACCTTTCTTTCGCCCCGATTTCAATCTCGTATTCAAACCATCTGTTAAGTCTTCCCCTAAACCCTTCCGAATGTCCGCGCTCGTATACCATCGGCGATGCGTTCGCGTCGTAACTCTCGTTTAATTCGGCGACCAAAGCGTTATACCAATCAAATTCGGAAACCAAAGAATCGGTCGGGCGATTGGACAACGCGTATTCTTTAAATAGCATACTCCTCGTTCCGATTAAACTCGCTTCGCCGTCAATTCTTTCCCCTTGCTTTACGCCGCCGTTTTTATAACATTTCCATTCGGGGAAAACCTCGAGGGGGTCTCCAAACGCAAAGACTTCGAATTGATAACCGTTCTTTTCGACAAACGAGGAAATGCGAACGCTATCTTTCGACAAAACTTTAATGCCGTTTTGATCGGGATACCACAGTCGAGCGTCCGAAAGATTCCGAGGAAGATCGAACGCAATCGTCGCGGCGGGATAAGCGTCCTTGTCCACCCCGTTTATCTCGAACCTATAAACGGTAACATTTAGGTCGGTTTTCCAAAAATCGTCGTCTATAAACCCGTCTATAACTTCGTAAACGTCGCTTTCGTTAAACGACCACCCGTTAAACAGCGTATATCTCACTCGAGTTTCCGCCGCCTTTCCGTCGATAAAAACGCCGTATTTTTGAGAGATTGACTCCGCGTCGTCATACGTCTCGCCAAAAGCGGCGTACGAAGGCGACGGTCCGAACGGAAACAGAGCCTTTGCCCTCGCGGTTATATCCGACGGGTTGAAAAAAACGTATTCGGCGGAAAACTTTCCGCCGTATTCGGCAAACTCTTCGGTAGTTCGGTAGTATTTTTTAGGAAACTCGTCGAGAGCGAACACAAGAGTCTCTTTCTCGACTTCTATAGGACAATCGCCGTCCGTAACAATCGCTCCGGTCGCCGTCTTTCCCACCCAAAAAGTTTGAGCGGAATTAGCGTTTGCGACATAAAAGTCTCCGTATAGGGCGATTATCAAACAAATCGCTACGCTCAACGCAGCGGAAACAACCTTTCTCATTCAAACCTCCTTTGTTAAAAATCATTCGAGCGATTCAAGGTTCTGTTTTACCGGAATCGTCAGTTTTTGGCCGATTATTTTTCGGTTAATCTACCGATCCGACGCCAACCAATCGCGGAATTCCTCAAACCGAAAACTGTATATTGCTATAAAA
>CAZVPW010000029.1:0-13268 GCA_964629115.1 uncultured Acidiphilium sp.
TTATTACGACTCCCGATATGATGGGCGTCGTCGGAAGAATCGGTAAACTTTTAGGACCTAAGGGTCTTATGCCCAACCCCAAGTCGGGAACGGTTACCATGGACGTCGCTAAGGCTATCGCCGACGTAAAAGCCGGTAAAGTCGAGTACAGACTCGATAAGCAAGCGATCATTCACTGCGCTATCGGAAAGAAGAGCTTCGGCAAAGACAAGCTCGTTGAAAACTACAACGCGCTTACCGACGCCATTATTAAAGCTAAGCCCGCCGCCGCGAAAGGTCAATACGTCAAAAGCGTTACCTTGACCAGCACGATGGGTCCCGGCGTAAAAGTTGTTCCGAAGGGCGTTTAATCGCTTGACGCGCCGTTTAAAAAGCGCTATAATAAATCTATAATATAGCCCAAGACAGCAGGTTTTAAAGCGAAAGCTACCCGCCGAGGCGCGTTTTCAATCGGTTAATTTTTGTTAACCCTTGATCGCGTTTTCGCGCGGTCAAGGGTTATTTTTTCATCAATAAAAACGGAGGTAAAAAAAGTGTCTGTAAACAAAGAGGCAAAAAAGCAAATTGTAGAAGACATCAAAGCCAAGATTCAATCCAGCAAGTCCATAATTCTTATCGACTATAAAGGTTTGAACGTGGCGGAAGATACCGCTTTCCGTTCGGAAATGAGAAAGTCGAATACCGAGTATAAGGTATTGAAAAACACCTTGCTCAAAAAGGCGTTCAACGAACTCGACATAACCGCGTTCGATAGCGATCTCAACGGTCCTACCGCAGTAGCGTTCGGTAACGACGAGACTACCGCGGCGAGAATCGCTTGCGATATGTGCAAGAACACCAATGACAAGATTTCCGTAAAGAGCGGATACGTTGACGGAGCGTACGTCGACGTTAAGGCGGTAAAAGAACTCGCGGCGATTCCTTCGAAAGAAGTTCTCGTTGCAAAACTTGCCGGAGCATTGTCCGGTATAGTACGCGGCTTGGCGGTTGCTCTTAACGCCGTCGCGGAGAAGCAAGAGCAAAACGCTTAATTAAAAGCGAAAAATAATAAAAAGAGAGGAAATTAAAAATGGCAGATATTGCAAAATTCATCGAAGAAATCAAAGGTATGACCGTTTTGGAACTCAATAGTCTCGTTAAGGCTATCGAGGAAGAGTTCGGCGTAAGCGCAGCCGCTCCCGTAGCAGTTGCCGGCGCCGTTGCAGCAGCCGCTCCGGCTGAAGAAGAGAAGACCGAATTCAACGTAGTATTGAAGGAAGTCGGCGGAAACAAGATTGCCGTTATCAAGGCTGTTAGAGAGATTACCGGTCTCGGTCTTGTCGACGCTAAGAACCTTGTTGAGAAACTTGGAACCGTTAAAGAAGCCGCTCCGAAGGACGAGGCTGAAAAGATGGTTGCTAAACTTAAAGAAGCCGGCGCTACCGCCGCTATGGAATAAAATATTATTTCATAAACAATTCGCCGAGGGAAACCTCGGCGAATTTTTTATTCTTTGTGTAAATTTTGCGTAATGCGAGCGAGTTAAACCATTTAATTGACAACGGGACTCGATTAGCGTATAATTAAAATATTAAAATTCGGAGCGTAAATACAATGTCTTGGCTGATTGCTTGTTTTAGCGCGATAATCGGATATTTGCTCGGGTCGATAAGCGTATCCGTCATTTTGTCCAACACCGTTTTCAAAAGCGACGTCAGAAAACACGGCAGCGGAAACGCCGGAGCGACGAATATGGCTCGCGTTTACGGGTTCAAGGGCGGAGTTCTCGTTTTTTTCGGCGATCTCTTAAAAGCCTTGGCGGCGTTCGGGGCGGCGAGCCTTTTATGCTATCTTTTCGACGGTAAAGCGGAGAATTACGCCGCGTATTCGTCGATAGCGATGGGCGCGTGTCTCTTAGGTCACGCTTTCCCAATCTTCTTTTCCTTTAAAGGAGGAAAGGGCGTGACGGTCGGAGCGACGATAGTGTTGGTTACCGATTGGCGTATGTTCTTGATAGTAATCGCGATTTTTATAATAACGGTCGCGTTGACGAAAATCGTTTCGATCAGTTCTATAATCGCAACCGCTTCTTATCCCATTTTGTATTTTCTTTTCGGTTTGGTCTTTTCGATATCCGAATTCGTTCTCGCCGAGGCAATTTTGAGTATTCTCGCGGCGGCGGCGATTATAATCCTGCACTATAAAAATATCGGCAGACTTATTCGCGGAGAAGAGAAGAAATTTGCTTTCAAGAAAAAAGAAAGCGTTGATTGATAAAAATAAAACTCGTTTAATCGACTTATAGAGGTATATAATATATGAAAGTTAGCGCGCTTGGATGCGGCAGATGGGGTTCGTTTATCAGTTGGTATTTATCCGAAACGGGACACTCCGTCGTCGAGTGGGGACGAGAAAACGGAAGAGCGTATAATCAACTGAAAAGCGACGGCGGAAACGAATACGTCAAACTTTCGGAAAAAATTCGATTGACGTCCGATTTGGAATATGCGGTAAAATCGGCGGACGTCGTCATTATCTCCATAAAATCTCAGGCGCTCAGAGAGTTGGCGTCGGAAATTAAGGAGTACGGCGCGACCGAAAAGTCGGTCGTTTTGTGTATGAAAGGTCTCGAGGAAAACACGGGAAAGCGTTTGACCGAGATAATGATAGAAGAGGGGTTCTCAAAAGATAAAATCGCCGTTTGGGTAGGTCCGGGGCATATACAAGAATTTGTCAACGGCAGACCCAATTGTATGGTCATAGACGGATACGATAAGGAACTCGTCAGAAATCTCGCCGATTCGTTTAAGAGCAAACTCATTCGTTTTTATTACGGCGGAGACGTCGTGGGAAGCGAAGTCGGAGCGGCTGCGAAGAACGTTATGGGCATAGCCGCGGGTATTTTGGACGGCGGAGAGCGTTCGTCTTTGAAAGGTCCGCTTATGTCGCGCGGAGCGAGAGAAATCTCGAGATTGATAAAAGCTATGGGCGGCAACGAATTGTCGGCATACGGACTTTGTCACCTCGGGGACTATGAGACGACGCTCTTTTCGAAATTTTCGAACAATAGGCAATACGGCGAAGATTTATATTTAAAAAAACCGTTCGCAAAACTCGCGGAGGGCGTGTCGACTGCGAAGGCTTTGAAAATTCTCGGCGAGAAATACGGCGTCGAACTTCCGATAACCAATGCCGTTTACAATATTATTTACGAACAAAAAGATCCGCTCGGCGAACTTTTGAAACTCTTCGAAAGGAAGGCCGTCGTAGAGTTTTAACGAAAGGGACGCGAGCGCCCGTTTTGATTGGACAAAAAATTACAAAAAGAGAAAAAATTCCCGAAATACGCTTTAAAAGGGTTTACTTTTTTTAAAATTTGTTATATAATCTTAAGGCAGTTTGGGAGAACTGCCGAATATCTGGGTGTAGCGCAGTTTGGTAGCGCGCTTGAATGGGGTTCAAGAGGCCGGAAGTTCAAATCTTCTCACTCAGACCAAAAGGGAGCAAAGTTCGCTTTGCTTCTTTTTTTATCCGAAACTTATTCGTCGCGTTTTAAAGCGGCGATTTATTTGTCGCCCGACGCCGCTCGCGTCGGTTTTTTTTGGTCGTCTCGGCTTTTTCGCCGAGACTTTTTTGGTTTGCGAGTTAGCGTTTCGTCCGTTCTTTTTTGCAGATATCAATTTGCTCTTTTTAACTTAAAAGTCCAAGCAAAAACATAAAATGTTTAAAAATCGTAGTAAGCGCAAACAAAAAATATTGTAAAAACTCTATAAGCGCGCTACAATAATAATATACTTGCGAATTACACAACGGATATCGTATATCTAACGAACGCGGTAAACGCAAAAGGAGAAAACAAAATGGTTAAGCACGTAATTCTTTGGAAGTTGAAAGACCAATATTCAGCGGAAGAAAAAGAGGGGATTAAGAAGAATATAAAAACGGCGCTCGAGGGGCTTCTCGGTAAAATTCCGGGACTGAAAGCCATAAACGTGTTTGTCGACGGGCTTCCGTCGTCCAACGCCGATTTGATGCTCGATAGCGTTTTCGTCGATTTCGAATACTTGAAAGGTTATTCGATTCATCCCGACCATGTCGCCGCCGCGAATGCTTTCGTAAGACCGTTTACCGAAATTCGCAGCTGTTTTGACTTTGAAATTTAACTTTATCGCGCTCAAATAACGTTATGTTTCGGAGAGAACGAGCGCGGGCGCGCGTCGAGCGAGCCGATAGATAGAAAAAAGGAGATAAAATGAAGGGTTTTTATTCGCAAGCCAAAGAGTTGACCCAAAAACTTACTTTAAAGGAAAAAATAGGTCAAATTGCGCAGATTGCCATCGGTTATCGTTGTTACACGGTAAACAAAGACGGAAAAATCGAATTTACGGACGAATTTAAGCAAATCGTCCGCGACTACGGCGGAATCGGCGCTATAAGCGGCATACTCCGCGCCGATCCTTGGTCGGAAAGAAATTACGAAACGGGCGTAACTTTAGAACTTCGCGATAAAATCGCAAATAAGTTGCAAGCTTACTTGGAAGAAAATACGAGAATGAAAATTCCCGCTCTTATCGAGATCGAAGCGTCGCACGGAATGCAGTCGTTGGGAAGCGCGACGTATCCCACGGGGCTCGCTTGCGCCGCGTCTTTTAACGAGGATTTATACGGAAAGATGATGAACGAGATCGGCAAAGAGATCGAGGCTTCGGGGAATCACGTCGCTTTCTTGACCTTGATTGATTTGAGCCGCGATCCGCGTTGGGGAAGAAGCGAAGAGTGTTTGGGCGAAGACCCGTATTTAGCCTCTCGCATGGCTGAGAGCGCCGTGAAGAATATTAAAAAATCCAACGTTCTCGCCTGCGCAAAGCACTTTGCCGGCGCCGGTCCTTGCGACGGCGGAATAAACGCCGCCAACGTTTCATGCGGCAAAAGGGAGTTAGAGGAAGTCGGTTTGCCCACGGCTCGCGCTTGCGTCGACGCCGGTTGTGACGTCTTGATGGTCGCGTATAACAGCATAGACGGAGAATTGCTTCACTCGAATCGCAAGATATTGACCGAAGAATTGAAAGAGCGTTGGGGGTTCGACGGCATAGTTTTGTCGGACGGAACGGGCGTAAGTTCGGTTGCCAGAAATTTGGACGTGTCAAGAGAAGACGCCGCCGCATTGTGTCTCAACGCCGGGATCGATTTGAGTTTGGAGGATATGGGTCATTTCACCGAACTCGAAAATGCTCTTGCGAACGGTAAGGTCGATATTTCTCGTATCGACGACGCGTGCGCTCGAGTCATTCAAAAGAAATTAGAGTTGGATCTTTTTAACCGCAGATACGTTAAAGAGGGCGCGGACGTCGATTTCAATAAGGACGGGCATTGCCAAGCAGTCGCTCGCGAAATGGCGGAAGAATGCGTAACGATGATAAAAAACGACCGAACGCTTCCTCTCGATAAGGTCAAAAAAGTCGCCGTCGTCGGAGAAAACGCCGAGGATATTTACCATACGTTGGGCGATTATACTTCCTACCATAAAGAGGACGAGGGAACGACTCTTTACGGCGCGATAAAGAAGAGTTTCCCCGACGCGTACTACGTCAAGGGTTGGGATTTTAACGTCGAATATAGCGAAGAGGAGGCTCAAAAGACTATTTCCGCGCTTTCGGACGCCGACGCGATAATCTTTTCGGCGGGCGGAACGAGCAAACGCGATTTCGACACTAAGTTTACGGTTACCGGAGCGATGGAGCGCAGCGACAGTTTTATGGATTGCGGCGAAGGCGCCGATTCGGCGAATATTCTTCTTCCTCAATGTCAGTTGAAATTGTTGAAGAAATTGAAAGAATCGGGCAAACCGATCGTATCGGTTGTATTCGCCGGGCGAGCCTACGTTTTGAACGAGCTCGAGGCGCTTTCCGACGCCGTTTTGATAGCGTGGTATCCCGGACAAGAGGGCGGATTCGCTATCGCGGATATTTTGACGGGCAAGGTTAATCCGTCGGGAAAACTTCCCGTAAGTCTGCCGTCGTCGGTCGGAGTTCTTCCCGTTTGCCACGACTCTTACGCAAGAACTTATCGTTATATCGATTGCGAACAACCCGTTTTACATTCGTTCGGATTCGGCTTGTCCTATTCGAAATTTGTTTACGGAGATTTAAAGATCGAAAAAACACCGACGGAAATAGTCGCGAGTTTTTCGGTAAAGAACGACTCGGCGATAGCCGGAAAAGAGGTCGCTCAAATATTCGTAACGCCGAGCGGCGACGCGACGCGTCATAGAGAACACCTTTTGAAAGGATATCGCAAATTCTCGTTGAATCCCGGCGAAGAGAAGAGAATCGAGTTCCGTATTCCTTACGGCGAACTCGGATTCGTCGCTCCAATTTCTCCGAAAGTTGAAATTTCCATAGGTTCGGCGAGCGACGAGAAATTCGAAAGAATAAAAATCGAACTTGACAAAGAGGCGTTAAAATGAAATTTTCAAAAGCGTTTATATGCGCTAACCACGAAATAGAGGATTTTGGCAAGGAAGTACCGGCGCCGACGTTCAGAAAGAAATTTATTTTGAACGACGTCGCGAAACGGGCGGAAATTACCATTTGCGGCTTGGGATTTTACGAATTATACGTCAACGGAAAGGACGTAACTCGCGGAAAACTCAGCTCGTATATATCCAACCCCGACCAAGTTTGTTATTACGATTCGTACGACGTCGCCCCTTATCTTAAGAAAGGCGAGAACGTCGTAGGCGTTTTGCTTGGCAACGGCTTCCGCAACCCGTTCGGCGGTTTTATTTGGGAGTTCGATAAAGCCGATTTTCGCGGCCCCGTAACTTTTGCGTTGAGTTTTGAATCCGACGAACTCGATTTTGAGAGCGATACCGATTTCAAGACTAAACCCTCCGCGATTTTATGGAACGATATACGAATGGGGTATTGCTACGACGCGAGACTTGAACTCGAGGGCTGGGAGAAGCCGGGCTTTGACGATTCCGATTGGGACAACGCCGTCGTTTGCGAAAAACCTCCCAAGGGCGAGCCGAAAATCTGCGAGGCGCCGCCCGTCGCGGAGAAAGATTGGATAAAGCCGATATCGGTAACTTTCCACGAAAAAATCCATTTCGGACACGCCGCCGCGGCGATAGACAGCAGACCGTTAGAGCAGACTTTACGCCGCGACGTATACCTTTTTGATTTCGGTCAAAACTTCTAGGGCGTAACGCGTTTGCATATTAAAAACGCTCGTTCCGGACAGAAAATAACTATTCGTCACGGGGAATTGATGCTTGACGGCAAAGAATTTACGATTACGAATACCATTTTTCCCTTCCGCCGCGACGGAATCGAAGACCGCTATCTCGAGTACGCTCAACGCGACGTATTCGTTTGCAAGGGCGGCGACGAGGTTTTTGTTCCGAAATTTAAGTACGACGGATTCCGTTATGCCTTCGTAGAGGGGTTGTCGCCCGATCAAATAGACGACGATACTCTTATTTTTATAACCGAACATTCGGACGTCGCCGAACGCTCGGGGTTTAAATCGTCCGACGAAACGCTCGACAAGTTGTTCGTAATGACGAGAAAGAGTTTGCTTTCGAATATGGTTCATATCCCGACCGATTGTCCGCATCGCGAAAAGAACGGTTGGACGGGCGACGCGTCTTTGTCGGCGGAACTCTTCTTGCTCAGTACCGATAGCGTTTCTTTCTTAAAGGAATGGTTATATACCTTCTTTAAAGCTCAAACTAAAGACGGGGATTTCCCGGCTATAGTCCCGACGGGAACGTGGGGATACGGAGATCCTTACGCCGGTCCTATATGGGACGCCGTTTGCGTAACCTTGCCGTACGCTCTCTATAAGTATGCGGGCGATAAGGCTCCGATACGCGAATACGCTCCCTATTTAATGAAGTATTTCGATTATTTGGAGACGAAAAAAGACGAGCGAGGCTTATTCGTTCACGGTCTCGGAGACTGGGTGGAGCCCTTCCGTTGTTATCGAGACGGTTTTGAAACCGCGTCGCCGACCGTCGTTACTTCGTCGATCGCCGTTTACGATATGTTAAACAAGGCGTCGTTCTTGTTTGACGCCGTCGGATTAAACGCCGAGAGCAAAGAGACGGCGAAGAGAGCCAAGGAATTGAGAACTCGTATTCGCAAGAATTTGATTGATTTCCGCGATTATATCGTCGATGGAGATTGTCAGACGTCCCAGGTTTTCGCCATCGCGGCGGGCATATTCGAAAAATCCGAAGAGAAAAAGGCGAAACATGCATTGAGGCGTATGATAAAACACGACAATATGCTCGCGTGCGGCATTATCGGAAGACGCTATATCTTCGACGTTTTGGCGGATATGGGCGAGATCGATACGGCTTATTCGCTTATCGTTAGCCGCAACGTCACGTCGTACGGAATATGGATAGACGAGGGCAACACGACGCTTTGCGAAAGTTTCGCTCCTCGCGGCGCCGTTCTCGATTCGAGAAATCATCATTTTCTCGGGGATATTTCTCGTTGGATGGTCGAAAGAGTCGCGGGATTGAGAATCAATCCGACGATGGCAGACCCGAATTCGTTTGTCGTCGCTCCCGATTTTCCGACAAACTTAAATTTCGCCGAAGCCTATTTTGATTTTGCCGACGGCAGGGTTTCGGTTTCTTGGAAACGAGAGGAAAATCAAATAAAACTCGTCGCTTCCGTTCCGAAAGGACATTTCGGAAGTTTGGTTTTGCCGAAAGGATACCGTTCGGACAAAAAAGAAAAAGTTTTGAGCGACGGAGAGAATATCTTTGCGATCGTTCGCAAATAAACGCAACGAAAAAGGGACTCGGCGGTTGCCGAGTCCCTTTTTGAGGTAAAGAAAAAGCCGCGGAGCGCGCTGCTCGCGGCTTTTTTGGCTGGGGTGGAGAGATTCGAACTCCCGAATGACGGAGTCAGAGTCCGTAGCCTTACCGCTTGGCGACACCCCAATTTCAGCGGTCGGTTTTCAAACGGCTTCAATTATTTTAGCGCTTTTAGCGTTTTTTTTCAAGCGTTTTTCCGCTCGTTTGGAAAATATTTAAAAATCGAGTCGACGGGTCGAACAAAGGCTATCTTTTGCGTTTGAATCGGGCGAGTTCTTCGCTTAAAATTCGAGAGATAACCGACGAAATCGGCGGACGTTGCCTTCTGAAAAGCGTCGATATGATAATCATGGCTTCGAGCGGAATACCGAGAAAAAAGAGCGGCCAAAGATTGTAACTCAGCAATTGCAAATAGGTCGCCGTTATAAGCGTCCACGTAAAAATTGAGAGCAAAAGGGCGTTGATCCATCTGACGTTTGCTCGGATTTTGTTGAACCTATAAGCAATTAGCGCGGACGGCGGAATAGCCCAAACGAAGGCTTGCCAAAAGCGATATCCGTTGGAGATGATTAATGCGACGTACGCTATCGCCGCGATCGTGTATACGGAAAGGATAGAAAGGCAGAGCATAGCGACGTCGTTTGTCAAATCCTCGCGAGCCGTTTCCTTGTTTTTTTCGCTCAACCTTTCGACGGCGTTCGGTCGAATTAAATCGTCCACGGTAACGTCGAAAATGTCGGCTAATTCTGCAAGGGCGGCGACGTCGGGAACCGACGATCCGTTTTCCCATTTGGACACGGTTTTGTCCGAATAGGCGATTTTCTCTCCGAGTTCCGACTGTTTCATTCCGAGTTTGACTCGCAATTCTCTTATGTTTTTCGCAATGTTTTTTTCGATTTCGGAAATCATAAACGTATTATACAATTCGACGGGCAGATTGTCAAGTCGTTAAAAAATCGCTTCGGCGGTTTGCGGTTTTAGTTTTTGAGAACAGACCTAAAACATAGAGAAATCAACTTAAAACTTCGAGATAAAATAAAAGACGCGAGCGTAAAAACGTTCGCGTCTTTTGGTTATTTGTCTTCGTCGTTATTTGTTTTTTTCGTTTTTTTGCGAGAAAACAATTTTATTTTTTTCTTTTCGTTTTTTGCGTCCGTAACTTCTTTATAGTCGTTCAACGCCTCGCTCAAGCCCTTTTTTGCTTTGAAAGAGAATAAGAAATTGTATTTTTGTTTTATCTCTTCGGCTTTGAGTTTTATGGATAGTTTAAACTCTTCGTATTTTACTACGACGTCGCGTTCCGCCGCCCATTTGCGAATTTTAGTTACGATATTGAACGAATAGCAAGCGTCGACGACGAACACTCCGAAATAAGCGCCGATAAAGAAAGAATAAATTTCGTTATACGATATCCAATTGACCGCCTTGACAAACAAAGGGTGCAAGAAGATAAAATATATTGCTCCGACAATCCCCCAAAAGAAGGTGAAAAGAGGACATATTATGCCTTGAATATTCCCGATTCTGTCCGAATAATCCCAAAGTTGTACTTTCATTCCTTTTATGAAAATCAATCCGGTTATATATTCGATTAAAGTCATCGCGGCGGTTATGACGGCAACGACGAATACGGCTCTGAGAAAGTCGTTCTCGATAAAACTATAGTCGATTGAGCAAATTAAATAGAGACAAACGACGCCGACTCCGTAAAGGGGAAGGCAAGGACCCGTTAGAAAGCCGGGGTTAATCCATTTTTTATGTACGAATCTCCTGAAAAAGAGTTCTAAAACCCAGCCGCACGAGCCGCCGAGAATGAATAATAAGCAAAGCGTTATAAAAGTTTCCATCTGCCCTCCTTTAAACGTAAGAGTTTTCGATTGTTACGACGGCGTTGAGTTTTTCGTCGTATTTTTTCAAATTTTCGCTTATGCGCTTTTTTATATCCGAGTCGGGTATTTTGTTGTCCGTCGGAACGACGAGATCGAAAATGACGTTCGCGTGAGTGTCTCCCTCGTTCATTCTGAAATCGTGCAAGGTAAAATCGAGATTTATTTCGCGAGCGATTCTCTCGCATTCTTTTTTTATGGCGTCAAGCCTCGGACTCGACGTGACGACGGGGTCGATATGTATCGTGGCGAGACAGTTAAATTCGCTTTCGAGCCCCCTCTCGACGTTGTCGACGGCGTCGTGAATGAGCAGAATATCGCCCTCGGCGGGGACTTCCGCGTGAAGAACGACTATTTTTCTTCCCGGACCGTAGTCGTGAATCATAATGTCGTGTATGCCGATAATTTTGCTTTTGTCGTAATTTAAAACAAACTTCGCGACGCTTTTTACAAGTTTGGGGTCGGGAGCTTCTCCCAGAAGAAGGTCGACGACGTCCTTAATCGTTTTGATTCCCGAAAAGGCGATGAGAATGGATATAATCGCTCCGGCGATTCCGTCGAACGGAATTCCGGGGAAGAAGACTGACAATACGGCGGATAAAATGACGATAGCCGCTGACGCGCAGTCTGAAAAACTGTCGGTAGCGGTCGCTTTCATCGCGACCGAATCGATTTTTCGGGATAAAGTCAAATTAAAAACGCCGAGACACAATTTGACGACGATAGAAAGGGTAGAAACGGCGAGAGCGGCGTAAGTCGCGAGAGAAAATTTGGTCGCCGCGTCTACGGGCGAGAATATCTTGTCGATTGATGCCGAGAAGAGTTCGACGGCGACGAGCAAAATAACCGCGGCTACGCCGAGTCCGGCGCAGTATTCCATTCTTCCGTGTCCGAAAGGGTGTTCTTTGTCGGGTTTTTTCTCGGCGAGTTTAAATCCGAAAAGAGTTATAACCGACGAACCTGCGTCGGATAAGTTGTTGATGCCGTCCGAAACGAGCGAGATCGTTCCCGAGAAGAGACCGACCGCGATTTTCGTCGCGCAGAGAAAAGAGTTTGCGACGATTCCGACAATTCCCGACGCTCGTCCGCATTTATTTCTCGTCGATTCGCGGCGAACGTCTCCGTCGCCTATGATTTTGTCGGCGATTTTTTTAAACATAAAAAACTCCGTTTTGATTTGGTTATATTTTTACGGGCGAGAACGACGTTTCGTTCTCGCCCGAATAAACGCTTATTCTTGCGTTTCTTCTTGATCGTATTGAGGTTGACGTACGGCGACTTTGACTTCGAGGACTTTTTTCAAGGTTCGTTTGGTTACCGATATGGTAAGATTATTATAGTCAAAAGAGTATCCGATCGGCGGAATGTCTCCGCGTCGTTCGGTTATCCAACCGCTAACCGTGTTCGAGTCGCATTCTTCGTCTTCCTCTTGAGAGAAGAGTTCGAAAAATTCGGACAGTTCGGCGTCTCCGTCGACGAGGTAAGTTTGGTCGTCGAGCTTGGTAAAATAATCGACGACTTCGTCGTGCTCGTCCCAAATTTCGCCGACGAGTTCTTCGAGAATATCCTCGAGGGTTACGACTCCGAGCGTTCCGCCGTATTCGTCGACGACCGTCGCCATATGTACCTTTTGTTTTTGCATACTTCTGAGAAGTACGGAGATTTTCATATGTTCGGTCGCGAGCGCCATCGACGTGATTATGCCTTTTATGTCGTCGGCTTTATTCATATAAGCCGAGTAAAAGTCTTTTTCGTGAATCATTCCGACGATACAGTCGATCGAGTCTCTATACACCGGTAATCTCGAGAAGCCGTGTTCGCTGAAAATTTCGCGAATTTCGTCCATCGGCGTGTTTTCTTCCACGGCGATTATTTTAACTCTCGGAACCAAAATATCTCCGACTTCGGCGTCGTTGAATTCGATCGCGCTCGAAATGAGTTCTTTTTCGTCGACGTCGAGCGTCCCGTCCTCTTTTGCCTCTTCGACATAAGTGAGGAGTTCCTCTTCGGTGATGACGTCTTGAGATTTAAAGTTAAAAATCTTTTTCAAAAGAGCCTTCCAACCCGTGAAGACGAGGTTTAAGGGATAGAGAACGATCGTGAAGAAATCTATGATCGGACATACGAACATCGCGACTTTTTCGGGCGCCTCTTTAGCGAGGGTTTTTGGGGTAATCTCTCCGAAAATCAAGACGGTAACGGTTGAAATGATAGTCGATAAAGTCGCCGCCAAGCTCTCGGACGAAGTCACGAGAGACGCGAAGAGCAACGTCGATATCGTCGCGAGCGTGAGGTTTACTATATTGTTTCCGATTAATATCGTGTAGAGCAATCTATCGTAATTCTCAACGTACTTAACCGTTTTTTTAGTGCGCGCGTTTCCGTCGTCCGCAAGGACTTTAAGTCTGGCTCGATTGAGCGAAGTGAAAGCCGTTTCGGTCGCCGAAAAGAATGCCGATAAGATAAGCAAGACAATCAAAATAACTATGTAAACGGTTATATTTTGACTGCCGGGAGGGGGTTCGTCAGTTTCCATTTAAAAATAAGAATCTCCTTATATATAATAT
>CAZVPW010000030.1:0-13252 GCA_964629115.1 uncultured Acidiphilium sp.
CTTCGATAAGCGGAGCCGAATGCGGTTGTCAAGCCGAGGTGGGCGTCGCGTGCGCCATGGCGTCCGCGGCGGTCGCGCAACTTTACGGAATGAACGTCGACCAGATAGAGTACGCCGCCGAAATCGCCGTCGAGCACCATTTGGGTTTGACGTGCGATCCCATTTGCGGACTCGTGCAAATTCCTTGCATAGAGAGAAACGCTGTCGCCGCGTTGAGGGCTTTGAACGAAGTGACTCTCGCCGCGTTTTTAACCGACAGCAGAAAGATTACCTTGGACGAGGCGATCGAGACAATGTATGAAACGGGGAGAGATCTCCGCAGAAAATATAGGGAAACGAGCGAGGGCGGTCTCGCGAAACTTAAGAAAAATTGATATGTACGTCGTATACTTAAAGAAAAACGAAGAAAAGAGAATTCTCAACGGTTATCCGTGGGTTTTCGCAAACGAAGTTTACAAAATCGAGGGAAAGGGAAGTCAGGGTTCGGTCGCCGAAGTTAGAGGGAACGACGGTAGATTCGTCGCCCTCGGAACGATAAACCATTGCTCGAAAATTATCGTCAGAATTTTGACGTTAAAGCAAGAGACGATTGATATAGATTTTTATAGAGCGAGAATAAAAGCCGCCGTCGAATATCGTAAAGAACTCGGCTACGAGGACAATTACCGCACCGTGTTCGCCGAATCGGATTTTCTCCCCGGACTTATAGTAGATAAGTACGGAGACTATCTTTCCATTCAAATTCTTTCGCTCGGCGTCGAAGTTATAAGGGAGGAGATAATCGACTTATTGGTCGAAATATTCTCGCCCAAGGGCATTTACGAAAGAAGCGACGTTCCGTCGCGAAAGAAAGAGGGGCTCGAAGAGAGAAAAGGGGTCGTTTACGGCGAGTTCGATCCGAGGGTTACGATTGTCGAGAACGGAATTAAAATGATCGTCGACCTCGAAAACGGACAAAAGACGGGGTATTTCCTCGACCAAAAGGAAAATCGAGACAACCTTAAGCATTACGTTAAGGGCAAAACCGCGTTGGATTGCTTTTGCAACGAGGGCGGTTTCTCGCTCTGCGCGAAGAAGTACGGGGCGACCGAAGTCACCGCGGTCGACATAAGTCAAACTGCGATAAATCTCGTGAAAGAAAACGCTCGGCTCAATTCGTTCGATATAAAAACCGAGGTTGCCGACGTCTTTGAAAAGTTGAGAGAGTATCGCAAGGAAAAACGCAAATTCGGCGTCGTCGTTATGGATCCGCCGGCGTTTACCAAATCCGTAGATACTGTTAAAGAAGGATATAAAGGCTATAAGGACGTTAATATCAACGGATTGAAACTCGTCGAAAAGGGCGGATATTTCATAACTTGCAGTTGCTCTCAACACCTTACTCTCAATTTGTTTCTTCAGATGATAAAGGAGAGCGTGTTTGAGAGCGGAGTTCGCGCTAAACTCGTCGAAATCAGAATGCAAAGCAAAGATCACGCGTCGGCGATCGGATACGACGAGAGTTTGTATTTGAAAGTCGCCGTTTTGAAAATAGTATAATATGGATTCAAAACAATATAAAAAGAAAAACAAAAGACAAGCCAAACGCAAAGCGGCGGAGAAGAATAAGTTTTATTACGCTTTCGTCGTCGCGCTCGTCGTCATAATTCTCGCGGTCATTTTCATTTCCAACGGTTTTTCGTTCGATTTTTCGGATAGTTCTCCCGACGGAAACGTCGGGACGAGCGAGAAAGTCGACGAAATCAGAGATCTCGTCGTTACATTTATCGACGTCGGTCAAGGCGATTGCGTATGGATAAATCTTCCCGACGGGAAAAATATGTTGATCGACGCGGGAGAGAACTCGTCGGCGAGAAACGCCATAGATTCCTTTTTGATCGACGGTTCGAAAAAGGCGTCGATAGACTACTGCATAGCCACTCACCCGGACAGCGATCATATCGGCAATATGTCTTACGTTTACGAGAACTACGAGGTCGGAAGATCTTATCGCCCGTATCTTATAAGCGAGCATGCGCTCGCGAACGATTTGCCGTCGACCTTTAATTACGGTATAAAACTGTCGGAGAAGAGTTCGACAAAGGTTTACGGGTCGTACGTTAAATCGGTATACGACGAGGGAACCGAATGGGAGTTCTTTACGGACAGATCGGATTTTACGAACTCGGCGGAAGATAAAAACGGAGCGACTTATTCGTATACGGTCGACTTTATGATGCCGTACGCGAGAGACGCGAGCGATTTTTCGAGCGTCAAATCGGCAAACAATCTTTCGGCGATCGTTATGCTTGAGTACGCCGGCAGAAAAGTTCTATTTACGGGCGACGTCGAGAAAAGCGTCGAAGCCTCTTTCGTCGAACTCGCGGCAAAAGAAGCGGCGGATTGCGACGTTTTAAAAGTCGCGCATCACGGAAGCAAAACTTCCTCGACGTTGGACTTTTTGAGGTTGGTTAAACCCGAATACGCCGTGATTTCTTGCGGAGTCGGAAATAAGTACTCTCACCCCGAAAAGGAGACGGTCGATCGATTGATCGCGTTAAATTCCGAAATATACAGAACGGATATTCAAGGTTCGATATCTCTGAGAATAAAAGCCGACGGCTCGATGTCGTTTGAAAAGAGTTTTACCGAGTTTGACGACGAGATGATATTCTTTAGCGGAAAAGAGATAGCCGAGAACGAAGATAGAATAAAAGCCGCGAAAGAAGCGGCGTAAAAAAAAAGATCGCAAACGAGAGCGACGGGGTTTTGCCTTTGCGTTCGACCGTTTGCGATCTTTTGTTTTATGAAAAATCAAAGACGATTTGTTTTTTATCGTCGATTTTAAGTTTGCTCTCGAAGGGTTTGCCCGTTTTTGAGATAAAACCGAGTTTGTCCGTTTTGCCGCAAGAGAGGAGTTTCTTTGCTTGCTCTTTGTCGATTTGGCGGCTTAAAATACGGAAATTGATTTTAAAATCACAGTTTTTTCCGACGTTTTCGCACGCGTAATTAAATCTGCCGCGCAAGACTTTTTTTCCGCATTTGGGACACTCGCCGATATAATCTCCGAAAAATCCCGAGCCCGAGTTTGGATCGGTTTGGAATACTTCGCGAATTTCTTGTTCCGCCATTTTGACGCTTTCTTCGACCGTCATTTCGCCGCGATAAACCTTTTTGAGCGCCTGTCCGAGTTGACTCGTTTTGTACTTATCCATCGAAATGTTCATATCTGTCAATTGTTCGATGAGGAATTTTCCGCCGTTCTCAATGCGATAAACGTCCTTTTTGAGGGAAATATATCCGCTTTTTTTGGCGTTGTCGATTATGCCCGTTCTCGTCGCTTCGGTTCCGAGTTCTAATCCTTTGAAAATCGCTTTATAGTCCTCGTCGTCGTTTTCGTCCGAGGATTTTTCGTCTTTAAAAGGGTTTTTTAAATAGTTGTTTAACGTTTCGATGGTGTAGTGTTTGGGCGGTTGGGTTTGCTTTTCTTCGGGTTTGAAGTTTACGTTGACTTTGTCTCCCTTTTCGAGTTTTGGAAGCATTTTATCGCGTTTTTCTCCGCCGTCGTATTTAGTCCAACCCTCGGTTAAAATGGTAGAACCTTTGATGACGTAGTCTTCTTTGCCGCCGAGCGAGATGGTCAGTTCGGATTTTGCGACGTAACACTCTTCCTCGCAAAAAACGGCGGCAAAACGACGCAAAATTGCCGAGTAAACGGTAAATTCGTCGTCCGAAAGGGCGTTTTTGTCGGGGATTTTATAAGTCGGCGTCAAAGCCGAATGGGATTCTATCTTAGAATCGTCGAATATCGTCTTCTTGTCCTTAAAGATAATTTGATATCCGAGTTTTTTGACGCCCGAGATAATTTGTTTTACCTTGTCTTTCTCGTTGGTCGCCATATATTCGGAGTTTGTTCTCGGATAACTGACGTAACCGTTTTCGTAGAGTTTTTGAACGATCGAAAGACTTTTTTCCATCGGCATTTTATATTTTTTGCCGAGAAAGTTTTGAAGTTTCGTGAGGGAATAGAGTTTTCCGGGAGAATAAATCTCTCTCTTGGATTTCTTTTCGGTAACCACGGCGTCGAGGATGTTCATTCTCTCGCAACATCTTTCGGCTTTCGCCTTTTCTTCGGCGGAGAATTTATATTTGGACGTAAGTTCGATTTCCTCGCCGTTCGTTATGGCTTTCGACGTAAGAGCGTAATAAATTTGCGGTTTAAAATTTTCGATTTCGGCGTCTCTGTCGTAAACGGCTTTTACGATCGGGACGATAACTCGTCCGACGCGGAGAAGCGTTCCCGTTTTTATGCTTGCGTAACGGGTTAAGTTCACGCCGTAAAGCCAATCGATATAAGTCCTCGAGAAACCTTCGTTCGCGAGATTGTCGTAAAACTTTTCTTCCTTCATTTCGGCGAGTGCCTTGGCGACCGTTTGAGGAGTTTGATCGGGAAGCCAAAGTCTGAAAAACGGCTTCGGTTGATTTAAGGCGTTCGAGACGCAAAGTCTCACGATGATTTCGCCCTCTCTGTCCGAGTCTCCGGCGTTGACGATTTTGTCGACGTCTTTTCTGTTGAGGAGGTATTTAATCGTTTCGAATTGTTTTTTAACGCCCTCGTCCTCTTTTCCGTTGTCGGTTTTTTTGAGGCGGAATTTGAATTGGTCGGGGAAGCACGGCAAGTTGTCGAGCGTCCATTTTTTGTTTTCGGGGGGAGAGGGGAGGTAATCCTCGACGTCGCTCAGCGAGAACAAATGTCCGAATGCCCAAGCGACGATATATTCGTTGTTTTCGAAGTAACCGTTTTTTTTCTTCATCTCGCCGATACCGGCGACTATATTGCGAGCAAGGCTCGGTTTTTCGGCGATAATCGCTATCATAAATATATATTAGCATTTTGATATCCGAATGTCAAACTTTAGCCGTGTGAAAATAATTTGCGCAAACGATGAAAAACGTTTGACAAAAAAAAATCGGTCGAGTATACTAAACTCGTAAATATTCAATATGAGTTGCCGATATAAATTCGAGTATGAAGGTTCGAATGTTTCTACCGCTCGCCGTAAAAGAAGCGTCTATCGGAATTTTTACGCGTTAGCGGAAAAGTCGGCAAACAGGTTTTTTAAGCCTGTTTTTTGATTTTACGAACGAGGTTATAATGAGACTGCTTGAACGAAAGATTTTAAACGATGGAAAGGCGCTCGACGGAGATATTCTCAAGGTCGACGGTTTTTTGAACCATCAAATGGACGTCGCGCTTTTTAACGACCTCGGCAAAGAAATATACGAACATTTTAAGGACTGCGGAATAAACAAGATTTTGACTATCGAAGCCTCGGGCATCGGTCTCGCTTGTATTACTGCGCAGTTTTTTAATTGCTCGGTTTTGTTTGCGAAAAAGAAAAAATCGCTCAATATTTCCGACGACGTTTATTCGGCGAAAGTCGTTTCTTTCACCAAAAAGACCGAGAACAACGTAGTCGTTTCCAAGGAGTATTTGAATAGTACGGACAAGATTTTGATAGTCGACGATTTTCTGGCGAACGGAAACGCTTGCCTCGGGCTCGTCGAACTTGCAAAACAAGCCGGCGCAGAGATAAAGGGGATAAGTTGCGCTATCGAAAAGACATATCAAGGGGGATACGATAAACTCGTTTCGCTCGGATACGACGTCTTTTCGTTGGCTCGAATCGCCGAAATGAAAAACGGCGAGATAAAATTCGTCGAGTGAACGCCGACGATTCCGATTTTCGTATGTAATTTTTTACATAAATAAAAAATTTCGCGGAATTAGCGAAAAGGAGAAGAAAAATGAAGAAACTCTTGGCTCTCGTAGCGGCGTTTGTTCTTGCGTTCGCCGCTTGCGCGTCGTGCGGAAACAACGATTCTACCGCTAAAATCGGTCTCATTGCTTTGCATGATTCCAACTCCACCTACGACAAAAACTTTATCGACGCGTTCAACGCCGCTTGCGCCGCTAAGAACGTAACCCCCGTCATCAAAACCAATATCCCCGAAGATGAAACTTGCAAGACTTCCGCAATCAATTTAGCCGAAGATGGTTGCAAACTCATTTTCGCCGATTCTTTCAGTCACGAGTCTTATCTTAGAGAAGCCGCCGCTTCCTATCCGAACATTCAATTCTGCCACGCCACCGGAACTTCGACGCAAAAAGATAAATCTCTCGCAAACTTCCACAACGCGTTTGCTTCCATTTACGAGGGAAGATACGTCGCCGGATACGCCGCCGGATTGAAACTCGTCGAAATGTATAACGCCGACAACACGATCGCCGTTAACGGCGCGATTAAAGTCGGTTACGTCGGAGCTTTCCCGTACGCCGAGGTTAAATCGGGTTACACTTCTTGGCTTTTGGGTCTTCGTTCGGCGTTCAACGATTCCGTTAGCAACGTAGTCGTTAACATGGAAGTAGAGTTCACCAACAGCTGGTATAGCGAGACTGACGAGCAAAACGCCGCTAACAACCTTATTGCTTCCGGTTGCAAGCTCATCTCCCAACACGCCGACTCTTGGGGCGCTCCCACCGCGTGCGAAGCCGCCGGAGTTCCCAACGTTTCCTACAACGGAAGCACCGCGTCCAAATGTCCCAACACTTTCATTATTTCTTCGAGAATTAACTGGCAACCTTACTTTGAGTACATCATCGACTGCGTTCTTAACGACAGAGCGATCGACAGCGACTGGTGCCTTGGTCTCGGCGAGACTTTTGCCGCCGGATCTGTTTGCTTGACCGACCTTGGAGCAGTTGCTCCCGCCGCCGGAACTCAAGCGAGGATCGAAGCGGTAGCCGCCGAACTTAAAGACGGAACTCGCAAAGTATTCGATTTGAGCAAATTCACCGTTACCGCTTATGCCGGCGGGGGGTTCGCCGAACTTAGCGACGTAACCATGGACGCCGACGGACATATCTTGACCGCTAAACAAAACGGCGTTTCGGTTATCAAAACTGAGAACGGAATAACTTATTTCGACGAGTCTTGCGTAGCGAGCAACCGTTCGGCTCCTTACTTCGATATCGATATAGACGGTATTACTCTTAAACTTAAAACCGCCTAATTATTAAACGGTTTTAACAACAAAAAAACGACAAAAATAATATCCAAGGGGGATTTTTTACCCCCTTGGTTATATTATTTCTTACGGAAAAGATAAATGAACAGAGAAATATTTGAGAACGGCGCGAACGAAGAAGTTGCCGTAAAATTTGAAAACGTCGGAAAGACGTTCGGAAGCGTCGTCGCGAATAAAGGAATTTCTTTCGATTTGAAAAAGGGCGAGGTCTTGGCGTTGCTCGGGGAAAACGGCAGCGGTAAAACGACGCTTATGAATATGCTTGCCGGAATATATTATCCGGACGAGGGCAATATATACGTCGACGGTAAACTCGCGAACATAAGAACGCCCAAGGACGCTTACGCTTTGCGCATAGGAATGGTTCATCAACACTTCAAGTTGACGGACATTTTTACGGCGTTGCAAAATATAGCCCTCGGGTTAAATAAAAACGTTAAATTTGATTTGAAAACAATCCGTTCGGACGCGCAAACGATTTGCGATAAGTACGGTTTCGATATAGATTTAGATAAGAAAGTATACGATATGTCGGTTTCGGAGAAGCAAACTCTCGAAATCGTTAAGGTGTTATACCGCGGAGCGGATATTCTCGTTCTCGACGAGCCGACCGCCGTTTTGACGCCGCAAGAAACCGACAAACTTTTCTCGGTCGTCAGAAATATGAGGGCGGACGGAAAGTCGATAATCATAATAACCCACAAACTCGCCGAGGTCTTGGATATATCCGACAGGGTCGTCATTTTGAGAAAGGGCGAGTATGTCGGAGTCGTCGACACCAAAGACGCCGATCAAGCGATTTTGACAAATATGATGGTCGGGAAAAAAGTCGATCTAAAAATTGACAGACCTAAGACGGAATTTGACAAGCCTTTGCTTGAAATAAGAAATCTCAGCGTCAATTCTGACGACGGATCGTCGGCGATAAAGGACGTCAGTTTTTATATTCGCGGCGGAGAAATTCTCGGCGTTGCCGGAATAACCGGATGCGGACAAAAAGAACTTTGCGAGGCGATTGCCGGACTTAGACGAGTCGAGAGCGGTTTCATAATGCGCAAGGGCGAGAGTTTAATCGGTCTTAGTCCGAGATCGATAATCGAGAAGGGCGTTTCGATGAGTTTTATTCCCGAGGATAGATTGGGAATGGGGCTTGCCCCGTCTTTTTCGATAACCGACAATATGGCTCTAAAAACTTACAGAGACGCTAAGTTTGATTTAAAGGAAAAGCAAATTAAGGACGAAGACTCGAAATTCGTTAAGGCTGTCAAAAAAATCTTTAACGCCCTCGCAAAAGTTATAAACAAGATTCCTTATCCTTTCGTCGACAGAAAGGACGCGAGAGAAAGAGCAAACGCTTTGATAAAAAAACTCGATATAGTAACCCCGTCTTCCGAGACGCCGGTTAGAAGATTGTCCGGCGGAAACGTTCAGAAAGTTTTGGTCGGAAGGGAAATCGAGGCGTCGCCGAACGTTATCGTAACGGCGTATCCGGTCAGAGGATTGGACATTAATTCGGCTTACGTTATATACGATATTTTAAACGAACAAAAACAAAAAGGCGCGGGCATTTTATTTGTCGGCGAGGACTTGGACGTTATGCTTGCCCTTTGCGATAAGATAATGGTTCTTTGTCACGGCAAAAATATGGGCGTCGTTCACGCCGAAAAGACGACAAAAGAGCAACTTGGTCTTATGATGACGGGTTCGTTGAATTTGACCGAGACAATGAAGGATAAGAACTTTGGCGTCGCGAAAGACAGCAGTCTGACCAAAGAAGAGTGGAGAGCCGCGGAAGCAAAGGAGAACGAAACGAATGACTAACGAAATAAAAAAGGGCGAACCTTTGTTCCATATCGTCAAAAGAGACGCTTTGCCCGTTTGGAAATCGGCGCTATTTACGCTTGGGTCGATTGTTTTAAGTTTGCTCATAAGCGCGATCGTATGCGGCGTCATTTCCAATCAAAATCCGCTGTTGTTCTTTAAATATCTTGTCGACGGTTCTTTTAAAACCGAAAGAAGAATTTGGACGCTGCTCAGAGACGCCTCCCTTTTGCTCGGCGTTACGATGGCGTTGTTGCCGGCTTTCAAAATGAAATTTTGGAATCTCGGAGGAAACGGGCAAATACTTATGGGAGCGCTCGTCGCGGTCGCTTGTATGAAATTTCTCGGCGGAAAAATCCCGGACGCGGCGGCAAACGTTATAATGGTCGTATCAAGCGTTTTAATCGCCGCAATTTGGGCGGCGATTCCGGCGATATTCAAGGCTTTTTTCAAAACCAACGAATCGCTTTTCACGCTTATGATGAATTATATTGCGGTCGGTTTGGTCAATTATTTCATAACGCTTCATTCCGACTCGGGTTCGAATACGATAAGACCTATTGCGGCGGCAAATCTCCCGCAAATAGGAAACGAATATTTACTTTCGATTATAGTCGTCGCGGTTATATCGGCGTTTATGATTCTTTATTTTAAAAAGAGTAAGCGCGGATATGAAGTCGCCGTAGTCGGCGAGAGCGAAAACACCGCGAGATACGTCGGAATCAACGTTAAAAAAACAATTATACGCACGCTTGCTTTGTCGGGCGCGTTGTGCGGCGTCGTCGGACTCTTGCTCGGCGGTTCAATCAATAGAACGATAACCGCGAGCACGGCAAATAATATGGGATTTACGGCAATTATGGTCGCTTGGTTGGCTAAATTGAATCCCGTAATTGCCATCGTCGCGGCGATCTTCATCACTTTTGTCAATAACGGTATGTCGACGGTCAGAACCAATTTCGGTTTGACGAGCGTCGCTTCTACCAATATAGTTCTCGGAATTGTTTATTTCTTTATCATTGCCGGCGACTTTTTCCTTACTTATAAAATCGTTTTCAATAAGAGTAAGAAAAAGGATTCCGCAAAATCGACGTCGAGCGTCAAGGAGGGAGAATAATGGATCAATGGATCGCCGCCTTCGTATCTTTTTTGGTTGCCGCGATAGGCATTAGCGTCGTCTTTTTGTACGGGTGTATCGGCGAGATTATAACCGAAAAAGCCGGACACCTTAATCTTGGAATTCCCGGAATAATGTGTCTCGGTACTTTCGGCGGTTGTTACGGAATTTCGGTTTATATGAACGCGCTCCCGACGCAAGAAAGCGCCGTTTGGATTTTGCTTATGCTCTCCGCGATTTTGGGAGCGGCGATATTTGCGGCGTTGGGAGGAGTTATCTACGCCTTTTTAACCGTTTCGCTTAGATGCAATCAAAATATCGTCGGTCTTGCTTTGACGACTTTTGGTTCGGGAATTACCGACTTTTTTATGAATCGTCTTAATATGGACAGATTTGCATACGCGAGCAAATTGATAAGGACGTCTCTGCCGTTTGCCGACAAGACGGGCGTTTTCGGAAGTTTGATTCTTTCGCACAGTTGTTTGGTTTATCTCGGCATTGGCATAGCCGTAGCCGTAGCGATAGTTCTCCGCAAAACGAGAGCCGGTCTCAATCTCAGAGCGGTCGGCGAAAGTCCGGCGACCGCAGACGCCGCTGGAGTCAACGTTTCGGCGTATAAATACGCCGCTATACTTATCGGTTCGGCAATCGCGGGTCTCGGCGGTTTGTATTACGTTATGTGCTATGTCGGAGGTAGTTGGGAAAATTCGAGCACGATCGAGTCGTTTGGCTGGATTGCGATAGCGCTCGTTATATTCACCGTCTGGAAACCCGATTTGGCTATCGTCGGATCTTTCTTGTTCGGTATGTTGTACGTTTTCAAAACTTACAGCGCGTCTGTTTTCGGATGGGAGTTTTCCCTGGCGGAAAAAGAACTAGCGAAACTTCTTCCTTACGTCGTAGCGATTATAGTTCTCGTAGTTACGAGCATTGCGGGCAAAAAAGAAACTCAACCGCCGGCGTCTCTCGGCGTAAACTATTTCAGAGAAGACAGATAACGCATAAACGCGAACGAGAAGTTCGCGTTTATTTTTAAACGATTTCTTTTTCGGCTCGACAACGCGGTTACGTATTGACTTTTATCCGCAAATTTCGTATAATTGATTCGAGGTTAAAAATAATGTATAAAATTTTAAAAAAGCAAGTATTGTCCGAAAATATTTTTCTCTTCGAGGTCTATGCTCCTCGAACCGCGGCAAAATGTTTGCCCGGACAGTTCGTTATAGTCAGAACGGGAGCGAACGGAGAGAGAATTCCTCTTACCGTTTGCGATTACGACAGAGAAAGACAATCGGTCACGGTCGTTTTCCAAGTAGCCGGAGCGTCGACGTTAAAAGCGAGCCGTTTAAAAGAGGGGGATTGTTTCGAAGATTTCGTCGGTCCGCTCGGCGTTCCGTCCGAATTGACCAAACTGTCCGCCGAGGAGTTGGCGTCCAAGAAGATACTTTTCGTCGGAGGCGGAATCGGAGTCGCGCCCGTTTATCCGCAAGTTAAATATCTTGCGAAAATGGGGGTTAAAGCGGACGTCGTTATCGGAGCGAAAACCAAAGACATCGTCATTTTGGAGAACGAAACGAGAGAAGTCGCCGACCGCTTGTTCGTATGTACGGACGACGGCAGTTACGGATTTAAAGGTCTCGTGACCGCAAAGGTGGCCGAACTCGTCGAGAGCGGAGAAAAATACGATTTGTGCGTTGCGATCGGTCCGGTGATTATGATGAAATTCGTATGCAAACTTACCGAAAAACTCGGGATACCTACAATCGTCAGTATGAATCCGATTATGGTAGACGGAACGGGTATGTGCGGAGCGTGTAGGGTTACGGTCGGCGGCGAGGTTAAGTTCGCGTGCGTCGACGGACCCGAATTCGACGGTCATAAGATTGATTTCGACGAGTGTATGCGAAGACTCGCCCTTTACAAGACCGAAGAGGGCAGAGCCTACTTAAAGGCTAAAGAGGGAGATACTCATAGCGGCGGTTGCGGTTTTTGCGGAGGAGACGACCATGAATAATCTTGAAAGAATACGCGTCAGAGAACAAGAACCGTCGGTCAGAGCGAAGAATTTCGACGAAGTATGTTTCGGGTACGATATAGACGAGGCGATCGGCGAGGCTCAAAGATGTTTGTCTTGCAAAAACGCCCCTTGCGCAAAAGGTTGCCCCGTCGGAATAGATATTCCGTCGTTTATCAAGCGCGTTAAAGAGGGGGACGTCGAAGGGGCGTATCTCGTCATATCTCAAAACTCGTCCTTGCCGGCGATATGCGGCAGAGTATGTCCTCAAGAATCTCAATGCGAGGGCAAATGCGTCAGAGGAATTAAAGGAGAACCGATTGCGATCGGAAAACTCGAGAGATTTTGCGCCGACTATGCGACCGAGCGCGGCTTGGTTTTGTCCGACGCGCCTTCGAATAACGGAATCAAAGTCGCCGTTATCGGATCGGGACCTTCGGGTCTCGCGTGCGCCGGCGATTTGAGAAAACTCGGATACGACGTTACCGTTTTCGAGGCTTTGCACGAATTCGGAGGAGTGTTAACTTACGGAATCCCCGAGTTTAGATTGCCGAAAGAAAAAGTGGTCAAAAAAGAGATAGAAAAACTCGCGAAATCGGGCGTTAAATTCGAGAAAAACGCCATTGCCGGAAAGTCTTTCACGGTCGACGAGTTGTTTGAAAAAGAGGGTTTTTCCGCCGCTTTCCTCGGGGTCGGAGCGGGGCTCCCGAAGTTTATGAATATCCCCGGAGAGAACGCTAAAGGCGTCTTCTCGGCAAACGAATTTTTGACGAGAGTCAATTTGATGAAAGCCTATTCTCCCGACGCGGATACCCCCGTTTTTCTCGGTAAAAACACCGTCGTAGTCGGAGGGGGGAACGTCGCTATGGACGCGGCTCGAACGGCTCTCAGACTCGGTTCGAAAGTCAGAATCGTTTATAGGCGCGGAGAGGAAGAGTTGCCTGCGAGAAAGGAAGAAGTTTTCCACGCCAAAGAAGAGGGCGTCGAGTTTACTCTCCTTACTAACCCTACCGAAATTTTGCGCGACGAAAACGATAACGTAATCGGCGTTAAAGTCGTAAAAATGGAATTGGGAGAACCCGACGCGAGCGGTAGAAGAAGACCTCGCGAAGTCGTCGGTTCGGAATACGTAATCGAGGCGGACGCCGTTATAATGTCGCTCGGAACGTCGGCAAACCCGAATATTGCGTCGCTTGCCGAGGGAATGGAGTTGACCAAATATAAGTTTATAG
>CAZVPW010000031.1:0-13102 GCA_964629115.1 uncultured Acidiphilium sp.
TCTTATTTCCGTAATTTCCGGAAGCTCTATTATAAATTTCAGTTCCGTAATAAGTTCCGACGTAAGCGGGAACTTCTATCCATTTAGCGATAAACGTAACTTCCGCGGACAAATCGTCGAGAGAGATATCGAGGCTTACGCTCGACTCGTCGTCGTCGATAGTTCCGTTTCCGTTGGCGTCAAGATACCAACCGCCGAAATAATTGCCCTTTCCGTCGAGAGTAGGATTGGAAGAACCGGCGACGTAATCGTAATCGGCGGCTTTTTCGGCAAGGTTGTCGCCCGCTCCGAGGATTATCGTAACCGTGTCTTCGTCGCCGAGAACACCGTTAAAGGTAACCTCGATTCTAACCGCCCAAACCGCCGTGAATACGATATCGTCGGTCGCGTCGAGCGAAGGAACGTAAGAAGTTACGAGGTCTTCGCCGTCGCCGATCGTCCAACCTCTGAGAACCTTATTTCCGACGACGTCGATCGAGGGAAGAAGGTTGGAAACTCCGAGATTGAGAGCCATATCGGACGGAGCGTCGCCGAGTTCGGTTACGAACGAAGCATTTATAGTCGGTTTAACCGAAACGAAGGTTCCGTCGCCCAAAGTTATGCGGTAATACGCAGTTCTGACGTCTCCGTCAAGAATAAACAAATCGATATAATCGGCGCCGTCTACTTTCGCGTAAACGCCGTTGAGATTGTTAAGGGTAGCCGCGCCCGCTCCGCTGAGAACGAGACGGTCGGTATCGTTAACGTATACGCCCTCGAGGTTGTCGGAATATTCGAACGCCCCTAAAGAGTTTTTGGCAAACGCCAAGACTTTCGAGCCGTTAGATATCGCGGCGACGTAATCTGCCGAAGCGCAATCGGCGGCGGAAAGGGCGTTTCCGTCTAAGTCGACGAGATCGACGTTAAAGAAGACTTCGTCGTCGGAAATCATCCAGTTAAAGGCGTGTTCTACGCCGTAGTTACAATCTACGCCGTTAGCGACGACCATAGCGATACTCCAAGAAGAGCCGCTCAAACTGATACCGTAACCTTCGGGAACGAGAACGAGCGCTTTCGCGAAAGTTCCCATTTGGTTGGCAAGAATGATTATGCCCGATTCGAAATCAACGAAACCGTAATACTCGGTATCTCCTACCATATAGGAAATTTCGCCGGTAGACGCGTTTACCATGGTTATTTCGTTTACCGTTTCGTTTCCTCCGTTTGCAAACGGGTGAGCGGTTCCCACGCCTTTTCCGTCCGCGCCGATGGAAACCTTAGAACCCCACGCATAAGTGGAAATTCCGCCGTTTCTCTTGTCAAGGTCGTAAGCCGTATACGTCTTTCCGTCGTAAGGAGCGACAAGCTTGTTCGAAGCAATGGTTATTACGACTCCCGAAATATTGTGAGTATAAGTAACCGAACCGGCGACGTTGTAGTCGGCGACGGTTTCGGCGGATTTAGTCCAATAGTCTGTTTGCTCGAGATATCCGCGAAGATCGGTATCGTCGTCTCCGCTAACGGTCTTAGCGTATCCGCACGAGCAAGAATATTTGGCGTTTACGGCGTGCCAACCGGAAGTCGGCTCGGTAAGGAAATATTCGTCGGGATCGTCCGCGAAAGAGTGAGCGACCTTGTTGTCGGCGTCGACCGCTCCGCAGCGAACGCATTTGACGACGTGATATTCGGTTCCGTCGTATTCGGTTCCGCTATACGACTCGTCGACGGCGGAACTCATAACGTAAGGAACTACGTCTCCGCTGAAATCGTGACCCAAAGCCGAAATGACCTTAGTCTCGGTCGTAGAACAAACCGAACACGTCAAGAGAGCGCTTCCGTCCGCCTCGCACGAAGCGGCGGTTATGACCGTTACGCTGTCAAACGAGTGATTCGCAAGCGGAAGATCGATTGTAACGTCTCCGTAAACGGACGAATAAGTAGCCTCGCCTGCGGTTTCGCAAGTGGAATTCGAAGTAACGTCTACCGTCCAAACGTCCGAATCGGAAAGAACGGGAACGACTACTTCGTCGGAGAAATCGCAGTCGTCGTCAGAACAAGTCGCCGTCGCGATTCCCGATTTGGTAAGCGTCGGGTTTTCCGTAATAGAGTAAACGATAGAGCAAACGTGATTAGGCTCTTCGCTATCGATTATCGATTCGGAATCGTCCGAGTCGGTATCGGTATCGACGATTGATTCGGATTCGCTTATCGATTCGTCGCCCGACCCGATATCGCTATCCGAAAGGGTTTCGGACGAAACGATGTCGGAATTCGTGTCGGAATCCGAATTAAAACCCAAACCGGAACAAGCGATGAACGACGTCGTCGCGAGAACCAAAATCGATAATAAAACTATTATCTTTCTTTTCATGGTTTTGCCTCCATAAATATTGTTTTTGCTTGTTTTTAAGCATTTGCGGCAAGCCGAATTTTTTCTTGCCGTTTATAGTTTATAATTATAAACTTCATTTGCGATTTTGTCTACTGTTTTTTATCCGAAAAAAATTTTTCACAATTAAAATTATCGAAAAATACGCATTATTTTGCTATTTTATTCCTCATATAAGTTTTTCTTATGGGTTTGAGGCGATTTTTACAAAATTGCATAGTGCATATTTATTCGAGTTTATGGAGTTTTATGCGCATAATACATAAAACCGCGATTTTTAATTCTCGATTCCTATTATATATATCGCGCGCGAACCCGCCTTTCAAAAGCAAAATCAATCCAAAAACAGACCTCGCGAACAAAAACAAAACGAAAAGGCGAACCGCCGCGCGGTTCGCCTTATATCTCCTAACTTTTTCCGCCGCGCCGCAAGGCGCGGACGAAGATTAACTCGACTCAGTCCTTAAACCTCTCCTTTGCCGAATAAGTCGTGTGAAGAAGTTCGTGGGCTTTGCGCGAATTGGGCTTTCCAAGGTAACTATCGTAAAGTTCGATGATTTGAGGATTGTTATGCGACGATCTCAAAGGTCTGCTCTCGTCCTCTCTATAGAGGGCGGCGGCGCGTTTTTCTCTGTAAGTATCGAGAATATCGTCGTCCTCGTTGGGCAAGAAACAAGGCTTTACGAACGGTTGTCCGCCGCCGGCGACGCATCCGCCGGGGCAACCCATTATCTCTATGAAATGATAGGGGCTCTTCCCCTCTCTAATCTCGTCGAGAAGAACTCTCGCGTTTTTCATTCCATGAGCGACCGCAACTCTAACCTCGATTCCGCCGAGATTGTACGCCGCCTCTTTGACGCCTTCCAAACCTCTGAGTTCCTTAATCTCAATAGGTTCGAGTTCTTTGCCGTTGAGTTTATACGCGGCGGTTCTCAAAGCCGCTTCCATAACTCCGCCCGTCGCTCCGAATATTACGCCGGCGCCGGTGTAGTCGCCGACGACGTCGTTGTCGAAGTCCTCGTCGGGAAGTCTGTCGAACAAAATACCCGAACGCTTAATAAGTTTTGCAAGTTCTCTCGTCGTCAAGACGGCGTCGACGTCCTTAAGGCTTTACGAACGGTTGTCCGCCGCCGGCGACGCATCCGCCGGGGCAACCCATTATCTCTATGAAATGATAGGGGCTCTTCCCCTCTCTAATCTCGTCGAGAAGAACTCTCGCGTTTTTCATTCCATGAGCGACCGCAACTCTAACCTCGATTCCGCCGAGATTGTACGCCGCCTCTTTGACGCCTTCCAAACCTCTGAGTTCCTTAATCTCAATAGGTTCGAGTTCTTTGCCGTTGAGTTTATACGCGGCGGTTCTCAAAGCCGCTTCCATAACTCCGCCCGTCGCTCCGAATATTACGCCGGCGCCGGTGTAGTCGCCGACGACGTCGTTGTCGAAGTCCTCGTCGGGAAGTCTGTCGAACAAAATACCCGAACGCTTAATAAGTTTTGCAAGTTCTCTCGTCGTCAAGACGGCGTCGACGTCCTTAAGTCCGTTCGTAACGAGTTCGGGTCTTTCCTTTTCGTTCTTTTTAGCCGTGCACGGCATAATTGAAACGACGAACATATCTTCGGGTTTGATTTTATTTTTCTCGGCGTAATAACTCTTTAAAATAGCGCCGAACATCTCGTGCGGAGATTTGCACGATGAAAGGTGATCCAGAAGATCCCCGTAATAATACTCGGCGTAATTTACCCAACCGGGCGAACAAGAAGTTATCATCGGCAAAACGCCGTCGTCGGTTATTCTCGAAAGGAGTTCGGTCGCCTCTTCCATAATGGTCAAGTCGGCGGCAAAGTTGGTGTCGAATACCTTTTTGAACCCGAGACGTCTCAACGCGGCGACCATTTTGCCCGTCGCGAGCGTTCCGATTTTCATTCCGAATTCTTCGCCGATCGCCGCTCTGACCGCCGGAGCGGTTTGGACGACGACGTATTTACCCGACTTCATCGCGAGATCGACTTTCTCGATTTCGGATATCTCGGAAAGGGCGCCCGTGGGACAAACGCTTACGCATTGACCGCAAAGAATACACGGCGACGAAGCGAAACTTCTGTTTCCGGCGGGGGCGACGATAGTCTTGAACCCTCTCTTTTCAAAGCCCAAAACCGAAAGTCCGTGGGCGTTTTTACACCTTTCGATACATCTTCCGCACAAAATGCACTTGGAAGTATCTCTCTTTATGGACGGGGTCAAAGCGTCGACGGTAGCCTCGGTCTTTTCGCCCTCGTACATACCCTCTCTCGCCCCGACGAGTTGAGCGACGCGAAGAAGTTCGCATTGCCCGTTCTTGTCGCATTGTTGACAGTTTTTATTATGGTTGGAAAGAAGCAACTCGACCGAGCATCTTCTCGCCTCGACCGCCCTTGGCGACGAAATGGTTACTTCCATACCCTCGGCGACGGGATATACGCACGCCGCGACTAGTCCTCTCGCTCCGGTCGCCTCGACCAAACAAACTCTGCAAGATCCCTTCGAACACTCGCCGCGGTTAAAGGCGCAGAGCGACGGGATTTCGTAGCCGCAAGCCTTGGCGGCTTCGAGTATGGTAAGCCCCTCTTCTACTTGATAGGGCTGTCCTTCTATCTTTATATTGATTTTAGCCATCGTTCGATCCTCCTATCACTTTTTCACGACGGCGCCGAATTTACACGACGCGATGCACATTCCGCACTTGATACACTTGCTTTGATCGATAACGTACGGTTCTTTTCCTACTACGCCGCTAATGGCGTCGACCGGGCACTTCTTCGAGCAAAGGCTGCATTTCTTGCATTTATCGGGATCGATCGAATAACGCATTAAATGTTTGCAAACGCGGGCGGGACACTCTTTGTCGACGATGTGAGCGATATATTCGTCTCTAAAATGCGCGAGCGTCGACAATATGGGATTGGGAGCAGTCTGACCGAGAGCGCAGAGCGAATTGCTTCTGACGTTCGCGGAGAGTTCTTCCAACGCCTTGAGATCGTCCATCGTCGCTTTTCCGTCGGTTATTTTCGTGAGCAATTCGAGCATACGCTTGGTTCCGATTCGGCAAGGCGAACACTTTCCGCACGATTCGTCGTAAATAAATTCCATATAGAATTTCGCGACGTCGACCATACAGTTGTCTTCGTCCATAACTATCGCGCCGCCCGAACCCATCATCGACCCCTTGGCGACGAGGTTGTCGAAATCTATTTCGGCGTCGAGGTCGGCTTCGGTCAAGCAGCCGCCCGACGGACCGCCCGTTTGAATGGCTTTAAATTTCTTGCCGTTGGGGATTCCGCCGCCGATATCGTAAATAAGTTCTCTGAGAGTCGTTCCCATCGGAACTTCGACGAGACCGACGTTGTTTATCTTTCCGCCGAGAGCGAAAACTTTGGTTCCTTTAGACTTAGCCGTTCCGAGTTTCGCAAACGCCTCTACGCCTTCTCTCAAAATATAAGGAACGCAAGCAAGCGTCTCGACGTTGTTTACGATGGTCGGACAACCCCACAAGCCCTTAACCGCCGGAAAAGGCGGGCGGGGACGAGGCATTCCTCTCTGTCCCTCGATAGAATTGAGAAGAGCCGTCTCTTCGCCGCAGACAAACGCGCCGGCGCCGAGTCTTATATGTACGCGGAAGGAAAAATCCGTTCCCAAAATATTGTCGCCGATAAGTCCGAGTTCTTCGGCTTGCTTTATGGCGAGTTTGAGTCTGTTTACGGCGATGGGATACTCGGCTCTGACGTAAAAATATCCGTTTTGAGCGCCGATCGCGTATCCCGCGATCATCATACCCTCTATGACGGCGAGAGGATTTCCTTCGAGAATGGATCTATCCATAAACGCGCCGGGGTCTCCCTCGTCTCCGTTGCAGACGACGTATTTTTCCCCGTCGGGTTGAGAATAGGCAAACTGCCATTTTCTGCCCGTCGGGAATCCTCCGCCGCCTCTGCCGCGAAGTCCCGAATCCAAAATACGCTTTATAACCTCGGCTCTGTCCGTTTGCAAAGCGTTCGCGAGACCTTGGAAAGCGCCCGCGCCGAGCGCCTCGTCGATATCTTCGGGATTTATGCTTCCGCATCCGTGAAGGGCTATGCGAACTTGTTTTTTATAAAAAGTTATTTCATCTTGTTTGGTGATTTTCTGTTCGGTAACGGGGTCGATATAAAGAAGTCTGTCGACAATCTCTCCGCCCTCGAGGTCTTTTTCGACGATTTCCTCGACGTCGGAAATTTTGACCATTCTATAGAGAGTGTCCTCGGGATATATCTTAACGAACGGACCTTGCGAACAAAATCCGAAGCAACCGACTTGGTTGACGGTTACTTTATCGCCGAGCCCCCTTTCGGATATCAATCTTTCAAACTCGGCTTTTATCTCGGCGGAATGAGAGGAAAGGCAACCCGTCCCTCCGCAAAGGACGACGTGTCTCTTTCCGTCCGAACCGGTAAACTTAGCGTCCATTCGAGCAAAACACTTCTCGGACGCGGCTTTGAGGTCTTGAAAATTTTTTATCATCACAGTCCGCCTCCCATTTCTCTATATTCGTTTATAACGCCCGGAACGGCGTCGACGGTGAGTTTAGGATAAACCTTTCCGTTTATCGTAACCGCCGGAGCGATTCCGCACGCGCCTATGCAACGCAAGGCGTCCAAAGTGAACAATCCGTCCTCGGTCGTCTCGCCCGGTTTAATGCGCAAAATCTCCGAGAATTTATCGATAACTTGTTGCGCTCCCTTGACGTAACACGCCGTGCCGAGACAACAACCGATAACGTATTTTCCCTTCGGCATAAGAGAAAAGAACGAGTAAAAAGTTACGACGCCGTATATTTCGGCGACGGAAATTCCCGTCTTTTCAGACACCAATTCTTGAACTTCCAAAGGAATATACCCGTACTCCTTTTGGATATCGCTCAAAATCATCATAAGCGGCGTTTTCTCATTTGCGTATCTGTCGCAAATTTCGGTTATTTGTTTAACCGCCGCCTCCTGTAAACGAGCCATTTTCAGCCCCTCCCGTAAAAGTAATATATTTTTCAACGCCAAGAATTCCTCGTTTTGCGTTAACGGGCTTATAGCCTCGTTTCATCGCTTCCCTTATCTCTCGGACTCCGAGCGTCCTTAATAAGAATTATACTTTATATAAATATCCCGTGTCAATACCAAAAGCAAAATTTGTTCGTTTTTTTTCAAACGAAAACCGACAAAACCTCGGTTAACGAAAGACGAAGAGCGTCCCAAACGATACTTACGCAAAACACCTTTCCGCTTAAGACGCGTTTCGCGTGATAAACGCTTGTCGCTTAAGCAAGTTTCGGTTAAAAGCCGACGCGCCGCCCCGCGACATATAAAAGATCGCCGAAAAAGAACGCTCCGCGCGACAAGCAAAAACGAAAAAAAATTGTCAAATCGAGCTCCGCTCGGTTTGACAATCCGTTTTTTATAAAATAATTTGACAAATAAACCGCCGTATAAGTCGTTTATCGAGCGTTTTACTTATATCATAACCCGCTCTTACTCGGGACGAATCACGACGTGCTTTCTCAATTTTAATCTATCCGCGAGATCCCTTTCGCTTTGTATTTTTTCGTCAAACAGAAGACCTCTCGTCGGAATTCCGCGATGATAATCGCTGCCGGACGTAAAAATCAAACGGTTTTCCTCGGCGAACTTCAAGGCGAGATCGTTTCTACTGTCTTGGTCAAGACCGCCGTTTTCTACTTCCGCCGCGTTCAAGTATTTAGGTTCGCGATAGGTTATGCACGACCTAAACGGATGCGCTTGCGACAAAATCCAACCGCGCTCTCGGCAAAGTTCGAATATCTCCTTATGTCCCATCGCAAAAAGCCTTTCGCCGCCGTTTAAAACGAAATCGGGCGTTGGTCCGTATACCAAAAACTCGGCTTTTTCTCGAGTCGGATTGAAATAAGAACAGAAATCGGGCATTAATTCCATTCCGAAAAAGACGTCTATTCCCTTTTTAGAACATTCGGATTTCAAAGATTCGTATTTTTTAACGAATAACCTATTGTAATTCTTAAAATCTTTATCGTCGGGGAAATAATACTCCCTCATATACGAATTATAGTGACAAGTATATACTATTCCGTTATACCCTTGTTCGGCGTAAACTTCGGCTATTTCCTTTACGTCGGCAACGGCGCACGGCGACGTTCCGAAAACGTGAAGATGAGTTTCGAGCTTGTACATTTTGAACGACCCTCTTGAATTTTTCTAAATTATAGCGCCGCTCAAAAATCAAGTCAACGAAATTCGTTCGCTCGGGGTCGTTTTATCCGAGATTTTCAAAAAAACGCGCCGCGCTCTAAATCAAGCACCGCGCGTTTTCCCTTTTTGCGTTCTGCGCGCGTCCGCAAATCGATCGCTTCGAGGACGCGACGTTTCGTTAGTTTATTTCGATAATCGTCGAGCGTATTCTCTTCGAAGAAACCAACGCGGCGGCAACCGCCGCATCGATCGCAACGTCTATGATAACGATTATATTGTAAATCAAACTGTAACCCAAAGCCCCGAATTCGGACGACGGATTGTAGTAAACGAAATATCCGCTCGCGACGTGCGCCGCGTATCTGAATATTCCGGCTATAAAAATTCCGACGACGATCTCGGCTGCGACTTTGCCTTTCAAAAACTTAAATTTCTTCGCTATTCCGACCAAGCCGATAGAAGAATACGCGATCGGATAATCGAGGGCAATCTGCATTGGATGCAAGGGTACCGGGCTTTGGAAAAACTGCAAGACGCCGTACGCGACGCAGACGTACGTCCCTTTTCTAACCCCGAAAACGTACGAATAAATCATAAGCGGAAGCATACTCGCAAGGGTAACCGATCCGCCGTCGGGCATACGGAAAAGTCTGACGTAAGAAAGAGCGAACGAAAGAGCCAAGGTAACTCCGGCGTACGCCGCGCTCTTCGCGTCGGTCGCCGTCCCCTCTTGTTTCCCGGCGAAAACGTTTATCGCCGCTATAGCCAAAATCAACAAAACCGATACGAGATAAAAAAGAACGGGCGAATGAGGTTCGAGCGAATTGGACGCGAAGGACAAAACGACAACCGCGTACGCTATCGCCGCGACGACCGAGCCGACGGCATAATATTTTTTCGCCTTGGGAGCATACTTTCCAACGATAATTCCGCCTACGCTCGCAAGAGACAAGAAGGCAAAAAATCCGATAAAGTTATAGAAATTGTAATCTATGTCCCCTTTGTCTTTGACGAGACCGAGCGTTAAAAACACGGCGATTATAACGAGCGAATACCCTATCGCGACGCCGAGGGCGAATTTTTTAAACAAATCGAGTTTATCGCTTTTTTTCGCGCTTAAAACGGCGAACGAAACCGCGAGCGCCAACGCGACGAAAAGGGTCAGATAAAGGGTTACGTCGTATAAGGCGTAAATAACGTTTTTGAGCGTCGGAAATTCCAGCTCGGCTAAGGTTCGCAGATGAACGAGTTTCAAATAATCCATTTTTCCATCCTTTTGGACTTATAAAAGCCCTTTTTTATTTTCTTTCGTCGAAAGAATAAAAAAACCCGATGCGCGCAAAATCGCAAAGGGTAAAAAGACGCGAAAAGACGTTGCGTTCCATACAAGCATTACCTTGTCAGGTTCAACGGGTATAATCTCAGCGACGACTCGAACATTTGTTCTCTTTCGGCGAAACCGATCGAATTTCGCCTTGCCGAAGCACCCCTGCGCATATTGAGTTTTTACGCCGCGATTATATACCCTTTTTTCTCTCTTGTCAATCGTTTTTTCGATTTTTTATTTTTTTGCTTTGAAAAGCGGCTCTCTTTTTCTCGTTTGTCGTTTAGATTTTCAGCGGCGCGTTTTTTATCTTCTATCTAATCTTTGTTTTCGACTTAGAGCCGACGCAAGTCGCGGCGCGTTCTTTTGTTTCGATTTTTCTAAGCCGTCGGCGCGTCGACAATAAAAATCCGACTTCGTCCGCCTTTTGTTTTTATTCCATAGTCAATCCTTGTTTTCGCTCATTTTATTCGAGAAGGACAAATATCTTAATAGTATGAACGCAAACGCTCAAATCAAAAAACTGTCCGACGGAAACATCGATTCGACGCTCGAAATCCTTTCGATCGATCTCGACGACCGGGACAAGGCGAAACTATGGAAACTCGGCGTTTCCGAAAACGCTATCGTAAGAATTGAAAACAAAATCGGTTCGGTTGTCGTAATAGACGCAGAGGGAACGCGAATCGCTCTGGACGCAAGAGCGGCGGACAAGATTAAAACGATCGAAAAAATCGACCGCGCGGACGGTTTGAGGAAAAAATAAAATCGTTCGAGGGAAAAGGATAGATGAAAATTCTTCTTGTCGGAGCCCCAAACTCGGGAAAAACGACCCTATTTAACTCTCTGACGGGAAAAAGCGAAAAATCGGGAAATTGGCACGGCGTCACGGTAGAAAACAAAAGCGCTTTTTTGTCGCTCGGAAAAAATAAAATCGAAGTCGTCGACACGCCGGGAATATACTCTCTCAAAACGGCGGAAAACGAGGAAAAAAACGCCGCCGACGAAATCTCTCGACTTCTTTACGACAAAATCATCGTCGTAACCGAGGCTAAAAAAATAAACAGAGCCGTCCGTTTTATCGACGAATTGCAATCCGTTGACAAGCCAATTATACTGTTTATCAATCTATACGGCGACTTTTTAAAGCGCGGCGGCGTCCTCGACGTCGAAAAACTCGCCGCCCGAACGGGAGCCAAGGTCATAGTCGGCGAGGCGACGAGCAAAAAAGACGCGGACAAACTAAAAAACGCCGTCGCGGTCGCCCAAAGAAAAAACCCCGATAAAACCGCCGACTTTCGCTTTCGCCAACCGTCGATCGGAAAACTCTCGAACTCCACGCGTCGTCAACGTTTATTCGTTTTAACGGCTTTTGCCTCAACAATTCTCTTCGTGTTGTTTTTCGCGTTCTCGGATTTTTTCCCAATTTCGCGAATAAGCGAGGCTATAAGTCGTTTATTAAACGAAAAAGTCGCAAAACGCGTATATCGAGCTCTTGAAAAAGACAACCTTTTTCTCGCCCGTCTTTTGTCCGAGGGGGCAATTTCGGCAATCGCGAGCGTCCTCGCGTTTCTTCCCCAAATCGCGCTCGTTTTCCTCGCGACCGAGTTTTTGGCTCAGTCGGGAATTTTATCGTTTGCCTCGGCATACTCGGACGCTTTCTTCAAGCGATTCGCCTTGAACGGCAAGTGCGTTTATTGTCTAAGCTGCGGTTACGGCTGCTCGGCTCTCGCCATAACGTCCGCAAGAGGCATCGACGACGAGAAAGCGCGAAAAAGATTGATTTTGTCCATTCCGTTTGTCAGTTGTTCGGCAAAAACTCCCGTATACTTTTTCATAGCAAAAACAATATTTCCAAAGCAAGCCTTCTTCGCCGTCTCTTCGATTTTTATCGCCTCTTTTTTCATTCCTCTCGCCGTTTCCGCAATTCTTCAAAAAACAGCGGTAAAAGAAGAACCAAGAGTTTTGATAAACGAACTCGCCGATTTAAAGATCCCTCTGCCGTCCGTTCTGTTAAAATCCTTGCTAAAAACCCTAAAAGAGTTTATAATAAAACTCGGCTCGATTGTCTTTACCGCGACCGTAGCGGCATGGCTCGCGTTAAACGTCTCGCCCAAAATCCAACTTTTAACACCCGACGAATGGGAATATTCCATTCTCGCGCGAGTCGGGAAAACGTTTGAGTTTTTGTTTTCGCCGATAAATCTCGATCGACGTTTTTCCGCCGCGGCAATCTCGGGCTTATTCGCAAAAGAAAGCGTCGCGTCGGTTTTGGCGTGTTGTTTCCCGAACGGACTCGCGATGACCGCGTCGCAAGGAGCGGCTTTTATGACCTTTTGTTATTTCAGTCCGCCGTGCGTCGTCGCCCTTTCGGCAATGAAAAAACAACTGGGTTTCAAAACGACCGCAAAATCTTTCTTGATTCAGTTAACGGTCGCCCTCGTCTCCTCTTACGCGATTTACTACATTTTAGAACTTATTTTAGAACTTATTTTATGAACGTATTTAAAGCAAAACAAAACGGAAAACTCTCCGAACAAATTCTTTCTTTTTACAACGGGGCGATCGGTTATTCGCTCGCGATGAAAGCCATACGAAAAAAAGACGTCAAAGTAAACGGAAAGAGAACGGCTAAGGACATCGACGTAAAAATCGGCGACGAAATATGTTCGTATATCGTCGTTCAAGACAACAGAGCCGAAAAAATCGTCTATGAAGACGAGGATATTTTAGCGTTATACAAGCCTCGGGGAATTACTTTCGAGGATTTTTTCGAACTCGTCAAGCAAACGCGCCCCGACGCGAAAGCCGTCCACCGGTTGGACAGGAATACCGACGGGCTTATCCTCTTTGCCCTATCGCCCCAAGCCGAAGACGCGCTTTTAGACGGATTTAAACGCCGTACTTTTAAAAAGTTTTATTACGCCGAGGTGTACGGAGTCCCGAACAAGAAAAGCGACAAGCTTACCGCCTATCTCGTAAAAAACGACAAGGAAGCGCTCGTCAAAATATACGACAGACAAACGCCGTCTTCGATAAAAATCGAAACCGCCTATCAAACGTTATGGAGCAACGAAGAAACCGCGGGACTTAGGGTCGAACTCATAACGGGCAGAACGCACCAAATCCGCGCTCATCTCGCTCACGTCGTACTACCTATAATC
>CAZVPW010000032.1:0-12999 GCA_964629115.1 uncultured Acidiphilium sp.
GCGCTACAATGTACGTATTCAAGAAAACGCTAAAGAAACTCTAGAAAAAGAGTTTGCGCAAGGAGAACCATGCTCGAAAAAGATTTGGAAAAAGTCCTCGTTTCAGAGGAACAGTTAAAAAAGAGAATCGCCGAAATTGCCAAAGAAATAAGCGAAGATTACGCCGGAAAAGAACCCGTTATGGTTGCCGTCTTGAAAGGCAGCGTTATGTTTTTCACAGACCTGGTCAGACAACTCGACTTGCCCGTAACGCTCGACTTTATGGCTATCTCGAGTTACGGAGCCGGAGTCGCGTCCTCGGGAGAAGTTAAAATCATTAAGGACATCGACGGAAAAATCGGCGGCAAGGACGTCATCATTGTCGAAGATATCGTCGACAGCGGATATTCGATGAATTGCCTTTTGAAACTCTTTGCCACCCGTTCGCCAAGATCGGTCAGAGTCTGCGCCTTGCTCGACAAACCGTCGAGACGCGAGATTCCCGTTCAAATCGACTACGCCGGCTTTGAAATCGAAAACGAATTCGTCGTCGGATACGGACTGGATTATGCCGGAAAATATCGAAACATTCCGTATATAGGCGTATTAAAAAAAGAAGTTTACGAGAAATAATATTCTCGACGCGTCTTCCCTAAAGCCCCTCAAAAACGGGTTCTTTAAAGCGTCGGAAACGCGATAAACGACCAAATCGCATAAAGGCAAACAAACGAACGGGCTTAACTTTGCCCGTCAAACGCAAAATCAAACCTCTTTATTGTCAAAAAGGGCTTTTTTGTTTGCCGTTATCAAAAAAAAAGAGTATAATAGAAAAAAAGACTAAAAAGTCAAAAATATCGGAGGACAGTTATGCCACTTGTCAATTCTAAGAAAATGTTCGAGGCGGCTTATAAAGGCGGTTACGCCATAGGCGCATTCAACGTTAACAACATGGAAACCATTCAAGGTATCGTCAACGCGGGAAAAGCGCAAAACGCGCCGCTTATTCTTCAAGTTTCTTCGGGAGCAAGAAAATATGCTAACCCCAAATACCTTCAACATCTCGTTCTCGCCGCCGAAGAAGATTCCAATCTTCCCATCGTTCTTCACCTCGATCACGGCGACTCTTTCGAACTTTGCAAGAGCTGCATCGACAACGGATTCACCTCCGTTATGATCGACGCTTCCAAATACGACCTTTCGAAGAATATCGAAATCACCAAAGAAGTCGTTAACTACGCTCACGACAGAAACGTAACCGTCGAAGCCGAACTCGGCAAACTTGCCGGCATCGAAGACGACGTTAAGGTTAAAGCCGACGACGCTATGTTCACCGATCCCGACGAAGTTTACGAATTTGCCACCAAGACGGGAATCGACTCCCTTGCTATCGCAATCGGAACTTCGCACGGCGCTTACAAATTCAAACCCGGTCAAAAGCCCCAACTTCGTTTCGACATTTTGGACGAAGTCGCTAAGAGACTCCCCGGATTCCCCATCGTTTTGCACGGCGCGTCGTCCGTTCCGCAAGAGTTCGTCAAGACCGTTAACGAGTTTGGCGGCAAAATGCCCGACGCTATCGGAATTCCCGAAGATATGCTCCGCAAAGCCGCTACCATGGCGGTATGCAAAATCAACATCGACTCCGACCTTCGTATGGCTTGCACCGCCGCGATTCGTCAACATATGTTCGAGCATCCCGACCACTTCGACCCGAGACAATACCTCGGCGACGCGAGAGCCAACGTTCAAAAGATCGTCGAACATAAACTTGTCGACGTTCTCGGCTGCGCCGGAAAAGCCGACGAGTGCAGATAATTTAGAAAATCTAGACGTTTGTTCTCAATCGAGCGAGCAAAACTCTTCGTCTCGCGATTTACCGAAAGAAAATTTTAAGCCGAACGACAAAAGTCGTTCGGCTTTTTCTTTTAAAACGACTTTGACGCTCGCCTCGGCACAAAGCCGTTTGCGGATCGCCGCAAAAACCGCAACTCCTCATTCGCTCAAAAATTCGATACCCTTGAAAATTACGTCGTTTATTATTTCGTTCTTTATGCCGTAATAAATTATTTTCCCCTCTCTTCGAACGCTTACCGCCCCGACAGAACGCATAAACCTAAGTTGATGACTGAGCGTCGTTTGATTTATGCCGGTCGTTAAACTAAGGTCTGTCACGCACATTTCGGACACGGCGAGAGCGCATAAGATTTTCAATCTCGTCTTATCCGAAAAGAGCGAAAAAAACTCCGACGCGTCGGTCAAAAGTTCTTCGTCGGGAATATAATTCCCCACCGCGTCGAAAGTCTTTTTGTCTAAAATCAAAGCCGAACGCATTGCTTCCCCCTTAGCGATATTTATACCATAATTATACCTTGCCGAAACCCTAAAAGTCAACGTCGCATATCGAACGATTTTGTCGCATATTGTATATTATAAAAGAAAAAAGACGATTTCGGAGGATAAAATGAATAATTCGAATATAGTTCTTTTAGGAATACTCTATCTGCTATACGCCGACGGCTGCGTTTCCTTAACTCAAACGCTCCTCTTGCTCGCCCTTATGTCGACCAACGGCGCAAACTGTCCGCAAACGTCGTCGTAGTTTTGAAATAAAACGAATCCCAAACGTCGATTTATCTAACGCCGTCGGAAATCTAATTTCCCAAATATAAAAACGAAGACCGAATTTATAAACGCTTGCCGCGTTCGTTCGATCTTCGTTTTTCGTTTTTTCGCGATTTCTCTTAAGATTTAATTTAACTCGACTTTACCCAACCCTCTCAGTAGGTTACGCTGTTTAAAATATCTTCGTACGCCGGGTACGGCCAGTCCTCTTTTCCGACGATATTCTCTATCTCGTCGGCATATTTTCTAACCGCGTCGTAATCGGGAATAACGACGTCTCTTATATACTCGGCTTTCGCCAAATTCGTCTCCTTCTCTTCGATTGCGGAGAAATCCTTTTCCAACCTTTCTATACCGCCGTAAAGCAAGAAATTTAAACGATTAAGTCTGTCTATAAGTTCTTTATTTGCCGTTTTTGCAACATCAACGCCGAGAGAAGCAAGAGAGGACAAACCGTCCGCCAACCTACCGCTACACTTCAACGCAGACGGAAGAATTTCCCTCTTTGCCATTCGAAGCGCCGTTCTGATTTCAACTTCGATCTTCTTGACGTAATTATCGAGCAAAATATCCTTTCTGCTCCTGATTTCGGTCAAACTCAAAACCTTATGCTTTTCAAACATTTTGACGTTTTTCTCGTCGTCGTAACGAGGAATCGCGTCGACCGTCGTTCTAAGGTTCAAAAGCCCGCGCCTTTCGGCTTCGACAACCCATTCGTCCGAATAATTGTTGCCGTTAAAAATAATTCTCTTATGCGCCGAATAGTTCTTCGCGATTATATCCTTTACCGCAAAATTCCTGTCCGCCGCCTTTTCGAGTTCGTCGGCAAAATCCGAAAGGACGTCGGCGACGACCGCGTTTATAATGATATTGGGACCGGCGATAGACATATCCGAACCGACCATACGGAACTCGAACTTATTCCCAGTAAACGCAAACGGCGAAGTTCTGTTTCTGTCCGTCTTGTCCTTGTTGATATTCGGAATAAGCCCGTCGGTAAGTTTAAGTTCCTCGCTCTTTATCTCGCTATATTTGGACCCTTGAGCAATCGAGTCGAGTATGCTCTCAAGTTCTTCTCCGATAAACATCGAGACGATTGCCGGAGGCGCCTCGTTCGCTCCGAGTCTGCGATCGTTGCTCGCCGACGCGACCGAAATTCTAAGTAAATCTTGATATTTATCCACCGCGGTTATAACCGCCGTCAAGAACAACAAGAATTCGGGATTGTTTTCGGGATGATCGGTCGGCTCGAACAAATTCTTACCCGTATCGGTCGCAATCGACCAGTTATTGTGTTTTCCGCTTCCGTTAACCCCCTCGAAGGGCTTCTCGTGAAGAAGACAGACCATTCCGCGCTTGTTCGCGACAGATTTCATCACGGACATAACGATTTGGTTATGGTCGAGGGCGTCGTTGGAGGGAGTGTAAACGCACGCGAGCTCGTGTTGAGCCGGGGCCGCCTCGTTGTGTTTAGTCTTGGCATAAACTCCGAGCTTCCAAAGTTCGTCGTCGAGATCGACCATATAATCGCTGACTCTCTGCTTGATTTTTCCGAAATAATGGTCGTCGAGTTCTTGACCTTTCGGCGGACAAGAACCAAAGAGGGTTCTTCCGCACGTTTGCAAATCGAGTCTCTTTTCGTAAACCGATTTGTCGACGAGGAAATATTCTTGTTCGGCTCCGACGGTGGGAATAATCTTCTTTACTTCGTTCTCCCCGAAAATTTTGAGTATTCTGAGCGTTTGTTTATTGAGAGCGTCTATACTTTTTAAAAGCGGAGTCTTTTTGTCGAGAGACTCGCCGCCGTACGAACAAAAGACGGTCGGAATATACAACGATCCGTCTTTGACGAAGGCTTTGGACGACGGATCCCATGCGGTATATCCTCTCGCCTCGAAAGTCGACCTCAAGCCTCCGCTCGGGAAACTCGACGCGTCCGACTCGCCCTTGACGAGGGCTTTGCCAGAAAACTTGGTTATAAGACCGCCTTTTCCGTCGGATTCTATAAAAGCCTCATGTTTTTCCGCAGTTACGCCCGTCATCGGTTGAAACCAATGGGTGTAATGAGTCGCGCCTTTTTCCATCGCCCATTCTTTCATGGCGTTTGCGACTTCGTCGGCGACCTCAAGGGTCATCGGAACGTTTTCCTCAATCGTCCTCTTATATCCGGCGTAGGCTTCCGCCGAGACGCGTTTTTTCATTTCCGCGTCGACGAAAACGTCTTCGGCAAATATCTTAACGGGATTAACTTTTTTATCCATATTATCTCCTTTGTAGATTGCTCGCTTATGTAAACTCTCTTATTCGACTTTCCGACGCTTCTAACGACAAACGACGCTCGCGGTTTTGCGCCGCGCGCGTCGAAATTGCGTACGAATTATTTAGTTCCGAAAATTCTGTCGCCGGCGTCGCCGAGTCCGGGGAGAATATATCCGTTCTCATTGAGACATCTGTCCATCGTGGCGACGTAGACTTCGACGTCGGGATGCTCGACGCATACCTTTTCAAGCCCCTCGGGAGCGCCGATAATCGCAAGGAATTTTATATCCTTGCAACCGCGCTTTTTCAAGAGAGAAATGGCGTCGCACGCGCTTCCGCCCGTCGCGAGCATGGGATCGACGAGCATAACGACCTTTTCGTCGATTGCGACCGGAAGTTTGCAATAATACTCTTGCGGCTCCAAAGTCTCTTCGTTTCTGTACATTCCGATATGTCCGACCTTTGCCGCCGGGAACAACGAAAGAATTCCGTCGACCATACCGAGTCCGGCTCTCAAAATGGGAACAATCGCTATGGAGTTTTCTCTGACGACCGTTTGTTCGATCATTTCAAGCGGCGTTTCGACGACGACGTTTTGCGTCGGAACGTCCTTAAACGCCTCGAACGCCATAAGCGTGGCTATTTCGCCGATTACTTCTCTGAATTGTTTGGTCGTCGTACCCTTATCTCTTATAATGGCGACTTTATGTCTTATAAGCGGATGATCGAGAATATGAGCGTTTGGAAAATTTGTCATTATGTCTCTCCTTTATTTTTTTGAGGTTTATTCGGTAATCTTATCTTGCATTTTCTCGCCGTATGCGCTACAATAACGGCGGAGGTTGTTATGAAAAAAATACTCGTAAGCGCTTGCCTCTACGGCAACGCGTGTCGCTACAAAGGCGACGATTGTTATAGCGAAAAAATCGCCGCGCTCGGCAAAGACGCCGTGTTAATTCCCGTTTGCCCCGAACAACTCGGAGGCCTCCCGACCCCGCGCCGTCCGTCCGAACGAGTCGGAGACAAAATTATTTCCGACAAGGGCGTCGACGTGACCGAAGAATACGAACGCGGAGCGTCTTTCGCGGTCGAAATCGCAAAAGCCAACAAGGTCGATTACTGTATTCTCAAAGCCAACAGCCCGTCTTGCGGAAAAGGAACTATCTACGACGGAACCTTTTCGGGAGCAAAGACAAGCGGAAACGGCTTGACTTGCGAAAAACTTCTCGAAGAAGGCTTCGCCGTCTATACCGAAGACGAAATATAATTTTTTCGATTTTTACGAGTCGCTTATTTTAGCGGCTCGTTTTATTTCGTGCCGAAAATTCTGTCGCCGGCGTCGCCGAAAGCGGTAACGATATATCCGCGCTCGTTCAAAGGCGCGTTTGCAAAATGAGCGACGAAAATCTTAACGTCGGGGTGAGCGGTCGCAACCCTCTTCAACCCCTCGGGAGCGGCGATAAGAGAAAGAAGTTTTATCTTCTTATATCCTCTTTCTTTTATGAAATTGATAGCCGCCGCCGCGCTGCCGCCCGTCGCGAGAGCGGGATCGACGACAATACAAGTTCCGTCTACGCAGTCTTTGGGAAGTTTGCAATAATACTCTTGCGGCTCCAAAGTCTCCTCGTCCCTGTAAAGACCGATGTGACCGATTCTCGCGGTCGGAAACAAAGCGGTAAGCCCGTCCACCATACCGAGTCCGGCTCTTAAAATGGGAACGATGGCGACCGGTTCGATTATAACCGGAGAGGCAAACTCGGAAAGGGGCGCTTTTATAACGACGTCTTCCGTAGGAAGATCTCTAAACGCCTCGTATCCCATAAGCATCGCGATTTCGGAAACGATCTCGCGGAACTCCTTCGTGTTCGTCGTAACGTCGCAAAGACGAGTTATTTTGTGCGCTATGAGCGGATGATCGAGAACGGTAACGTTTTTCATATAATCTTGCATAACTGACCTCTGTTTTTATTATCCTTATTATTATAGCGCTTTTTCTTCCTCTTTTCAACATAAATAGACAAAAATTTTAATTTGCGTCGAGTTTTTTATTTGATTTTAACTTTTGACGACAAAACGTCCGCCCCGACGCAAAGGTTTAATCGGCGCAACCTCTCGACTTAAAACCTCAAACCTCTTTTTGAGAGATATTTAACCCTAAAAAGAAAAATCGAACAAAATCGAGGCGATATCCTTGCAAAAAAACTCTCGACGCCGTATAATAAACGATATAGGAATTTTACCGAACGAAGTAGGATTTAAAAACTATTCGATTTTGTCGCGAAGCGCCGCCGTCAATCGCGACCGCGCCCAAGGAGAAATCATGCTTGAAATACAAGGCAATCCATTAAAAAGTTATCGATTTATCGACCTATTCGCCGGCTTAGGCGGATTTCGTCTCGCGCTCGAAAGTTTCGGAGCCGAGTGCGTTTATTCGTCCGAATGGGATAAAGCCGCCCAAGACGTTTACGAAAAGAATTTCGGCGAGCGCCCCGACGGAGACATCGTTAAAGTCGACGCCGCGGACATTCCGCAACACGATATCGTATGCGCCGGATTCCCGTGTCAGGCGTTCTCTATAAGCGGAAAACAAAGGGGCTTCGAGGACAGTCGAGGAACTCTCTTTTTCGACGTCGCGAGAATAGCGAAAAAACACAAACCGAAGGTTCTTTTTCTCGAGAACGTCAAAAATTTCGCCTCGCACGACAACGGAAACACTTTAAGAGTCGTCAAGGCGACTCTCGAAGATATCGGGTACGACGTCTATTATAAAGTACTGAACGCCGTCGACTACGGCGTGCCGCAAAAAAGGGAAAGAATTTATATCGTTTGCTTTAGAAAAGATCTCGAAATAAAAGATTTCGAATTCCCGAAACCCTTCCCCTTAACTAAATGCGCCGAAGATTATTTAGAAGAAAACTGCCAAGTCAAACCTCTGGACGCCGATAAATATCAACCGATTTACGTCCGCGAAGATATCTCCGAACGCTCGACAAAACTCGTCCGCTTGGGACACGTCAACAAAGGCGGACAAGGCGAGCGAATTTACAGTTCCAAAGGTATTATCGCCACCCTTTCGGCATACGGCGGCGGAGTGTTCTCGAAGACGGGCGGATATCTCGTAAACGGAGCGCCGAGAAAACTCTCCCCGAGAGAATGCGCCAGAATAATGGGCTATCCCGACTCTTACGTTATGGCGGACAGTCAAAATCAAGCGTATAAGCAATTCGGGAATTCGGTCGTTATCGACGTTCTTCAACTTATAGTCGCGCAAATTTGCAAGGTTCTTTAAACCTTAAAACCATGACCGACGTATACTCGCCCGAAAAAAGATCGCAAGTTATGCGAGCCGCAAAAAGCCGCGACGCAAAATCTACCGAACTCAAACTTATCGCGATTTTTAAAGAAAACAAAATTATCGGTTGGCGAAGAACATACCCTTTATTCGGAAAGCCCGACTTCGTCTTCCCCAAAAAAAGAATCGCCTTATTTGTCGACGGTTGCTTTTGGCACGGACACGACTGCCGCAACCTTCGCCCGTCCGAACATAAGGAATACTGGGATCGAAAGAGAGAACGAAACCAAGCGAGAGACCGACTCGTCTCTCAAACTCTAACCGACAAAAATTGGACGGTCGTCAGAATTTGGGAATGCGAACTCAAAGCCAAAAGCCGACAAGCCTTGCTTGAAAAACTCAAACTCCTCGTCGACGAACGGTAGTCTTTCGTCCAACGCCAAACGACCTTCGCTTTATTCGCGAATAACAACAAACAGCCTTCGCCGAATATTTTACAAACGACAAACGGTCTTCGCAAACTTTGCGAAGACCGTTTTTGGTAGTTTTTATAAATTGTCGTTATGCTTTGGGATTTTCTTGAATATTGCCGTTTTCAACCTTTTCGTCTTTGTCTTTTCCGCTATGCGTTATGTAGTTGACGACGATTCCGACTATCATCGCGAGAGCAAGCGAAGTAATTTGAACGAGAGGCCCTTTGGTGACGGAGTTTGTTCCGAAATTGAGGGTTACTCCGCCGATACCGATTACGAGAATCGCCGCGACGGGATAAAGATTTCTGTTATCCGAAAGGTCGACGTCTTTAAGCATTTGAAGACCGCTTACCGAAATAAATCCGTACATCGCTATACACGCTCCGCCCATTACGCATTTGGGGATCATATTGATTATCGCGACGAAAGGAGATATAAACGATATCGCCATACACATAATAGCCGTGGTGAGAATAGTGAAAGTCGAACCATTCTTAGAAAGAGCGACGCAGCTTATCGATTCGCCGTAGGTCGTGTTGGCGCATCCGCCGAAGAAAGCGCCGGCGATAGAACCGATTCCGTCTCCCAAAAGAGTGTTGTGAAGACCGGGATCTTCGAGAAGATCTTTTTCTACTATGCTCGAAAGGTTTTCGTGATCGGAAATGTGTTGCGCAAGTTCTACGACCGCGATGGGAACGAAGAGAACCGCGAGGTTTCCGATTGCCGCTCCGTCGAGAACGAAATCTTTCGTAATGGACGGCAAAGTCGTTATAAGATCGCCGTTAGCGTTGTAAGGAAGATATTCCAAACCGCTTTGAGTTATGCCTTGCAAGAAGGTAAACTTGGGATAATCAAGGAAACTTTGGAAACGTACGGGCGAGAAGCAATCTTTAATAGGCGTAAAATCGACTATTCTCATACTCTTGCAAAAAGCGCCGTCATTAATATAACCAAAGAGGGTAATTATTATAGCCAATACGAGACCGGCTCCGATACCGATGATGAACGGTATAAGCTTAGCCATACCCTTTCCTTTAATCGAAGCGACTACGATCGCGACGAAAGTACACAAACCGACGAAGACGTACCAAAGACTGTACGCTTTGTCCTTTCCGTTAGACATCATCCAACTGCCGGCGGTTCCCGAGAGGGAAAGACCGATTATCGCAAGGACGGGTCCGATAATAACATGAGGAAGAAGTTTCTTTATCCAGCCCGAACCGACGAGTTTGATTACGATCGCGATAGCCGCGTAAACGAGACCGGCAAAGCCGACGCCGATTATAAGACCCCAATAACCGTAGTTATTCGTGGCGACGGCGCAGAGGGCTCCGAGGAAAGTAAACGAAGAACCGAGGAAGACGGGGCTCTTAAATCTGGTAAACAATAAATATACCAAAGAACCGGCTCCAGCTCCGAACAAAGCGGCGGCTGGATCGCAATTGAGGCGGGCAACGTATTTTATCCCGTCGAGTTCAAACGAAATATCCGTCGCGCTTATCAAAATGGGGACGAGCAAAGTCGCCGCCATGATAGCGATCATCTGTTGGAAAGCAAAGACGAGATTTTTCTTGAAATCCGGTCTGCTATCGATTCCGTAAGTGAGTTTCATAACATTTCTCCTTTAAAAGTTTTTCTTTTGAAAAATCTTCGCGGCGGAATACAAAAAAACCTTACCGAATCTCGGCAAGGCGCAATTATCGCATAGCAACGCAAACTACCAATCTTGCCGATATCTCCGTATCGTCCTTAAAGATTTATCGTCGCTATAATATCACTCGGTCGGCGAATTGTCAACTAATTTTCATAATTCTTTTTATTTTTTCACAATCGACCCTTTTCTCCCGAAGGTCTGCGACGTCGACAATTTCTCGACGAGGGCTCGAACTGTTCGCCGCGAAGAGAGTTATTCAAAAGTCGAAGCGGCGGACGACCGTTCGACAAAATATATCATATAGCGTCAAAATGATCTCTTCTCCCCAAAGCGTTATGCGCTACAATCGACGTATGGCAAGAAAAATAGTCGTATGTTCGGGGAAAGGCGGCGTCGGAAAAACGACCGTCGCCGCAAATTTGGGAGCGAAAATATCTCAAAACGGAAAGAGAGTTTGCATCGTGGACGCGGACTTCGGATTAAACAATCTCGACGTTGCGGTCGGAGCCGAAAATATAGTCGTTTACGACGTCGCCGATTGCGTCGAGGGCAGATGCAGAGCCAAGCAAGCGCTCGCCCCGTTTCCGTCGGCAAAAAACGCTTACATACTCCCCTCTCTTCGTCCTCTCTCAAGCCATATTAACGCTCAAAAAGCCGTTAAAGAACTTATAGAGGGGCTTTCTCTATCGTTTGATTATATTTTAATCGACTGCCCCGCCGGAACTTCGGAGGGTTTTTCAATCGCGGTTTCAGCGGCGGAAGAGGCCCTCGTCGTTACGACGCCTCTTCTTTCAAGCCTTAGAGACGCCGACAAAACCCTATCTATTCTTCGCGGACGAGGAGTTAAATCTATCGGTCTCGTCGTCAACAGAACGCGAGGTGATTTGGTCGCGAGCGGAGATTCCTTATCTCCCGAAGACATCGAACAGACATTGAAATGTCCTCTCGTCGGAATTATCCCGGAAGACGACAACGTCTTTTTAAGAAACGCGGGGCAAATCCCGAACGAATCCCCGTCGGCAAAAGCCTTTAAAATACTCGCTCAAAATATTCTTTCGGGCAAAAACAAACGATACGATTATCTTTCGCCGTACGTCGGCTTTTGGGGAAGTTTGAGAAGAATAATAAAAAAACGGCTGTAACGACGAACTAATAAATAAAGGAGACGACGATGAAACGTTCTCAACTCGCCCGATTAAAATCGGTTATAGAAACGGACAGGCTTTCGGTAACGGCGGAATGCGTCGAGATGATCGTCCGAGATTTATCTTTCGTTTTGAGCGACTATTTCGGGCTATCCGAAAAGCCCAAACTGACCGTTTCGGCGAAAAACGGCGAGTATTTTATATCGGTCTCCGCCAAAGCTGACGCCATAAAGGCCTTTTCGGTCGTCAGGAACTAATCGACCGAACGCCGAGACCTCAAGCCAAACCGACGCCGAAACTTTATGCCAAACCGACGCCAAGACCTTACTAAGCCGACGCCGAGACCTTATTCTAAATCGACGCCGCGCCTACGGCAAATAAAAGCAAAAACCACGTTAATCGACTTATAGTCCGTTAAAATTAAAACGCCGCTTAGATTTCGCCCTTTCGCGGAGAAGGATTTTCCGCGAAACGCGTTTTAATCAAAGCGGCTTTTATTTCCTATTTTTAAAGAAAATCAATCGTCTCGATGCTTAAACGTCGCGATGAGAGCGACAAAGCGCAAGAGATAGAGCAAGGACACGACCAAAGACGCAACGTAAGTCGTCGCGGCGGCGGAAAGAACTTTTTTCGCCCCGTATAACTCCTCGTCGTTCAAAACTCCCGAAGAGGAAAGCATTTTCAAGGCTCTTCTCGACGCGTCGATTTCCACGGGCAAGGTTATGAGAGCAAACAAAGTCGTCAACGAATACAAAAGTATTCCGATCGCGATAATAACGTCGGCTACTTGCGTCGTTTGAAGCAAGAAACTCAAAAGGACGCCGAAAACGGCAATCGGAACGGCGAGGCGAGAACCTATGTTCGTCACGGGAACGAGAATCGAACGCAAGGTCATCAAAAAAGATCCCGAGTGTTTTTGAACCGCGTGGCCGCACTCGTGCGCGGCGACGGCGAGGGATGCTATATCCGAACCGCCGTAAACGCTTTCGGATAAACTCAAAATATCGGTCGACGGATTGTAATTATCGGTAAGCCGACCTCTTATTCTCCTAACCGAAACCGAACGGACGCCCGCTCTCTCCAAAATCATTTCGCTCATTTCGTTAGCCGTCCAACCCGATCTCGATTGAACGCGCGAATATTTTACGTAACGCGAATTTATCGTCGCTTGACAAATCGCCGAGAGAATAAATCCCGGAACGACGATAATGAGCGAACCGTAGATAATATAGTATAACATAAGCGCTCCTTGATTCCTTTATATGAGTTTAAACGCGGCGTTAAACGCCGACTTTATATAAATAGTAGCGCTTCAAAAAAAATATGTCAAGCATAGAAACTTCAAGCGCCGTTTTTCACCTTTTATTCCCCTTTTTGTCAAAAAAAACGCGTTTCGCGACAAAATCGACCGATTTTATATGGTCGAAATAGGACTTTTATCTTGCAAATTATCAAAAAACGCAGTCATTTTTCGACTTATAGCCGACTTTTCACAAAAAAACATTGCATTTTTTTTGCGTTAGCGCTATAATATAAAAAACGGCGACTCGTCGCCGTTTTGGTTCGATTTTCGCC